>CALEDY010000141.1 GCA_937949355.1 uncultured Collinsella sp. | reverse complement strand
GCCTGGTCGAGCTCAAAGCTCGCCGGGTCGCGCCACACGTCGCGCACCTCGGTCTGGCAGAGCGACGCAAAAAACGCGTACTCGCTAAAGCACGGCGGGCAGTTGAGCAGAGTCCGCCCCGCGCCGCCAAACGCCAGCAGGTAGTTATAGAGCAGCTCATCGCCGCCGTTGCCCACGCAGATATTCTCGCGCGTCACGCCATGCCAGGCGGCAAGCTCGTCGCGCAGGTCGTTGGACATGGGATCGGGATAGCGGTTGAGTGGCGCGGCAGCCAGGGCCGCGTCAATCGCCTCGCGCACGCCAGCCGGCACGGGATAGGTGTTCTCGTTAGCCGAAAGATTGATGCGCGTGGGCGTAAAGTTGGGATCGTAGGGCTCAATACCGGCCAAGTAAGGCTGGACGAGCTCCTTCATGCGGGGTGAAAGCTCGGCCATCTTAGGCCTCCTCGCCGGCCGCGCCAGCGGCGCTGCCCGCAGCGGCCGCCAGATCCACGCCCTCGGCAACGGTCGTCACGGCGTCGCCCGGCCAGGCAACCTTGGTCAGATCGGCCGCAGCCAGCGACTCGGCGCTCACAGAATCCTCGCCCTGCTCCAGCACGCGACGGCGCAATGCGGCCGAAAGCGCGTGCGCCCACAGGCCCTCAGCCTCAGCCAGGCGCTGCGTGGCGGGAGCGTCGGAAAGCAGACCCTCGGGCGTATAGCAGATAACGCTCGAGCGCTTGACAAACTCCTCCACCGAAAGCGGGTTGGAAAACATGGCCGTGCCGCCGGTCGGCAGCGTGTGGTTAGGGCCGGCGACGTAATCGCCGAGCGGCTCGGAGCTCCAGGCGCCCACAAAGATGGCGCCGGCGTTGCGAATGCCGCCGAGCAGGCCCATTGCGTCCTTGCAGTGCAGCTCCAGGTGCTCGGGCGCCACAGTGTTCACGGCCTCGACGGCGGCGGCCATGTCGGCGGCAACCACGATCGTGCCCTCGTTGTCGAGCGAGGCACGCGTGATCTCGGCTCGCGGCGACTGCGCCACTAGGATGTCGATGCCGGCCTCGACCTCGCGAGCAAACTGCTCGTCGCAGGTCACCAGATAGCAGGCGGCCAACGGATCGTGCTCGGCCTGAGCCATCAGGTCGGCAGCGACCACCATAGGCTTGGCCGTGGCATCGACCAGCACGCAAACTTCGGACGGGCCGGCGACCATGTCGATACCCACATCGCCCGACACGATCTGCTTAGCCGCGGCGACAAAGGCGTTGCCCGGGCCGGTAATCTTATCGACGCGCGGAATGGTCTCGGTGCCGTACGCCAGCGCGGCCACGGCCTGGGCACCGCCCACCATATAGATCTCGTCCACGCCGCCGAGCTTGGCAGCCGCGAGTGTATACGGGCTGATCAGACCGTCTTTTTGCGGCGGGGTCACCATGACCACGCGCTTGACGCCAGCCACCTTGGCGGGAATGGCGTTCATGAGCACGGTGGAGGGATACTGCGCACGGCCGCCCGGCACGTAGATACCGGCCGCGGCGAGCGGGGTCACTTTGACGCCGAGCATCGTGCCGTCCGGGCGCGTGGTAAACCAGCTCTGCTCGACCTCGCGCTGGTGGAACTCGCGAATCTGGCGCGCGGCCTTCTCGAGCGCGGCGACAAAGGCCGGGTCGAGGCCTTCAAGCGCAGCATCGATCTGCTCCTGCGGCAGACGGAAACTCTGCAGCTCAACGCCGTCAAAACGCTGACAGCAATCGCGCACCGCGGCATCGCCGTTAGCGCGCACGTTGGCCACGATATCGCGGGCGGCGTCGACGATGTTTTGCGGCAGCACGCCCTTGCGGTTGAGCTGATTAGTGACGAGGCGCTCGCCGGGAGCAAGTTTAATGGTCTTCATATCGGTATCCCCTATCGGTTGAGGTTGCGTTTGAGAAACGAGAAGCCGGGCGGTGGCGACAATCGACCCGCAGCCCGGACGTTGGGGCGCCCGTGCGTGCTCGCGCTATTGTGCCGAGCCCGCGACGGGCTCAAAATGCTTGTCCTTCACGGCAGTCGCCAGGCGATCGGCCAGGTTGCGCACGCGCGGATCCAAGCGCGCGGCACCCGGGTTGACGAAGAAGCGGGCCGTGCAATCCATAATGCGACCGGTGATGACCAAGTCGTTGTCGCGCAGGGTCGCGCCCGTGGCGGTAATGTCCACGATGCGATCGGTCATGCCGACGATGGGGCCCAGCTCAATATTGCCGTGCAGCGAAACGATATCGGCATTCACGCCGCGCTCGGCATACCAGGCGCTCGCGATGCGCGGGTACTTGGTGGCCACGCGAAGCGATCCGCGACGGGCATAGTTGCGCTCGGCCTGGCCGGCGCGCCACGCGGGCTCCGCCTCAATAAAGGTGCACAGGCCGTAGCCCAGATCGACGAGCTGCAGCAGGTTGAGGTCGGCCTCGATGAGCGAGTCCCAGCCGCAGATGCCGCAGTCAGCACCGCCGCAACCCACAAAGGCCGGTGCGTCGCTGGGACGCACGATGACAAACTCAATATCGCCGACCGCACCCTCGCCGGCACGCGTGTCGCGACCGCGCACAATCAGGTGGCGGCCGGGATCGCGCAGCTCGGAGACGTCCAGGCCCGCAGCCTCGAGCACGTCGAGCGTGTCGGCCTTAAGCGAGCCCTTGGGCACGGCGATGCGCAGCGGGCCTTCGGCTCCACGGCCCACGGCGTGATCGCCGTCGGAAGCGGCGTCCTCGGCCGAGGTGCGCGCTGCCTCCAGACGCTCGAGCGAAAAGGCGAAGCCCGCCGCCGGCACCTCGATGCCGTCGCCAAATGCGCCGGTAAAGATGGAGTCGTAGCGGCCGCCAGAACCGACCGGGTCAGGCAGACCGCCGGCATAGGCCTTAAAGACCAGGCCCGTGTAGTAATCAAAAGAGTTCATGATGGAGAAGTCGAACGACAGCACCTGGGCGTCCTCGGGAGCCAGGCCCTCGACCAGAGCACGCAGCTCACGCGTGAGCGGCGCGACAATGCCCGCCGCCGCCAGAAGCGCATCGACGCGGTCGAGTACCTCGGCGCCGCCGTGTAAGCGCGGCAGCTCGCTGATGGCAGCCTTGACGGCCTCGGGCTCGGCGCTTGCCGCCACGCGGGCATCGAGGCCCACAAAGTCGTTGGCGTGCACACAACGCAGGGCCTCGGCAGCCAGCTCGCGATCCTCGCACGCCGCGAGCAGCTCCTTAAACGGACGCACGCTACCTGCGATGACGCGCGCATCGGGCAGCGCCAGCTTGCGCATGCCCTCGGCGACCAGCGAGACAATCTCGACATCGCCCGCGGTATCGCCCGCACCGATAAGCTCAAAGCCCAGCTGCGTAAACTGGCGTGAGCCACCGGCATTGCGCTGGCACTCGCGAACCACCGGCGCCTCGTAGCGCAGGCGCAAGGGCAGGTCGGCCGCGCGCATGCGGGTCGAAACCAGACGCACGATCGGCAGCGTGTTGTCGGGACGGACCACCAGCAGGCGACCGTCATCGTCAAAAAGCTTGAACGGCGTGTCCGCAATGCGGCCGCCTTCCTCGAGCGAACCCTTGTCCTCGAGCAGCGGCGTCTCGACCGGCAGGTAATGATGCTCCCTGAAGCAGCCCTTCACCGTCAGCGCAATCTCCTCGCGCGCCTGAGCCTCCTCGGGCAATATGTCCCGGAATCCCCACGGTGTGGCCGTCATCTGGTGAGCCTCCTCATGCTGTGCTTCGTATAGAACAGAAGACCGGCATAGCTCCGCCGGTCTTCTGGGTACTTTAGCATACTAGAGTGCTTGCGGGGAGAATCGTCTCCCGCGGCTCACAGCGTATTCATTTGGAAACATTGGAGCGGATTGCCCGCGGCTCACCTCCACGGCGAAGGGCACCGGCAGCCCATCCGGAAAAACGTCCGAGGTCCCGCTCGCTCAGCGGAAGAACATACGGACGAGGGCCGGGGAGCCTGTCTTGTTTTGAGAAGTGGGCTTCGCGAACTTCTCAAAACAAGACAGGCTCCCCGGCCCCGGCGATGTATTTCGAGCTGACCAAAGTCAGATGCGCGGTCTCCGGGGCAGCATCAGCAAAGTCCCCATTACATAAAAAAGAATCAGCCCCGCATATCGAAACGGTCGAGAGGGCCGCCTCCGGGCGGGTTGCCTACCCGCACAGCGTGGTTACGAGCGGGATAGTCAGAATGGAGCAGATGATCGACAAAAACGTGCACTGCATCATGGGGCGTGCATCCTTACCGTATTGTAGGCAGTACAGCGTACCGTTGCTGCCCACCGGCATTGCCATCTCGAGCACGAGCGTCGCGATAAACATGGGCGTCATGCCGGGCCACAAGCGCGCGACGGCAAGACATGCCACCGGCACGACAACCAGGCGAAACGCTACGGCGACATAGGCACGCCAATTGGTAAGCATCTCGAGCGGACGGTACTTGGCGATAGACGACCCCATGAGCAACAATGCCGCTGGAGTGGTCATGGTGCCAACGATGGAAATCGAGTCGCCCAACACGCCCCAATCGGTCCATCCGGTTAGCACAATCCCAAGCACAACAGCACTTGCAATGAGACCAGGACTCTTGCAGCAGGCGGCAATATTGCGCATCTGCTTTTTAAGGCCACCATCCATTCCGCTAAATAACATGGCACCGACGGTAAACATAAGAAGGTTTAGGGGGATAAGCGCAATCGATGCATACAACAGCGCTTGTTTTCCCAACACCGCCGAAATAACCGGAAAACCGATAAACCCGGCATTACCGAAAAGCACGGCGAAGCGATACGAGCATTCCGTCCCTTTGGGAACGCGAAGAGCAGCGGTGACGGCAAACGCAATAACGATCGTCACCACATACATCACAAAGGACAGACCCATGAGCGAAAACGTATCGGCAACGCTCGGAAGCTTCACATCATCGCCCAGCGCTGACGAAAGCACCAAGCACGGCAGCGCCACCTGCAACAGCAGATGCGACAGCTCGCGCTCGAACTCCGCTTTCATAAACCCCAGCCTGGCGATACACCACCCCAACAAAATAGGCAACGAAACCGTCAACATCTGAAGCGCCACACTCGTAAAGCTCATGCTACCCCCTTATCTATTCCACGATATTCCACGAGGGCCGGGGCGCCTGCTTTGTTTTGAGAAGTGGGCTCCGCGAACTTCTCAAACCAAAGCAGGCGCCCCGGCCCCGGCAATGTAATCTTGGCTGACCAAAGTTAGATGCGAGGTCTCCAAGGCAGCAACAGCCATGTCCCCAATACATTAAAAAATATCAGCCCCCGCATATCGAAACGGTCGAGAGGGCCGCCTCCGGGCGGGTTACCTTGCTCCGGGAAGTTCGCGAAGCCCACTTCCCGGAGCAAGGTAACCC
>CALEDY010000140.1 GCA_937949355.1 uncultured Collinsella sp. | reverse complement strand
CGTGAAGCCCTCCCACTTGTCGGCGCCCGGCTCGCCGGGCAGGCCGACGCGCTTGGCATCGATCGCCACGACCACGGCCTGGCTGCCAAACGCCGCGGCAGCTTGGCTGATCAGTGACGGGTCACGCACGGCAGCGGAGTTGAGCGACACCTTGTCGGCGCCGGCGGCAACCATGGTGCGCATGCCCGCCAGGTCGCGGAAACCGCCACCCACGGTATAGGGAATGGCGAGCTCCTCGGCCGCGTGCGCCGCCATCTCGATGGTCGTCGCGCGGTTGTCGCTCGTCGCGGTAATGTCCAAAAACACGACCTCGTCCGCACCCTCGCGATCGTAGGCTCGCGCCAGCTCAACCGGGTCGCCCGCATCGCGCAGGCTCACAAAGTTGACACCCTTGACCACGCGGCCGTCCTTAACGTCCAGGCAGGGAATCACGCGTTTGGTAAGCATGGGCTACTCCTCACCTCGGGCGGCGGCCAGCGCCTGGGTCAGCGTGAAGTTGCCCTCGTAGAGCGCGCGACCGGTAATGGCGCCCTCGATGGCGTCCTCGCCCACCGCGGCAAGCGCACGGATGTCGTCGAGCGTTGAGATGCCACCCGAAGCCACGACGGGAAAACCCGCAACCTGCGCCACATGGCGATACGCCGCCACGTCGATGCCCGTCTGCATGCCGTCGCGCGCGATGTCGGTGTAGACCAGGTGCTTAAAGCCCAGCTCGCTGAGCTGCGCCACGGCATCGTCGAGCGCCACGCCCGCGCCGTCGCGCCAGCCGTTCACCTTGACCTGGCCGTCGCGCGCGGCGATGTCTGCCACCAGCAGCTCGCCAAAGCCGCGGGCCGCAACCTCGGCAAAGCCCGGCTCGGTCACAAGCACCGTGCCCAGCGCGATGCGGCGTGCACCGTAGCCGGCCAGCTCGTCGATGCGGGCGAGCGAGCGAACGCCGCCGCCCACGTCCACGGACAGACCGTCGACGCCACAGATGGCCTTAATCGCCGCCGAGTTGGCAGCGCACGCGTCCTCGTCCTCGCCAAAGGCGGCAGACAGGTCGACGACGTGCACCCAGCTTGCGCCCTGCTCGGCAAAGGAGCGGGCAACAGCCACCGGGTCGTCGGAATATACCTTGCAGCGACTGCGGTCGCCGCGCTCCAGGCGCACGACTTTGCCGCCGATCAAATCGATTGCGGGAAACAGGATCATCGGCCGGCCTCCTCGACGATGTTCACGAAGTTCTTAAGGATGCGCTGACCCAGCGCGGAGGATTTCTCGGGATGGAACTGGCAACCCCACACGTTGCCGTGGCGCACGATGCACGGGAAGCTCCGCGTGTAGTGCGTGCGAGCCAGAACATCGGCGACATCGGCATCGTCGGCCACCGCGTAGCTGTGGGTGAAGTACATGTTGGCGCCCTCGGCAAAACCGGCGAGCAGCGGATCGGCCGCACCGGCGGGCGTCATGTGCACCTGATCCCAGCCCACGTGCGGCACCTTCAGTCGACTCGACTCCAGGCGCGTGCACGAGCCGCGCATGATCCCTAGGCCATCAACCCAAGGGCCACCGGCCTGCCCGGGAGCGTCGTCATCCGCGACCGCGCCCTCGTCCGCCGGCACGCCCTCGTTACCGCGCTCAAAAAACAGCTGAAGGCCCAGGCAAATGCCGAGCAGTGGAGTTCCGGCGGCGATGGCGTCGAGCACCGCGTCCGCCTCGCCGCTCTGGCGCATAAAGGCGATTGCGTCGTAGAACGCGCCCACGCCCGGGATAACCAGGCCGTCGGCATTACGGATCTGCTCCGGATCGTCCGACGTGCAGGCGACGGCACCGGCGCGCGCAAGCCCGCGCACGACACTCGACAAGTTGCCCTTGTGGTAGTCGACCACCACGATCTTCGGTTCGCCCACGCGACCCTCCCTTTTCTTATCCAAAACCTGCCAAAAAGGGACAGGTTTATTTTGGTCGGTTAAACGTTCACCCAACACTCGAGACAGCATTTCCGCAGATAAAACCTGCCAAAATAAACCTGTCCCTTTTTGGTAGGTTACAGTGAGCCCTTGGTGCTGGGGATGCCCTGCACGCGGGGATCGAGCTCGCAGGCGTGGCGCATCGTGCGGCCCACGGCCTTAAAGGCGGCCTCGATAATGTGGTGCGAGTTGCCGCCCGCCAGCTCGCGCACGTGCAGCGTGAGCTTGGCATCGCGCGCGAAGGCATAGAAGAACTCGACGGCCAACTCGGTATCGAAGCTGCCCACGCGCTCGGTCGGCACGGGCAGCTCGCAGTAGGCCTGCCCGCGGCCCGAGATGTCCACGGCGGCCATTACGAGCGTCTCGTCCATGGCAATCGCCGCGTCGGCAAAGCGCGTAATGCCCGCCTTGTCGCCCAACGCCTGGCAAAACGCCTCGCCCAGCACAATGCCCGTGTCCTCGACGGTGTGATGCGCGTCGACTTCCACGTCTCCCACCGCATGCACCGTCAAATCAAACAGACCGTGGCGACCAAAGGCGTTGAGCATGTGGTCGAAAAACGGCACGCCGGTCGAGATGTCGCACACGCCGGATCCATCCAGATCGAGCTTGACGACAATATCGGTCTCGCCCGTCTTACGGGTTACCTCGGCATAACGGCCCATCTACATCTCCTCCTTCACCAGCGCGGCAAACGCAGCCAGTACCTCGTCGTTTTCCCGCGGGGTGCCCACGGTAATGCGCAGACAGTCCGCAAGTCCCGGCGCGTAGCTAAAGTCGCGCACCAGGATGGAGTACTCATCGCGCAGACGCTCGCGCACGCGCGTGGCGTGCGGCGTGCGTACGAGCACAAAGTTCGCCGCGCTCGGCCATGCCTCCACGGGCAGGCCCTCGGAAGCCATTGCACGCAGGGAGCACAGCTCGCGCTCGCGCTCGGATGCGACCTGCGCCACCACGGGCGTATAGGCATCGCGGGCACGCACGCAGGCAAGTGCCGCCGCCTGGCTCAGCACGTTGACCGAGTAGATCTGGCGAATCGCCGCGAACACGTCGATAACCTCGGGCGCCGCGATCACGTAGCCCAGACGCGTGCCGGCGGCGCCAAACGCCTTGGACAGCGTGTGCAGAATCACCAGGTTGGGATGCTCGGCGATAAGCCCCTGCGCCGTGGTGGCCGCACCAAACGAATCGTCGGCAAACTCAACGTAGGCCTCGTCGACCATCACCATGCCGGGGCAGGCGTCGCACAGCGCCGCGACAAAGTCGAGCGGAGCCACGTCGCCCGTGGGATTGTTGGGCGAGGTCACGATGGCCAGGTTGCACTCGGGCGCCGCCGCAAGCACAGCGGCCTGGTCGAGCTCAAAGCTCGCCGGGTCGCGCCACACGTCGCGCACCTCGGTCT
>CALEDY010000139.1 GCA_937949355.1 uncultured Collinsella sp. | reverse complement strand
CACGGCTCCCTCATGGGCGCCCGCGGCAACTCCGGCGTCATCACCTCGCAGATCCTGCGCGGTGTGGCCGAGGGCCTTGTCTCTGCCGATGAGCCCATTACGTCCGCCAATATCGCCTTCGCCTTCCGTCGCGCCGTCAAGGTTGCCTTCCAGGCTGTTCGTAAGCCCATCGAGGGCACGATCCTCACGGTCCTGCGTGATGTTTCGACGAAGGCAGACGAGTGCGAGAAGAAGAAGTTCTCTGCCGAGGATGCGCTCGACGCCATCGTCGTCGAGGCCTACCAGTCCGTCGCCCGCACGCCCGACCTGCTGCCCGTCCTCAAGGAGAACGGCGTGGTCGACTCCGGCGCCTTTGGCTTTGCCATCTTCCTCGAGAACTTCGTGGCTGCCGCACTTGGCCGCAGCACCGTGGTCGAGGATTTCTCTGCTACGTTCGATTCCGCCGGCTCTGCTCGCGATGCCGCTCTTGGCCGTGTTGAGATCGAGGCTAACGACGACTGGGAGGGCTCGGAGTTCCGCTACTGCAACGAGTTCCTCTTTAAGGCCGACGCCCCGTTTGACGAGGACGAGTGCCTGAAGTTCCTGGGCTCTATGGGCGACTGTGAGCTGCTCGTTGGTGCCTACCCCGACTACAAGATCCACGTGCACTCCAACACCCCCAACCTGGTGCTCGAGCACATGCTGCAGCTCGGTCAGATTTATGAGGTCTTTATCCACAACATGGAGATGGAGGCCCACGACCGTACCGCTAAGATCCACGAGGACCAGGAGAAGGCCGCCGAGCCCGCGAAGGCCCTGGGCTTTGTCGCCGTTGCCGCCGGCTCCGGCGAGGCTGATATCCTCAAGTCTCTCGGTGTCGATGTGATCGTGTCGGGTGGCCAGACCATGAACCCCTCGACCGCCGACTTGCTGGGCGCCGTCGACCAGGTCAACGCGACCTCGGTCATCATCCTGCCCAACAACGGCAACATCCGCATGGCTGCCGAGGCCGCTGCCTCTGCCTGCACCGACAAGAAGGTTGCCGTCGTTCCCACCAAGACCGTCCCGCAGGCCTTCTCCGCGCTGTTCGCGGTCCTGCCCGATTCCGAGCTCGAGGACGCCGTTGCCGCTATGGTCGATGCCATCAGCGAGGTCCGCGATGGCGAGGTCACCCGCGCCGTGCGCGACTCCAGCGCCTCCGACGGCTCGCCGATTCACTCCGGTGACGTCATGGGCATCATCGCCGGCTCCATCGACGTGGTCGGCTCCGACGTGAAGCAGGTCACGCTCGACTGCATCAACCGCATGCAGGAGGAAGAGGAGGGTGACGCGCTGACGATTCTGGCCGGCGAGGAACTGTCCGACGAGGCCTTCCAGGAGATCGTCGAGGCCATCGAGGAAGCTCAGCCCGACTTGGAGATCGACGCCCATCGTGGCGAGCAGCCGCTCTATCCCGTGATCTTCTCGATCGAGTAGGCTCTGCCTATGTCCGAGCTGTGCTCCGTGCCGCGCGTCTCGGAGCGTTTTGCCCAGAGCAATGCGCTCGACGAGGATATCGCGCGACTCAAATATGTTTCGGGTAAACGTGAGGAGGCCCTTCGCCGTCTGGGAATTCGGACGGTGGGGGACCTCCTTCTCCATATTCCTCATCGCTACCTGGATTTCACTCGCTCTTGGTCCATTGAGATGGCTCCCATCGGTACCGTGTGTACCATCATTGCCACGGTCGATCGTATTGTCCAAAAGCAGCCCCGTCCGCGTATGCAGGTGACTGAGGTCTCGCTCGTGGACGAGACGGGCGTGCTGCAGGTTGCCTTTTTCCGTCAGCCTTGGATTGCCCAACAGCTTAAGCAGGGCGAACGCCTGGCCGTGATGGGCAAGGTCGAGTTTGCCTACGGTTTTAAGCAGATGGCCTCGCCCCACTTTGAAAAGCTTGAGGACGGGCGCGCCGCGGGTACCATTTTGCCGGTCCACTACGTAAGTGACGGCGTGAGCCAGGCGTGGATGCGCCGTATCGTGAGCGGTGCGCTCGAAGTGGCTGTCAATCCGTTCGATCCCATTCCCGCGCCGCTGCGCGCAAAGCGGAAGCTCATGAGCAATGCCCGTGCGCTGCGCTCGATCCACTTTCCCTCGAGCATGGCCGAGCGCGACATCGCGCGTCGGCGTCTTGCCTACGAGGAGTGTCTCTGCTTGCAGCTCGCGCTGCGTCTGCGCAACGATGGCGGTATGGTCGACGTGGTGCCTTATGCGCATGCCGCGGGCGAGCATTTGACTGCGCTTAAACAGGCCCTGCCGTTTTCGTTGAGCGATGAGCAGGAGGCTGCATTCCAGGACATCCTGCATGATATGTGCGATGGCGGTCGCGTGATGAACCGTCTGCTGCTGGGCGACGTCGGTACCGGTAAGACCGCCGTTGCCGCCTGCGCGTTGGCGGTTGCGGCCGATAGCGGCACTCAGGCCTGCGTTATGGCGCCCACGGGCGTGCTGGCGCGTCAATATGCCGATAAGACCGGCCCCTTGCTCTCGCAGGCTGGCATGACCTGGGCGCTCCTGACGGGCGCCACGCCGGCGGCCGAGCGTGATCAGATTCATGCTCGGCTCCAATCTGGTGAGCTCGACGTGCTCTTTGGTACCCATGCGGTGCTTTCGGAGAACGTCACGTTCAAGCATTTGTCGCTTGTGGTGATCGACGAGCAGCACCGCTTTGGCGTGGGCCAGCGTAACGCTCTACGCGCAAAAGGCCCGGGTGCCGACTTGCTGGTCATGACTGCCACGCCGATCCCGCGCACGCTGGCGCTTTCGGTCTACGGCGACCTGGATACGAGCATCATCCGCCATCGTCCCGTTCCGGGTGCCGGCGTGACGACGCGCGTCCTCACCGAGTCGAGTCGCGACCTGGCCTATGGCGCCATTCGAGAGGCGCATGAAAAGGGGCAGCAAGCCTACGTGATCTGTCCGCTCGTGGAGCCGAGCGATTCGGCCGATGAGCTCGAAGACGTGCCCGGCATCGCTGGCGACGACGAAGGCCGCGTGACCGTGCCCGTGCCGTTGCATGACAC
>CALEDY010000138.1 GCA_937949355.1 uncultured Collinsella sp. | reverse complement strand
CCCTATATTCGGGCCGGGATCTCGGTCCCCCTTTGATCGACGATTGGCGAACGTAATGCTCAACAATCTTTCCGACAATCAGAAACGCACCTTGGCGCTTGCCGCGATGGCGCTGTTGGCCCTGGCGTGCCTGTGCGGCACGCTGGCTTTTACCGTTGATATGGTTCCGGCGAACAACGTCCTATCGTTTGGCAGCGTGAAGGTACGAGTCTGCGAATACACCCTAAACGAGCAGGGCGAGGAGATTCCGTTTGAGGCCAACGAGCGCGGCGACTATCCCGATACCAAGGCCGGGGGCTCTGACATCAGCCGCATCGTGCGCGTGGAGAACGCCGGCGCGCAGCCTGAGTACGTTCGCGCGCGCCTGCGTATGGCGTCGGTGGCGCCCGACGGTTCGAGCGCGAACGCCTCGGGCAACGTTGCCTTTCACGTGAACGCGGGCGAGGGGTCCCCGTGGATCGATGGCGGCGATGGGTGGTACTACTACCGTGGATTGGCTGGGCGTGGCGGCATGCTCGACCCCGGCGCCATGACGGAAAGCCTCATGGACTCGCTGCGATTTGTGGGCGACTACCACGATGCCGCGTGCGGCGGCTCATACAGGCTCGATATCGACGTTCAGGCCGTGCAGGCCAAAAACCAGCAGGCAAACGATACCGTCCTCGACGTGCTCGACGTCGCGGGCTGGCCGGAGGCGAACTAGCCCATGAAGATTAAGATCGTGAACCGAGGCGTGCTCGGCAGGCTGGTTGCCGTGGCGGCGATCGCCTTTTGCTGCGTTATGGTGCTGCCGGCGGCAGCGCATGCCGAGGATCAGACCGAATTCCATATCACAAACAGGAACGACTTCTTGGCATGCGTCGCGCTGTCGCGTCAGCGCGACACGTCGCAGTGGCGCGTCTATCTCGATAACGATATCGTTCTTAACGATGATGATATGAATGCCATTGTTGAGGATACGGTCAAGCACCTCTCCTTTGGCAACAAAGAACATCCCTTTAAGGGCGTCTTTGACGGTCAAAACCACACCGTGAAGGGCCTGAACTACGAGAATAAGGTCTTGGACCCCGAGCGCGACACGGGCTTTTTTGCCGAGACCGACGGCGCCACCATCAAGAACTTCCTGGTCAAGGATGCCAACATTTGGGCTGACTTTCGCGGCGGCATCATCGTGGGCAAGGCCGTCGACACCAGTTTCGAAAACGTCATGGTCATGGAGAGCACGCTACACGTTACGTGCGCCAACAACATGCTCAACGTTATTACCAACGCAGGCTTTGAGGGTGGATTGATTGCCGGCGAGCTCGACGGCTGCACCCTCTACAACTGCGAGGTCCGTGGTGGCCGCGCCGTTAACAACACAACTTCGGGCGTACAGGCCATTGGCGGCGAGGGCCTGTATATGGCGGCGTTTGCCGGCTACGTTAAGAACTCGACCATCGAGTACTGCCGCGTGACGCCTACGCGCAACAAGGATGGTTCGATTGCCGATAAGGGCATGACCGACGTTACCAATAAATACGATGTTGCCATCGGCGCCCTGGGCGGCAACAACGTGTATGCCTCGGGCTTTGTGGGCTGCATGGCGGGTAAAGCCAAGATCATCGACTGCTTCTCGACGGCGCAGTGCTACAGCTATGCCGCATCGTACGTGGGCGTCGTCTCCGTAACGCGCGCGTGGACGGGCGGCCTGGCGGGCCGTATTTTAACCGAAGAAGGCAACGAGCTCGTTCGCAGCCACTTTGCGGGTGACCTGAGCTCGCGTCAGTACAATCCCATCGCTGTGATTCCCATTATTCAAAACGACGTGAACTTGGGCGGTATTGCTGCACGCGCCAACAAGGACGACGCTACGGTCACCGAGTGCTACTTTAAGCCGAGCGTGAGCCTAAACGGAAGCAGCCAGGGTACCGCGGCTAAGAAAAAGATTTACGCCCTTGCGGGTGACGGTACGGTATCCGGTGCCGGATTCGGTCCCTGGGACGACGAACGCTACGTCACACGTGAGCTGTGGGAGCAGCATGATTACGACTTCTGTGCCGGCACCATGCGCTCTACTGCTAACGACAAGACGCCGGGCGCCCAGCACGCCAATGAGTGGGCGATGGACTACAGGTTGGGCATCCCCGTGCACGGTCAGAGCGTTAAGGCGACGATTGATTTTCCCGGTGCGGGTACGGCAACTGTTCTGGCAACCATGTTGGGCAAAGACCAGTCCACCAGCGATCCGTACACCTTTGCCGTGAGTGCTGTGCTGGCCGGAACGGCACAGGGCCTTGCCACGGGCGATACTTCGGTGACGTTTAAGCAGGAGACCTCTGCAAAGCCCAAGGGCCTGACCAATGAAAACGGTGGCTACCGCTTTATGGGTTGGTTCCGCGAGCCCAATGTACACGTGAATCGCATTGGCCAAGACAATAGCTGGTTTGACGGCAAGACCGATGATGCTGCTGTTAAGGACGGCAAGCGTGTCGAGGAGAACGCGAGGCACGAGACAACCTCGATCTACGCTGCCGACAACGGTGAGGGGCATGCCGAGAGCGAAGGCTTCAAGGGCAATGACCTCTTTATCGCTTCATACGAGGCGCAGGTGCTGTTCTATAACGTTAAGGGTGAGACGCTCAATTGGCGTGACGGCACGGCGCACGATAAATCGACGGACTGGTACCGCTATGGCGTCGGCCTGACGCCTGCTGTCCCGGCCGATCGCGGCAGCTTGAAGCCTACCGCGACATTTATCGGCTGGACCACGCAGCCTAGCAGCGAGGCGGGGATGAATGGTGGCTATGCCGCCATAACCTCGACTCAGTTAGCCGAGCTTAAAAATCAGGGAGCTTTTTATCCTGCGGGTAGCGAGATCACGGTTGTCCGTCCTACCGACTTCTACCCGGTGTACAGCGACTACGTGTCGAACATCATAACGGTGTTCGAGGGCAATGAGCAGGACACAACCGACGATAAGACTCTGCGCGACGGTGTGGGCAAAACCAATGTCGACGTCCAGACTACCGAGGACGGCACCAGCGTCTACACGGTACAGGTGTGCAACACGGAAGGTACGCCCCTGCCCAATGGCGGCAAGCTGCCCGATGGCTATCGCTTCTTGGGTTGGTACGAAAACAAGGGAACCGAGGATGCTCCGCTCGAGGTGCGCGTAAGCCGCGATCCCAGCTATACGCTCCCCGCAGATGTCGATTTAACCGCGCCGCATACCTACATCGCCCGCTTTGAGTACCGAGTGGATTATTACGTTCGGGCTTATACCAACCATGAGTTTACGGACAGCAAGCTACTTTGTTCCGTTTGGAATCGCTATCAAACGCCCTTTGAGGAAAACGTCGGTAGTACCTTCGTGCGTGAAAACGTTGTCCACTGGGGTCCGGAGCATGTTGACCACGGTATAAAGGATAGGTATGACGAAACGTGTGGCACGCGCTTCACGAAGGAAACCCTTGTCGTGAGTCCCCTTAACGCGTACTCGCACAACGTTAAAAACGATACGGGAGCCGATACTCTAAAAAACCTCTATGCCGATACTGATTTTCCAGGCGCTGCAACGCTAAGCGATACTTGGACTTCGGCTTCGCTGAACGTAACGGCCAAACTGGTGAATGATCGCTATCGCCTGAATTTCTGGACGCTTGAGCGCGATGGTGAATATTGGACATATGTGAAAAATCCCATCGAGAGCATAGTGCGTACAGATAAGAAGTACTACGTTCGCGCGATGATTACCACGGACGTTAATTTCTACAACAAGGGCGATAATGTCGTGAGGACTGCCACGCGGCGCTATGAGAGTAACTTGCTGCAGACCAAGGTGAACGGGGCGGATCCGACGTTCACGTATTACTACCCGCATGTTAATAAGTCGGTTAAAGTGGCCGAAAAACCAGAAGATGGTGAGAAGGGATCGTATGAGAGCCCCCTGACCCTCGAAGCTTCCCCGACCGATGCCGACATGGCCGTGCCGGGCTATAAGTTCCTGGGCTGGATTTCGACCGCCGAGGTCAAGAAGGATTCTGCCGTCTGGAAATATATCTATGATGTCGCCAACGACCCCTATGTGACGAGCGATCCGGAAAAGGCGGCGCCATACTTGGCGACGGATGACTCCAAGGTCACCCAGTGTCAGGATGCCTATCCCGTCTACGCAAAGTTCGACGTCAACTACACCACCAACCTGCACCGCGCCGGTTTTAATGGCACTTCCGAGGTGAATGTTCCTAGGTATGACATCACCCCTAATCTCAATGCGGACACCGATCCCGCCACGGCAACGGTGACTCCTGATATCGAAACGACGGTATACAAGTCAGGCGGCGAGCGATATAAGCTGAATAAGGTCGAAATCGAACTCCCGAACGGTGAGGTTAAGGAGCTCGAATCTGACGGCAATAACTCGTATACCTATCCGGTGGAGCCGGGCAAGCCTTACACGTTTGTGGCCTACTACACGCCCATTGCGGTGGTGTATCACCTGAACGACACCGATATCGATGGCAAGCTCGCGCAGGAGGGCAATACGCTCGGCAGCCTTAAGGATGGCATGCCGCTGCCGACGTATAACGTTGGCGACATCGATGCTGCAACGAACGCATACAATGCCTTCGTAGGCTGGACGGAAACTAAACCGGCATCCGGCAACGGTTATGTCGTTTGGTCGGACGGCCTCCCCATGGTGAATACAAACACTGTGGTTAACGCCCCCATGGAGCTGTACCCGGTCTACCGTGCCAGCGCGGTAATTGTCCAATCGAATATCGATGCCAATCTGGATAACCCCGATTCCGTGCGTTCTCTTTCGCGCACCGACTCTGGCGATCATATTTCGCTGGAAGTAAGAGCTACAGCTGAGGTTGTCGGCGAGGATGGCACCAAGTACGACTTTGTCGGCTGGTCGCGTGACTACGAACCCGATGGCAAATACACTCTGTTGACCGATGACGAGAAGTATCCCCTCGAGGGCAGCGAGCCCTTTGAGAGCGTGACCTACACCGCGGTGTATAAGATCGCGCCGTATAAGGTGCGCTATCACGGTGTCGACGGGTCGGTCGTCTTTACGGCGACGGTCGACTCGGACGGCGAGCGAGCGACGGGCGCCGGCTTTGTCCATAACGTCGATGTTCCCAAGGTGGATGAGAGCGGCAACCCGGTCTATGACAAAAACGGCAATCCCGAGATGGAGAAAAAGTCCGTGGCATACGACCCGGACGCCCACTCCAAGATCGTCGCGCTGCTCGATGAACAGACGGCTACTAGCGGTGGCGTGCGCGAACTCTTCCTGGAGTGGCGATATGTGCCTGCCGTTGGCGCTCCGAAGTCTTGGGATGAGATTAAGGGCGATCCGGTCAAGGGAGACATGGACCTGTATCCCGTGACGTATCGAGTGGCCGCCAACGATACGTCCGATACCGAGAGACCCGTAGCCATGACCGCGCAGCTTAAGTGGCTGCTCGATCCCACCGCTGGCAACACAGTCGACAACAACGCCGATGAGGCGCCGTTTAAGGCCTGCTTCGCCGAGCCGTTTATGGGGACGCAGCTGACTGTTACCGTTAAGCGGGCGAGCTACGGTCCTGGTGCGTCCATGTCGGAGGAACCCGTTAACGACCAGTATGTCTCGCTCTACAGCTTGGGCTCGGGTAACGGTTCGTTCGACTTGACCAACCGCCTGGAGTCCAAGAAGACGGGCGAAGGGGGGCAGGCTCCTGGCAATGCCGTGTTCGACTTCGCCAAGACCCATGCGCTGACGATCGTCAAAAAGACCACCGATGCCAGCGCCATGGGACAGACGTTCCGCTTTAAGGTGACGAAGACGGCGGAGGGAGCCTCTCCCGAGACGCGCGTGGCCGAGGTGAAGGTCGATAAGCGGCAGCAGGAAAACGGTGAGACCTGGTATGTCGGCAGCGTGCAGCTCGCCGCTCCGGCGGGCATCTATACCGTCGAGGAAGACACGGCTTGGGCATGGCGCTACGAGGGCGAGCTGAGTACGCCGGGCAAGGCGCCCGGCAAATCTGCCGAGCTGACGATTTCGTCTGCATCGAGCGCGAACGATGCCACGTTCACCTGCACGAACACGCGTGTGAACGACAAATGGATCGACGGCAGCGATCGTGCCCATAACGTTTGGAGCAACGGCAACGTAGCAAAGAAGGAGGATTAGCATGTCCAAGCGCAAGCGCATCATCGCCTTGCTGGTGGGGGTTATCCTCTTGGCCGGTACGGCAGGCACGCTGGCCTGGCTTTCGGTTACGGGCGTGCTGGTCAACCAGTTCGGCATCGGATCGGTGACGCCATCGGTTCAGGAAACGCTCAACGGCAAAGTGAAAAGCGATGTCAAGGCGAAGAACACGGGTACTGCGCCCGCCTATATTCGTGCTGCAGTGGATATCTACTGGCAAGATGCGACGAGCGGCGCTCGCCTGTGGGATGAGCCGCAAGCTGACTCGGACTACGAGATTGCGTGGAGCGTGGCTGATGCCTCGGGCGCGAACTCGGCTTCTAGCTGGGTTAAGTCGAGCGACGGGTTCTATTACTGGACGTCGCCCGTTGCTCCCGGCGGTGAAACCGGCATGCTCATTAATAGAGTAACCGAGCTCAAGGCAACCGAAGGTCGCGATCTTGTCGTGGATATCTCCACTCAGGCGGTCCAGGCGACGCCCGATGAGGCCGTGCACGATGCATGGGGTTGCTCGGTCAAGAATGGCGTGCTGGTGCCGCCGCATGGAGGTGCGTAAGTATGGCGTTCCCAATTCGCAAAGGTGTTGCGCGCTCCTTGCGTTGCATGGTCGCGGCCATTTTCTGCGTGGTCACGCTCGCTGTTCCCGCCCGTGCGTTTGCCGATACTCCCGCGATTGCCTATGACGGAAATGCGCGCCAGCTGACGGTCTCGGGGGCGACGGGCTCCTCGGGGGAGCCCGATCTGTTTCCCGCCTTTAAAGGTCTAATGCCCGGCGATGTGCGCGAGCAGCAGATTGAGGTTCGTGCCACGGGTGTAAAGTCCCAGGTACGCGTGTTTGTGCGGGCCGTTGTCGATCACGAGACGGCACGCCAGCTGTCGCCCATTACCTTAACGGCGTCGGCGGGCGATGCGTCTGCCGGTTGGCTCCAGACGGGAACGCCGGGCAGCGTGTTCGCCTATCCCACGCAGGTCGCAGCGTTTACGAGCGATGGCAGCACGGTGCTCAATTTGCAACTAAGTGTCCCGACGTCGGTGGGCAACGAGCTTGCCGACGCAAGCAAGACCATCCGCTGGGAAATCACCGCCGAGGACGATGGCGAGAAGATTCCCGTACAACCTGTTGGCAGTAAGAGCCCCGGTCTGTTTGGCCTGGCGGCAACCGGCGACAGCACGCTCGCATTGCTCTTGGTGTTGCTGACGCTTGCAATCATTGCTTTCATGGCCGCGCTGCTTTTATCCCGGAGGGATAAGCGCTAGGTCCATCTTCTAAATGCTTCGCCCTCCCGGGCGGCGGGCACGAAGTTCCCTGCTCTACAGTCCTGCGCAAAGGAAGCCACATTAAGTGGCTTCCTTTGCGTGCGGAACTCGCGATGAACTTCGTGCCCGCCGCCCGGGAGGGCGTCCCTTTGTTGATGGAAGGACTTATAAGCGGATATTCCATGTCCGGATATATTCAGAGCGGGATGGGCTTTCCGAATACAAAGAAGGCCACTTAATGTGGCCTTCAACTTACATATGTTGCGGATGCTCTCATGACAAGCCGCGCCTCAACACCGAGGCGTCTGCTCGGTGGCGCGGAACGTAAGGTTCATCGCGAGTTCCGCACGAGCCGGAGAGCACTTAATGTGCTC
>CALEDY010000137.1 GCA_937949355.1 uncultured Collinsella sp. | reverse complement strand
GGGCCACCACTCGGTCTTGGAGGCGCTGCCCTCATCGGCGGCCTTCATGCGCTCGATCAGATTGGCGAGCGCCGTGAACTGCCTGCCCGCGATGGATTGGGAAAACGCCGTGAACTCGGTTGTCTCGGCCGCAATATGACGCGCCGCCAAACGGGCAGCGAGTTCACCAAACAGCTGGGGCGCCCGGGCAGACACCACGAGCACGCGCACGGGGTCCGCGGACGCCGCGACACCGCCGTCGACCGCGGCGTCCTCACACGTTTTTACCAGCTCATCGATCGCATCCACATAGGCGTGGGCGCGGGCGTGAGGGCCGGCAACCTCTACAAAGGTAGGCTGAGCGGCGGTCCCGCAAGCGGCATCAGACGCGGCGGCACCCTCCCCCAGCGGCGCGGCCTCAAACAGTACGCCGCGGACATCAAATGCCGCGGCAAGCTCCTCGCGCATCGCCGCCTGCTCGCGGGCAAGCAGCACAACGACCTCTCCCCCATTGTTCGCCACGGCCGACAGCAACTCGAGCAGGCCGTGCGTAAACGATGTGATGCCGCGCACACACACCGCGCGGGCGCACGCCGGAAGGTTGTCGGCCAGCACCTCGGCAATAAGGTCAGCCGCCTCGCAGGGCTCGACCATGTCTCGACGGTCCAAGCCGCTCGCATAGGCACTCAACAGCTCGAACACGCGAGCCTCGGCGTCGCTCTTGGGATCGGGCTGGCAAACGTCGCCGCAGCAGCGCTCGGCACCCGTTCCCGCTACGCCCGGCAGCACATCGCGGGCCATGCGCGCGAGCATGCGCACCGTTCCCTGACTGCGCGAAAGCGGTTGCAGGTCGGCATCGTCGCGACGGGCGATCATGTCCGAGAACAGCATCTGGCGCTGCATGTTGTCGACGAAGCTGCAGCCATCGCCCATAAGCTCCCACAGCGAACGGAGCCACGACGTGGGGGTTTTGTAGTCAACACCCAGCGAGGCGCCAGCAACCGCAGCATCGTGACGGCACAGGTCGAGCTCGGCAAACGAGGGCGCCAGCAAAACGGCACGCCCGTGGCGGGCAACCAGGTCGGCGAGCAACGCCGCCTCGACATCGCTCAAGTCCGTACCGGTATGGGTGGTATAGATTCGAACAGGCATGGTCCTCCACTCAAACCGTTCGCAATAATCAATGTATCCATCCTACCCGCCCACGCGGACAGATTTACCCCACGCCAACAGATTTCCTCCGTCCCCAAGGGATCAAAAAACCGCCCCCGAAGGGACGGTTCTGCGCAATTCGTTTGTTGCCGCCGGCCTACTCGCCATCCTCCAGTTTGATGAGGATCTTGCGATAGCCACCGTACTCGCCATTAAGCGCCTTGGACACGCGGCTCACCGTGGTGGACGAAGCGCCGGTGCGGGCCTGAACCTCAACATAGGGCTCGCCCTCATCCAGATAGCGCGCGACCTGCAGGCGCTGAGAAAGATCGCAGATCTCGCGCGGCGTGCAGATATCGGTTAAAAACGCCTGGATATCGTTCTCGTCGTCCAAAAGACTAAATGCGTGGACCAGCTGCTTGACATCAGGCTTGTCAAACATGTTCTCGATATTCATCGATCACCGCCAAACCCGCCATAAGGCATCGAAGTTGATACTGACATCGGGCATCGTTCGCCCGTAATATGCAATAAAACTATGCATGGGCCATTTGCCCGTAGCAGTGTAGCACACCACTAAACTAAAGCGACAAGACTCTCTGTCAGCGGCACGTTTTTCAGGACGAACGCCGTTTAGAAACCGAATGCGCACGTAAGCTCCACGAATATTTGAGACAATGGGCGCCCAAACACCGCGGCGCGCCCGCGCAACCATCAAGTCGCCGCCACCAGCCGCTTCACGCGACGCCAGCAACCCCGGCGCAAGAAAGGATTCATGCCATGCGCTTTATGCTTAACTGGCTCTTCACCTCGATCGCCATCGCGATTGCCACGTTCCTCGTCCCCGGTATCCAACCTTTCGGCTTTGCCGAGGCCTGGGTCTGCTTTGCCTTTGTGGGACTGTTCCTCAACATCGTCGATTCGTTCGTCAAGCCGTTCCTCACGGTCATCTCGCTGCCGCTCACGATCATTACGCTCGGCATTTTCCAGCTCGTGCTCAACAGCTTTATGCTGGAGCTCGCCAGCTACCTGTCGGTCAACCTGTTGGGCGTCGGCATCTCCATCGCCGGCTTTGGCTCGGCCTTTATGGGCAGCATCCTAGTGTCCATCATGCGCAGCATCCTCGATAGTATTGCCGAAGAGTAGAACGCCCCCGACACACAAACGCATCAGACCAAATCAAAGGCCGCCCATCGCAAAAATGGGCGGCCTTCTTATTTGCCAAGTCTCAGAGGGCAAGAAAATCTACCAGTTCCACCCCGTCCCCGCATGGCAAGTGGGGTTAGATGACGTAGTCGTAGCCTTCATTGGGGGCGACGAGCTGGTCGAGCGTCACGCCGTCGAGGTAATCGTTGATGAGCTTGTCCAGGTTCTTCCACACGTCGAGCGTGGGGCACTTATCAGATCGCGAGCAGCCCTTGCAGTCGCCATCCAGGCAGGCGACCGGCGCTAGACTACCCTCGGTCAGGCGCAGGATCTCGCCCACCGTGTACTGCTCGGGCGGGCGCGTGAGCACGTAGCCACCGCCCTTGCCACGCATGCCCGAAAGCATGTTGGCGCGCACGAGTGTAGCCAAGATGTTCTCGAGATATTTCTCGGAAATCCCCTGTCGCGCCGCGATCTCTTTGAGCGGGATGCGACCGGCCGCCTGGTGCTCGGCCAGGTCAACCATTACGCGCAGGGCATACCTGCCCTTAGTAGAAACCAACATATATAGTGCTGCCTTTCGGTCTTTTAGTCCGTTGAAATTCTAGCCGAAAAATTGGCTTTGGAAATACCCGTTCCGGTCAAGATGGTTAATCGACTCGTAATATTCTTCTATTTCCTATTGCATTACTAGGCTTTAGTGTCTACTATGCTTGCCAACAGCTAAACGAACAACCTATAAGGTTTATGGGTTTAGCTGCTAGACACGCCGTAAAACCACACGGCAACCAGCAACTTGAACACTTTGGAGGTTCACCATGAGCAAGGTTTACACGTCCATCGATCAGCTTATCGGCCACACCCCGCTTCTGGAGCTCACCCACTTTGAGGCCGACGAGGACCTCAAGGCCCGCGTGCTCGTCAAACTGGAATACTTCAACCCCGCCGGATCCGTTAAAGACCGCGTCGCCAAGAACATGATTGACGAGGCCGAGAAGGCAGGCAAGCTCGTGCGCGGCGACTACACCATCATCGAGCCCACGAGCGGCAACACCGGCGTCGGCATCGCCTCGGTGGCGGCGGCCCGCGGCTACAAGGTGATCATCACCATGCCCGAGACCATGTCCGTCGAGCGCCGCAAGCTGATGCAGGCATACGGAGCACAGCTCGTGCTCACCGACGGCTCCAAGGGCATGAAGGGCGCTATCGCCAAGGCCGAGGAGCTGCAGAAGGAGACTCCCAACAGCATCATCGCCGGCCAGTTTGTGAACCCCGCGAACCCGGCCATTCACAAGGCAACGACCGGCCCCGAGATCTGGGACGACACCGACGG
>CALEDY010000136.1 GCA_937949355.1 uncultured Collinsella sp. | reverse complement strand
CTCTTGCCCTAGGGCAATCTCTGGACCACCCACTCTTGTCAAGCAAGATGTCAAGTATTTTTCGCCGCAGGAGGTGCGAGAGCGCGAATGCGCTCTCGCAGTGGCCGGGGGCCGTACTAATTTGAGCGAGCTTGCTCGCCTGAATTCAGAAAATGAGGCCCCCTTGGAACGCGGGAAAACGACGGAAAAAAGCCCCCCTTAACCGCATCCCTTTACGAGGTCATGCGGACTCAGTTCAAGCAGATTCTCTTCATGCGAGAGGCCCATCCACCAATCTCTCAGGGCTGTCGGGACTCCGTTTGGAATTCCATGCCCAGCATGAACTACAGGAACCCGTCAGTGCCAGATAAGAACAAATGCAAGTATCTGCAATTACCCTAGAATGGCTGTTTGACGGCGCCGTTGAGGCATCTCATGAATCAATCTTGCTTGAGGTCGGACTGTTCTCTTTTAGGCGGTGAAGGCTTATGCGGCTTTGGCTTGTTCAAGCTCCCACTGCTTCAGTACCGCCTTCGAAATGCCAGCTTTCTTGAAGCTGAACTTCTCTCCGTATTTGAGGAGAGCTGTAGCTATGCGCACCAGCTTGGCTGCGACATAGACAAGTACCTTGAACCACGGTCGAGGCGACGCAAGACGCTCCTTGATGCCAGCAACGAACGGGCAGTCAGGCAACCGGTTGTTGCGTACCATCAAACACAATGAAGCTGCGCCCAGAATACATAGCGATCGGAGCATCTTGTCTCCTCGCTTGGACATCTTCCCTTGGCCGCGAGCTTCACGACCTGATGACGTCTCAGTGTGGTGTCCGGTAATTCTGTTGTTTGGAACAAGACCAATGAACGCCATGGCCTGTTTCGGGGATTCGAATCTTGCGATGTCACCCATCACAGCACACCATCGGCTCGTCGTAAGCACACCGAATCCAGGTATGGACCGAAGCTGGGATGCCCGTGGGTCACGCTTGGTAGCCTCTGTCAGGAGCTTCAGCACCTTAGCAATGTCATGGTCGAGATCGCGCACTCGATTGATCATGAGGTGCAAAGTCTCAGCCACTTCATCGCCGAACAGATCTCGGTTGGCATCGATCAGCTCATGCAGGGCCTTCTGGTTGAAGGAACCCGTGCGGATTGGGAACCCCCATGCGTGAAGTGTAGCCTTGACATGCACTAGGGTCTTCGTTCGTTGCCCCTGTAATTGGCGATAGGAGGCCTGCAGAGCGAGCAGACGGCATTCTTCGCGCGTCTTCCCTCGGATAGGCGTCAGCCACCGGTCATAGGCCAAATTGAGGATGGCGAATGCGTCATTGAGGTCGGTCTTTTGCCCGTTGCAATGATCCTTAACCCACGCCTGAACATGCTTGCCACTGATCATCATGACTTGATGCCCGAGCGCCTCAATATGCTCAGCGATCTGATGAGCACCGCTACACGGCTCCATGGCAACCAATGTTGGAGCCATGTCGGCTAGAAGCGCATAGAGTCCATCGAAGGTCAGCTTGTCAACGAAGTACGGTTCATCGTGATCATCACCGAATGCGGCAAGGGCTACATCTTCCTTGGCGATGTCGAGACCAAGAGCGTCGTATGTGATAGAGGTGTCGAGTGTTGATAGGATGCGCTTTCTAGCCATGATATGGACTCCATGAAGGGTTCTGAGACTCAACCATTATCGATCTGTGAGGTTCTACTGCCTAGGCCCATGGTGGGTGGTCCATATCATTAGAATCGGCGCATGCT
>CALEDY010000135.1 GCA_937949355.1 uncultured Collinsella sp. | reverse complement strand
CGGATATGCCGGCGGGCTTGATCGCAAGGAGTGGCTGCTTCGGCTTGAGGGCGCGTACGAGGAATAACGTTCGAGCACTTTGCATAGCCAAGACGCCGTTTCCGGTTGAGACCACCTGCTTGGACATCCATCTACGCCCGCTTTTGCAGGGCGTAGATCGACTTATCCATGTTGAACAGGTAAGCCACGACGCAGACAATAAAGAACTTCGGCAAGTCGCCAAAGCCGAAGACTTCGCAGCCAATAAGGATCGGCGCGAGCAGCGTATTGGTGGCGCTGCCAAAGACGGCGGCGTATCCCAGCGCGGCGCAAAGCGCGATGGGCATGCCGAGTTGAGCCTCGTTATGGCGACATCTGGGTAACAGAAAGGCCCGCGTTCCTCAGAGGCAAGATAGGCAATTCTGCTTCTGAGGTAGATCTCAATTCTGTCGACCGCATCAAACATTAACTGCCGGAGGGCTCGGTCAAATTCATACGTGTAGATGATGGTTTCGAATGTTGTGCCTTCGCGAAAGATGGTAATCCCGGACTTGCATTTGGTTTTGCAGGGAAACCAGTAGGCCGACAGTTTGTAGTGGCCGACTTCGACCAAAGCTCGCTCGAGTTCGTTTTGATCAGAGCACTTAAGACCCTTGTTTTCTGTCAATAGTGCTATCTGTTCGTTGATGGATATCCGCGACTTCCGGTATTTCATTTAAGCCTCTTGATAGAAAAAGGGCTGGAGTTGCGCATCGTTGAGAGGCTTTCCAGCTTTAGCAAAACAAACTTATAAGATGCGACGGGCCACGTCAGGATAATTACCGGACGGCCTAGGTGGCGGCTGGTTGACTGGCTTAAAACCTAGCGCGTGAAATGACGCTCCATGCTATTCGGCGCGCTTGATAGGATGACGAACCACAGTCTTAAGTTTCTCCGGTGCACTTTTGCGTGGATCGGAGAGATAGATTTCGTGATGGAAACGGGTGTCTGAGAAGTCGGGGACATAGCCCTGCTTGGTCGTGTATTCATTCATAGCGTTTACGGTCGCCGGTTCGTTGTCGTAGGGCCCGGTGTGCATGCATTGAACGCAGAGACCCTCGTCAACTTTAAGCAGCTCGACGGCGGAAAAGTCCAGTTTCTTTTTGGTCGTGGCTTCCGCGACTGCCCAGTCAAAGTCATCTCGGGTGACGAAATCGGGCAGGCGAATGCACGAGATAAAGTTGAAATCGTCCTTGCGTACATAATCGATGTCGCCGCTCGGGGAGTCTTGCCACCAGAAACCCTCGAGCGGCGGTACCACAAAGTCGAAATAGCCCTCGATACTCCTTGAGCCTTTCTTCGACATCTTGACGGTATAGGCGATGCCGTAAAGTAGCGGCAAGGCGTTTTGATACTCGCCACCTTCGGTATTTGGGTCGCCCTTTCCGCGAACGGCAACGTAGCTCATAGGCGGGACAGTTACGATACTCGGCTTGCTTGCAGGTTTGTAGAGCTCCTTGCATTCTTTCTTAAAGTCGAACGCCATGTTGGCCGCCTTTCTGCGTATTGGCCTGCTTAGATAACGGAATCATATCATAGAAACGAACAGCTGTTCGAATGATTTTGCTGACAGATAGAGATGCGTGCGTTGTGTTTGGCGGTCGGCCTGACCCCGTCGATGATTTCTCTGCCTCCCGGCGCTTGCCTGCGCTCCCCGTTTCCCCATATAAAACCTGCCAAAATGAACCTGTCCCTTTTTGGTTGGCGTGAAATGGGTAATACTAAAGAGTTATCCGACCAGATGGGAACCGATCGATGGCCTATATCGAATTCAAAGACGTCATCAAAGCTTACGGCGAGGGCGATGCCCGCATCCATGCGCTCGACGGCGCGAGCTTTACCGTTGAGCGCGGTGAGCTCGCCATTATCCTGGGCGCCTCGGGTGCCGGCAAGACCACGGCGCTCAACATCCTGGGCGGTATGGACACGGTAACTTCCGGCACCGTGACGGTGGACGGGCGTGACGTGAGCGCTGCCAACGAGGCGCAGCTCGTGGAATACCGCCGCGCCGACGTCGGCTTTGTTTTCCAGTTCTACAATCTGGTCCCCAACCTGACGGCGCTCGAAAACGTCGAGCTCGCGGCGCAAATCTGCCCCGATTCGCTCGATGCCGAACAGACGCTTCGCCAGGTTGGCCTGGGCGAACGCCTGGGCAACTTTCCGGCACAGCTTTCGGGCGGCGAGCAGCAGCGCGTGTCTATCGCCCGCGCACTGGCAAAGAACCCCAAGCTGCTCCTGTGCGACGAGCCCACGGGCGCGCTCGACTATAAAACCGGCAAGCAGATCTTGCAGTTGCTGCAGGACACCTGTCGCAAACAGGGCATTACGGTCATTATCATCACCCACAACTCCGCGCTCGCGCCCATGGCCGATCGCCTGATCCGCTTTAAGAGCGGCCGCGTGGAGAGCGAGACGGTCCAGCAAAATCCCGTGCCGATCGAGACGATCGAGTGGTAGCGCCCATGGACCAAGATCGCCACAACAGCCAACGCCGCGACGCGCAGAACACGGAGCGCGAGCAGGATTTTACGACCTACCGCACCGCCCAAAGCTCAAACGATATGGTGCCGACGGTTTTTCGCCGTGGCATCTACCGCACAATCCGCGGCAGTCTTAAGCGCTTCTTGTCTATCGTCGTGATCACCGCGCTCGGCGTGAGCGTGATGTGCGGCCTCAAGGCGGGCTGCGAGGACTTGTGCGATTCGGTCGACGCTTACTTTGACCAGCAGAATGTTTATGACATCAACGTGCAGTCGACCTATGGTCTGACCGATGACGATCTTGCTGCGATCCAAGAGGTCGATGGCGTCGAGACGGCCGAGGGCATCTATACCGAGACCGCCTATACCGCCGTGGGTACGACGCGCGAGCGTGTTGTCGTGCAGAGTCTCTCTAAAGAGAATATTGATCAACCGGTGTTGGTGCGCGGCGAGCTGCCCGAGACTTCGGGCGAAGTGGCAGTGACCTCACGTTTTTTGAAGGCTTCGGGCAAGAAAATCGGCGATACGGTGAGCTTTGCCGCCAACGATGCGAGCTCGTCGAACCAAAGCGCCAAGGACCAGTTTGCCGATGGGGACTACACCATCACGGCAGAGGTTCTCGATCCCACCGACGTGAGCTCCGACTCGACGGTCAACGCCTTCCGTGCCGCCTCGGCCGCGGACTATAAGTTCTATGTGAGTGAGGATGCCGCGACATCGTCGTCCTATTCCGCGATTCACGTGGTCGTCGAGGGAGCCAAGAGCCTCAACTCCTATTCGGATGCCTACTCGGCAAAGATCAATGAGGTCAAGGGCAATATCGAGAAGATCCGCGAGGAGCGCGAGAAGGCGCGTGCTCAGGAGTTGACAGTCGACACGCCAGCAAGCTTGGACGCGGCTGAGCGTCAGGCGAATATGGTCTTTGGGATCGAGCAGGACAACATCAATCGCATGGCCGAGGGCAGCGACGAGCGTGCGCAGGCGCAAGCCGACCTGGACCAGCGCCGTGCCGCCGCCGACCAGCAGTTTGCCGATGCCCGCGCCGAGCTCTCTGACCTGGGCGAATGCACCTGGTACATCCAGGACCGCGGCAATATCGCAAGCTACTCGAGCGTCGAGAGCGACAGTTCTTCAATCGAGGCCATCGCCACCGTGTTCCCGTTTATCTTCTTTATCGTCGCCGTGCTCATCAGCCTTACCACCGCCACGCGTATGGTCGAGGAAGAGCGCACGCTCATCGGCCTGTACAAGGCGCTCGGCTATTCACGCGGGCGTATCCTGTCCAAATACGTAGACTACGCACTGTGGGCGTGTCTGATCGGCGGCGTGCTCGGCAACATCATCGGATTTGTGGGCCTGCCGCTGTTCCTGTTTACGGTGTTCGACGACATGTACTCACTGCCCCAGATGCTGCTTTCGTACGACATCGTGTCCTCAATCGTTTCTGTGGCGCTGTTTGCTGTGGGCGTGGTGGGCGCCACGATTATCGCCTGCCGCCACGAGATGGCCGAGACGCCGGCTTCGCTCATGCGCCCCAAGGCGCCGCGTGCCGGCTCACGCATTCTGCTCGAGCGTATCGGATTTATCTGGCGCCGCATGGGCTTCTTAAACAAGGTAGCGGCGCGTAACCTGTTCCGGTACAAAAAACGTGCCTTTATGACCATCTTCGGCATCGCCGGCTGCACGGCGCTCGTGATCTGCGGCATGGGCATCCGCGACACGTCGGTCGCGCTGTCGCCCAAGCAGTACGGGCATATCACGCGCTATGACCTGCTGGCGGTCGCCAATCCCGACGATTTTTCGCAGACGTGCGCGGCATTGGATGAGCGCAGTGCGGCCAATGATTCCAACGTGACCGTGACCTCGACCCTGCCGATTATGACCGACAACGTCACCTTTACATTTGGCGGCAAGAGCGAGACCGTGCAGCTGATCGTGATTCCCGACGACCGCACGGGTGACTTGGGCGATTACGTGCGCCTGGAGGATGAGTCCAAAGAACCGCTCGCCCTGCGTGACGGGGACGTGTATTTAAGCAAGAGCTCGCAGCTGGTGCTGGGGATTCAGCCGGGCGATACAGCACACGTCCAGGATTCGTCGCTCAATGTTGCCAAGGTCAAAGTCAGCGACATCTCGCTCAACTATCTGGGCAACACGCTTTACATGACGCAGAGTACCTATGAGCGTGCGTTCGGTCGAAGCGCACGCCTCAACGGCGTCTTTGTGCTGCTTAAGGGTTCGTCGGCCGACCAGATTGCGTTTAGCAAGAAAATTAAGAGCGACGGTTGGCTCACCATCTCGAGCACGGCCGAACATTGGCAGAACTACGAGGCGAACTTTACGATTATCAATTCTGTCGTGGTGCTCGTGACCTTTATGGCAGCGTGCCTATCGTTTGTGGTGGTGTTTACGCTGTCCAACACGAATATCTCCGAGCGCGAGCGCGAGCTGGCGACCATTAAGGTGCTGGGCTTCCGCCGCGGCGAGGTGCACCACTACGTCAACAAGGAGACGTTAATCCTCACGGCGATTGGCACCGTACTGGGCGTGCCACTGGGTGGCCTGCTTGCCGAGAGCTTTACCTACATTTTGCAGATGCCGTCGCTGTACTTTGACGTCGAGGTCGAGCCGCTGAGCTTCGTGCTCGCCGTGGTGCTTTCCTTTGGCTTTACGTTTATCGTCAACCTCGCTACCAATCGTACCCTCAATAAGATCGACATGGTCGGCGCCCTCAAGAGCGCCGAGTAGCCTGTTCCGGGATTCAAGTTCTAGCGAGGCGTTGACGCATCCACAACCGCCTATTTGCATAAACTGCTACTTCGAATGTATATTTCGGCGGGGCGGTTGCTTTTTGCCCACGGGTACCCCCGGGGGCGGCGTGCAAATTCCGGAGTATTCAGCATCCCGGAGCCCGCAGGCGCGGGAATGGGAGTGCAAAACCGCGTCGAAAGCCTTGATTATGAGCCCCCGTCGCCTCAAAAGCTGGTCTTTTTTACAGAATGCGGCCCATAGTGCCTGCCTTTCGCCCAAAATCCAGTATGCAGGTGCCCTCGGCTGCTGAATACTCCCAAAAATGCACGCCGCATCCTACCCTATGCACCCGTAGCTACTCTGCGGGCGCGTGGCCTGATAGTAAGTTGCGGTGGAATAGTTCCAGTTTTATGGCCCTGCTAGGCCAAACAGGAACTATTCCACCGCAACATATTGAGAGGGCTCTTGGCTGTTGTGCGTACTGACATTTGTCATGAAATGGCAGGCCATTAGGGGTTGCTACTCGTAGTTGCGGTAGGGTTGGGGCAGATTCTAACTAGAAATGGTGGTCTCTACCGGTTGCTCTCGGCATACTCGGCTCATTCGATTACGGTCACCATATGAAAGGAACCACCATGGATCTTGCGATGGCGCAGCGTCTCGTCGATCGCCGCAAAGCTGCCGGGCTTTCTCAGGAGGCGCTTGCCGCCCAGCTGGGTGTGAGTCGTCAAGCTGTCAGTAAATGGGAGCGCAGCGAATCCTCGCCCGATACCGATAACCTTATTGCGCTCGCCGCGCTGTATGGCGTGTCACTGGATGAGTTGCTATATGGGGAAGCGGCTAGCGATGTCGACACCTCGGCCGACGATGACGTTGACGCCAATAATTCAGGCGAGTCTGAAGGCGCCGAGCCTTCTACCGAGCACGTGGATTCTGACGGCAAGCCACTTGTCGACATTTCTCTCGCACGCGGTATCCACGTTATTGATCCCAACAAAGGCGAAGAGGTCCATGTTGGCTGGGATGGTATCCATGTGGCTAACAGACGCAAGGGTGAAGAGGTCCATGTCGGGCCGGGCGGATTGCATATCGATACGCTAGAGGACGATGGACACAGCGTACATACCAATGCCGACGGCACCGTCACCGTCGACGGAGAGACCTTTTCGAGCTGGAAAGAGGCACACGACAAGCTCGACCATCATGGCAAGCATTTCCACACCAAGCTCGGTCGCGCATGGAACAAGTTTCCCTTTCCTGCACTTGTCGTCCTCGCCTATCTCGCGCTCGGCATCATCTGCGGCACGTGGGGCATGGGGCTCTTTTTGGTCTTTCTGATTCCCGTCTACTATGCGATGGGCGACTTCATCGACCGACGTCATCTATCTAAGCTTGTTGACGCCATCTACCCGACGGGTGCGATCGCTTGGTTCCTCTATATGTGGCTTTGCTTGGCGCGCCCCCATCCCGCATGGGTCATCCTCATCACCATCCCAGTTGTAAAAGCCTCATGCGCTGGTGCCGAAAGCAATGGAAATGCCGCAAACAAGCCTAAGCCGCTCCAACCCGTCAGCAATGCTTGGCCAACGCCGCTCGCCCCTTTCAAGTTGCGGTGAAATACAGACCGTTGAGGACCTTGGAGCGTCTGGCAGTCCCTATTTCACCGCAACTCACGAATGGAGCGGGCAATTCCAGCGCGGGAATTGGCATTTAACACGCCGCATGCCACGGAAAGGGCCGATTTACTACGATGAACTCGACGAGGCTGACCACACCCATCTTTTCGAAAATCGGCAAGCCATCTACCTGCACTGATAATTGTTCTCGGGGGAAGCGGGCACTGCGGGGCGCGGCGACA
>CALEDY010000134.1 GCA_937949355.1 uncultured Collinsella sp. | reverse complement strand
CGCTCGACACGACGACGACCGCCACGGTCCTCGTCCTCACGACGACGGCGGTGCGCCTCGCCCTGGAACTGCTTGGCACGACGCTCGGCACGGTTGCCGCGCGGGCCCTGCTCAACAGCAGCAGCACGCTCCTCGGCAGCCACCTCGCGGGCCACGCTCTCCACGGCCTCGTCCACGCGAGCCTGAACGCCCTCGCGCACGCGGGTCTTGCCGCCGCGCTTGGGACGGCTCGGACGCTCGCCGTCGCCGCGGCGCTCGTCGCGACCGCGGTTGGAACGACCGGCAACATCGCCGTAGTCATCGCCGTTGCGCTTGCCGTCGCGACGTGCCTGCTCAAGCTTCTTCTTGCTCTTGGACTTGCCGCGCTTGGTCTTCTTCTTCACCTTAAAGGCCGCAGGGTCGCGCTCGGGATCAACCGCGGGCGGGTTGGGACCCACATGCAGGTCGCCGGCGTCATAGATGTCGGCCGTCTTGTCCATGAGCTTCTCGATCTCGTAGAACTCATCGACGTCCTGCTCGGTCACAAACGTAATGGCCCAGCCCAGCTCGCCGGCACGGCCCGTGCGGCCAATGCGGTGGATGTAGTCGGTCGGCTCTGCCGGCACGTCAAAGTTCACGACGTAGCGCACATCGCTAATGTCGATGCCGCGGGCGAGGACATCGGTTGCCACCAGCACGTCGACGGTGCCGTCGCGGAAGGCCGAAAGTGCGCGCTCGCGCTGGGCCTGGCTGCGGTTGCCGTGGATCGCGGCGGCCTTGATGCCCTTGCGCTCCAGACGACGGCAGCAGCTGTCGGCGCGGTGCTTTGTGCGCATAAAGACGATAGTGCGCTCCGGGCCCTCCTTTTTGAGGAACTCGGGCAGCAGGTTGTTCTTGGCCTCGATGGACACCGGGAACACAAACTGGTCGACGGTGTCGGCGGTCGACGTGGCGGGCGCGATCTCCACGCGGGCCGGGTCGCTCACCAGGTCGGTGATCTCGCCCACGGCCTCCTCGTCGAGGGTCGCCGAGAACAGCAGCGTCTGGCGCTCGGCCGGCGTCTCGCGCACGATGCGGCGGACGGCGGGCAAAAAGCCCATGTCGAGCATGCGGTCGGCCTCGTCGAGCACCAGCACCTTGACCTCGTTCAGGTGGCAGGCACCCTGCTCGATCAGATCGACCAGACGACCCGGCGTGGCGACCAGGATGTCACAGCCGTACTTGAGCGCCGCGGTCTGCGGTTTGTAGCTCACGCCGCCCACGACGGTCACGGCGATATGGCCGGTAACGTCGGCGATCTTGCTCGCGACCTCGTCGATCTGCTGCGCGAGCTCGCGCGTGGGGGTGATGACGAGCATCACGGGGCCGCGGCCGTTGCCCTCGGGCTTCTTGGCGCCGCGACGGCGGTTGCGGCCGCCACGCTCGCGCACGGGCTTGGGCGGAGCAATGTGCTCCAGATTGTTCATGGTCGGCAGCAAGAAGGCGGCCGTCTTGCCGGTGCCGGTCTGAGCGGCGGCAAGCAAGTCGCGGCCTTCGAGCACCACGGGGATTGAGCCGGCCTGAACGGGCGTGGGCGCCGTGTAGCCCAGGTTCTCGATGGCACGAAGCATCTCGTCCGAAAGTCCCAGCTCGTCAAAGGCGGGCAGGTTCTCGGTCGCGGACTCGACGGTCTCGGCGGCGCTGGCCTCGTCGGCAGCATCGAAGGCAGCCTGGGTCATGGCCTCGCGGGTCTCGTCCAGAATCTCGGCGTCCGTGACGTCGGATACAGAATTACGCATATGTTGTTGTTCCTTATCTGCACGCGTTATGGGCACGGCATGCGGCCGCGCGGGCGTGCTTGGTAGTGCGCTAATACATACAAAAACAGGTGCGCACAGAGAGGACGTTGCTCAGCACGCTGGCGATCGCTTTGGCCGCCCTATCACGCGCCGTCCAGACGCAGCAGCTCTAAGCGATGGAGCAGATTCGCCGCCGGTTAGTATACCCGTGCATCGCATGCCCCCACGTAAACCACAGATGACGGGATATCGGGACCACGCAGGGACTCCCCTGCCGGGTAATGTCTCGATCTGTAACACGTAGAGGTCAATTTCTCGTCTTGATGTTACAGATTTAGACTGAAGATTCTCCCGCAGCACAATGTCTCAATCTGTAACAGTTACTCGACAAAAACAGGTCCAGACGTTACAGATTGAGATAAATCCACGAGGGCCGCGCCGAGGACGCGACCGCCCCCTACTGCTTCACAAACTGAGGCATAGGCGTGTTGTTCTCGAACGACCACGCACTAAACTCCGAAAGCCCGCTCATCATGCCTCCCGTAACTCCAGTCATAACGGGAAGGGTGTAGCGCCCCGCTTTGCCGTAGCCCGTCTGTACCGAAAGACCCTGGTCGTCACCCCTATACACATTAATCCCGCCAGGCGACGAAGGGTTCAGCACGAACACCAGAGCCGCGTCGCCCGACTCTGCACCGGTAATTTCTTCGCAGCTGGTTACCAGGCCGCCGCCTCCGCCAATCCTAAATCCCTTATAACCACTGTCGTCGATGTCCTCGAGCTCAATATCGTCTTTTCTAAAGAGCATGCGACCGCTCAGCTTCTTCCTCGAAAGCGAATAGTCCGTCGACAGCTCAACGGAAATCGTCCCCTCGTCCTCGTCATAGTTCGAAATCTTGAGGTAGATGTCGGGCGTGTCGGCGCCGCCGGAATCCTCATAGGTACCCGAGATATCGAGCATGGGGTCGGAATCGCCGTCATCGTCGTAACGACCGGAATCCGAGAGGGACCATCCTTCGTCATCTTCGAAATAGTACGAGTACTCCTGATGGTAGGACGGGTCGTAGTACCAGGGCGCACCGCCGGGAATCTCCTGCTTAACCGTGCACGACGAGCCATCGAGTTCGGGATCCAAATCCGTCAGCCCGTTTTCCTCGTCAAAATCGATGCCCCTCTTGGGCTCGGTCGATTTATCGTTGAGTTTCAGCGTCACGTTCGAAACCGTGCCGCCCGAGCCCTTGACGCCGGTAAACGTAAAGTCCATCGTCGAGCGGAAGCTGCGATTCGCCGTGACGGCCTCGGCCGAGCCGCTTACCAGCCCATTGTTCTCCGTAACGTTACTCACCTCGACGGACTTGACCTTGTACGTCGAAGGATTGACGTAGTCGTTGGAGACAAACCCGCCAAAACTCTCGCCGTACTGCTCCCCCACCGTCTTCTCCACAGCCGTCGTTGTCTGGTCGACCATCTTTTGGTGCTGAGCCTTCTGCCAGAACGAGAATCCTGCAAAGCCGCCGACACCCACGGCAATAACGACGACAGCGATGGCCAGACCTGCGGCGGCTTTCTTTCCTCGACGGGGCTTCTTGGCGGGAGCTGCCGGCATTGGCGCCGGAGCGGGGTCCGACTGGAACTGCTGAGGTTGAGCCCAGTACTGTTGTTCCGGCTGAGCTTGTGGTTGCGGCACATACTGCTGAGCGTAGTAGGTGGCACCCGCCATCGGCTCATCAAAACCTTGATCCATGACCTGGGCGCCGCAAATGGGACAAAACGTCGTGCCCGGCACCAACTCGCTTCCGCAACTTGAGCACCTCATGGCATCTCCCTTCAACACTGCAGAGCCGCCGCGCAAGCAAAGATCCCGGCAAGCTCCCCAACCTCTTCCTGGCGCAAGCATATGAGAGGTTTTGTCCAAGACGTTGCGCAACATTGTTGAATAGCGGATTTCCCACCGTCAGCAGCAGGTTTTGTCTCGATCTGTAACATCTGCTGAGCAAAACGGGTCCTTACTGTTACAGATTGAGATGTTTGAGTTGGTTGCCGAACAACAATCTCGATCTGTAACAGATAGAGGTTGAAATCCCGCCCAGGTGTTACAGATCGAGACGTTATCCGTACACACGGACATCACTATTGGCACCATCGCAAGGTTTTTCGCAGTGTTGCGCAACAACTATGCCCGATACCGCAGGTACCATAGATTCGAACGCAAGAACCATCAAAAGAAGGGAGCTCACCTTATGTTTTGCACGCAATGCGGAACGAAGCTGCCTGATGACGCGCGCTTTTGCACCAATTGCGGAGCGTCCGTAGCGCCCAAGGCAGCGACCCAGGCTCCGGCGCCCGCCGAGACACAGACTGCTGAACCTGCACCCGCCGAGGCGCCCGCCGTTGATCCGGGCGAGACCGTCGTTACGCTCGATGCCGTTGAGCCGACGTCCGAGCCCGCACCTGCACCCGAGACCGTCACCGACCCCGGCGAGACGGTTGTCACGTTGGACGCTGTCGATGCAGATCCCGGTGAGACCGTGGTGACCCTCGACACCGCAGACCCGGAGTCGGCCGCCCCGACAGACACCGCCGAGCCTCAAGCTGATCAGACCGACCCCGATGAGACGATCGTCACGCTCGATGCCGTTGAGCCCGCGTCTGAGCCCTCGGACGAGCAAACCACCGAGCCGCAGCCCGCAGCCGACCCCGAGCCGGCCGCCGAGCCCGTCGTCATCGACGACGCCGCGCCCGTTGACGCCGCCGAGGCCAACGAGATCTTCGAGACCGACGACAACGCAGCCGTCGCCGTCGCCTTCCCCGGCGACGATGCAGCCGAGCCCGCGGCCGTCGCCGACGACCCCACTACGCTCGTCAACGTCAATGACGACCCCACCACCATCGCCGAGTTCGACGAGGACGCCCAGGCAACCGCCGAGGCCATGGAGTCGCTCGGCGTGGCACAACCCACGGCCGGCGCCACCGTCGTCGACCTGCCCCAGCAGCAGATGACCGACACCACCATGCAGGCGGCGCCTATTCCGCAGCCGCAGCCCCAACCGCAGATGCCCATGCCCCAGCAGCCGCAGCAAAAGAAGCGCCGCTGGCCGGTCTTCGCGGGCCTCGGTCTGGTCGCCGCCGGCGCCGCCGTGGCAGCCATCCTGCTACTCACGCCCAACGCTAACGCCGTCGAGATCACCTCCGGCAGTCAGGACGCCGTCGTGTGCACCGTCGACACCAAGGTCCTGCCCAAAAAGAAGGACCGCGTGATCCACAGCTACACCGCGACCCTCACGCCCAAGAACGGCGGCAAGAGCTACAAAATTAAGGTCAAGGGCGACGACGGCTTTACGATCGGCGACTTTGGCAAGGTCAAGCCCGGCGACTACAGCTGCAAGATCGAGGACACCAAGGGCAATACGGTCCAAAACTTCAACACCACCGTGGTCAAGAAGGACGACGCCAGTGCTGAGAAGCCTGCCGAGAGCGTGACCGTCAACACCCCCAAGAAGGACGACGACGCCTCTACCAGCACGGACAACGGCAATTCCTCGGACACGACCTCCAAGGACGACGCCAGCAGCGACGACGCCAGCAAGGACGACGCCACGACCAAGGACGATTCGAGCACGTCGAGCGACAGCACGAGCAGCTCCAAGCCCAGCAAGTCCGACAAGAAGACGGACAAGAAGACCGACACGTCCAAGGACACCACGAACACCACCGCGCCCGCCACGATTGACGACGCGACCTGCAAGGCCGCCTGCACCGCCTACAAGAGCAAGCTCAACAGCCTGATCAAGAAGTATGGCAATCCCGAGCTTGTCTCGACCGGCACGAGCGACTACCAGATCAGCGGCGTCCAGTTTGCCCAGCTCGTCGACTTTAACGGCGACGGACTCGAGGAACTCGTAACCGTCCACTCCAAGACCAAGGCAAAGTCCTTCAACAAGAAGACGCGCCTTTCGAACGGCGACTACGTCCTCGACGTGTGGGGCTACAACGGCAAGAAGGTCGTCAATCTCTACAGCGGCTCACCGGAGGCGTCCAACGGCGGCTATGTCTTTGTAACCTTTAAGACCATGATCGGCGACTCGAGCAATCACGTCTATTTGACCCAGCTCATGTCCGACGACACGGCCGTGCTCGTTGACGACGATGCCGAGTACAAGTATTTCACCTACGACGGTACTGAGTTTAAGGCCGCCGAGGGCGAGCTCCACGGCGACAACTTCAACTACCAGAGCGCTTTCCTCATCAAGGGCTACAGCGACAACCTGGAGGACCAGGACGCCTCTGCCCTGGAGGGCGCCATCGATACCTCCAAGCTCAACCTCAACAACACGGTCGATACCGTCGAGCAAACGCTCACGGCGCTCACCACCAAGATCAGCGGCACCGATACCGATACCGATGCGAGCGATAGCAAGTCGACCGACTCGTCCAGCAGCAAGTCGAGCTCCAGCAAAAAGTCGAGCAAGTCGAGCAGCTCCAGCAAGTCGTCCAGCTACGACGACTCCGATGATGACTACGACTCCGACTACGACGACAGCTACGACGATTCCAGCGACAACGACGATAGCTACGACGACTCCACGGACTCCGTCCCGCCCACCGAGTTCACCGACGTCGACGAGTAGTGCCGAGCGCCACAGTCTCATTGCACAAAGAAGTGCCCCGTTTCCACCAGGGAAACGGGGCACTTTCTTGTACGCGAAACTATTTAATGTAGATTGAATCGATGATGTACTCCCAATCGGAGTCGCCCGAAAGCGAATCGTACGATCCGAGCCACAGATTGGTCGATTTGCCCACGTTGTTTGTCTTCCCGATCGTGTTAAACCCCGAGTTGAAGTGGTTGGAGATCATCAGCGTTCCCACCGTGTAGCCATCGTGGACAATCTTGTAATCGACCCACAAACCGTTCTTGACGCCGCTGTACGTGCCCTGTGAGGTCTTGACGTCCCAGTCGCTCCCCCAGTCCTCGGGAACTTCGAACGTAAACACGTCGCCGTCGTAAGTGCGGCTCTTGCGGCTCGCCTCCGAGACTGCCGCGTTATAGCT
>CALEDY010000133.1 GCA_937949355.1 uncultured Collinsella sp. | reverse complement strand
CAGATATTCGGATGGGCGGCGGCGAGCCTGGCCACGAGCTCGGGCGACAGGTCGGTGCCGGTGCGCGCCGGAAAGTTGTATAGCACGACGGGTAGGTCGGTGGCGTCTGCGATGCCACCAAAGTACTTTTCGGCAGCGTCGTCGGTGGGCCCGAAGTAGTACGGCGAGACCGCCAGAACCGCGTCGGCACCGGCCTTCTTGGCATAGCGCGTGAGTTCGAGGACGTTGTCGTAGGTGGTGTCACCCACGCCGACGAAGACCTTCATGCGGCCGGCGACCCGCTCGACGGCAAAGTCGATGACCGACTTCTTGTCCTCGAGGCTCACGCTGTAGAACTCGCCGATGCTGCCAAACAACAGCACGCCGTTGATGCCCGCGTCGGCCAGGTGGTCCAGGTGCCTGCCCCACAGCTCGTAATCGATCTTTCCATCATCGTCGGTGATGGTGATGGAGGGGCAGAAGACTCCCTCAAACATGTGTCACTCGCTTTCCGGGGTCACACCCCCACAAATCCCTGCACTGCCGAGAAGGACCTAGAGGTAGTAGGCCTTGACGGCGTTATCGTAGAAGACACCCTGCTTCTCGGCGTCGGTGAAGACGTCGGAGTCCTCGATGAAGCTATAGAGGTCCTTGTAGTCGAACTTGGTGAGGACACAGGGTGAGTCGGTGCCCCAAATGATCTTGTCGGCGCCCAGGACGTCCTTCGCCATCGCGATGTACTCGAGCGCGGTGGGATACGGGTAGGCCTCGGGAGCAACGTTCCAGGGCAGCGCGGAGAGATCGACCCAGACGTTATCGTGGGCGAGGTACGGAAGCGCGCACTTGAGGACGTCGCCGTCCTCAAGGGACGGGGCGAGCAGGTGGCAGACGACAATGTGCAGGCCGGGGTACTTCTTGGCCAGGCGATATACGGCCTCGGGCTGGCAGCTGGACTGGTTGGGGCTGCCGATGTCGAGCACCAGAGTGGCGTCCTCGACCTGGGCGATCCTGTCGATGAGGACCGTCATCTCGGGGCCGTCGACCGCGAAATCGCGGTGGTAGCCGGAAAGGCCGCCGCCCACAGAGACCTCGAACTTGAAGACGTGGGCGTGCAGATCGTTGATGAAGTGGTCGAGGATCTGCTGGGCGCAGCGGCAGAAGGGGTCGAGCATGACCGCGGCTTTGAAGCGGTCAGGGTACTTCTCGGCGCATTCCATGGCGTATTCGTTCTGCAGGCCGTACAGGACGCCCTGCAGCAGGATGGCCTTCTCGACGTCGTTCTCGTCCATGACGTCCATGAAGGTCTCAACGAGGTACTCCTTGTCTCCCTTGCCCTCGGGGATGATACGGAACTCTTCGCCGGTGGCCCAGCGACAGTTGCCGTTGCCTAGGGGGCGCAGCTCTCCGGCCTTGCCCATGGAGCCGATGTGGTCAAAGACGTGGGCGTGTGCGTCGATCTTCTTCATTTTGTTCTCCTTACGTCAAACAATGTCTTATGGATATATGGTCAGTGACGGATACGCTTTGCTGCCAGGTGGGCACCACCTCCAGTCGAACCCGCAGGCGCGGGACATAGAGCGGCCTTGCAATCCGGACGCTAGGCGGACTGCTCCTCGGCCTCCATCTCCTCCTCGGTCACGTCGTCGATCGGGACGAAGAGCGTGAACAGGAAGGCGAGGCCAAAGGCGAGCGCCAGCGAGATGCAGAAGGGAACGAACGCGCGGCTCATGAAGACGGGCAGCGTGGTGAGCGCAGGCAAAGCGAAGGCGGTGCCGGCGCAACCGAACAGGCCTGCCACGGCGGAGCCAATGCCGCCGGCGACGCATGCGCAGACCATGGGCTTCTTGAGGCGCAGGTTCACGCCGTACATCGCGGGCTCGGTGATGCCCAGCAGCGTGGTGAGCGAGGCGGAGATCGCCTGGGAGCGGAACTTCTTGTTCTTGGTCTTGAGGGCGACGGCGAGCGCGGCACCGCCCTGGGCGAAGATCGCGCCGCCGAACAGGGCCATGATGGTGTCGAAGCCGTAGACTGCGACGTTGTTCATGGCAATGGGGAACAGGGCCCAGTGCAGGCCGAGGATGACGAGGAACGGCTGGAACGCGCCGATCAGCGCGCCGGCGACGAGCGGCGAGAGGTTGTAGACGGCCTCGTAGCCCTGCGCGAGCCAACCGCCCACGATGGTGCCGAGGGGGCCGAAGACGGCCAGGGTGAGCGGGACGATAACGATGATCGTGATAGGCGGCGTGAACAGGCCGCGGAAGGTCTCGGGGATGATCTTGTAGCAGGCCTTCTGGACCCAGCTCGCGCAGTAGATGGCAAGAAGGATGGGGATGACGGAGCTGGAGTACGTCGCCTTCGAGAGCTCGAGGCCAAACAGGTAAACGGGCGCGTCCGCCGCCATGATGGTGGTGATGGACGGATACACCAGGATGCAGCCGAGAAGGACGGCGGTCACCGTGTCAACATCGAAGCGCTTTGACGAGGTGTAAGCAAGAAACACCGGGATGAAGTAGAACAGCGAGTCGGCCATCGCGTTGAGGATCGCATACGTGGTCGAGTCGTCGGTGACCATGCCCGAGACCTGCAGAAGCGTCAGGATGCCCTTGAGGATGCCGACGGAGACGAGCAGGTTGATGATCGGGAGGAAGAACGAGGACAGCAGATCGATGACCGCGTTGACGCCGCGTTGGAACGCGTTGGGTGTCTTTTCTGGGGCTTGCGTGGTTGTCACGGTTTCTCTCCTTTCTGGAGCGTCCTGTCAGACGCTGGCCTACATATAGTTGCAGATGTGCGGAAGGGCGGTCTCGGTATAGCCAAGGGCCTCGGCGCAGACCTTGCGGCCGTTGCAGACGGCGATGATGTCGTCGAGCATCCTGTCGCGCATCTCCTCCATGGACTCGGGGCCGTAGATCGTCGGGCTCGCGTCGAGGTCGGTGTTGTCCCTCATGGCCTCGTAGGTGCGCTTGTTGGCAGTCAGGCGATACACGGGCGCGATGGCGTTTCCGGTGGGGGTGCCAAGACCGGTCGAGAAGACCACGAGCTGGCAGCCGCCGGCGATGATGCCGCCCACGCTGGAGGGGTCGTTGCCGGGGGTGTCCATCACGACGAGGCCCTCGTGCGGATTGAGCTGCGCCGCGTACGGATAGACGGCGTTGAGGGGGCTGTGGCCTCCCTTGTGCACGCAGCCGAGAGACTTCTCCTCGAGGGTCGTGAGTCCGCCAGCCATATTTCCAGGGCTGGGGTTGCCCTCTCGCATCTCGGCGCCAAACATTTGGACGTACTTCTCGTAGTCGTAGACGATCTTGAGGATATCGTCCGAAACTTGCTTGTCCTTCGCGCGGCGGGCGAGGATGTGCTCGGCGCCAAAGAGCTCGGGCGTCTCGCACAGCACGGAGGTGGCACCATGGTTGACGAGCCAGTCGGAGACCTCGCCGATCAGCGGGTTGGAGCCAAGGCCGCTCGAGGGGTCGGAGCCGCCGCAGTTGGTGCCGAAGATGAGCTCGGAGATATCAGTGGGCTCGCGGACGCACCGGTCCGCCTCGGCGACCATCTTGCGGGCAAGGCGCGTACCCTCCTCGATCGCCCTGATGGAGCCGCCGACCTTTTGGATGACCAGGGTCTCGACGGGCTTGTTGGTGCGCTCGCGAATCGCGTCGACCACGATGTCGTTCTGGCAGCCCTCGCAGCCCAGGGAGACGCAAACGACGCCATAGATGTTCGGGTTCGCAGCGTAGCCTGCCAAGGCAGCAATAGTCACCTTCTGGTCGCAGTCGACCTGCGAGCAGCCATTCTGGTTGTGGAAGGAGACGCAGCCCTCAACCGCGTTCGCGATCCTCTCCGCGGTGTCGGAGGCACAGATGCTCGTGGGAAGGATCAGGACGTGGTTGCGGATGCCGACACGACCGTCCGGGCGACGGTAGCCCATGAAGGTGCGCGTGCCCTCCGCGGATGAGGAGGGCTTGAAGGCGACAGAGTCAGTATCGGTGACGACGGAGTCCTTCAGGTCGTCGGAGCTGGCGCAGTTGTGCGTATGAACATGCTGCCCGCGCTTGATGTCCGTGGTGGCCACACCGATGAACTCGCCATACTTGACGACCTTCTCACCCTTGGGGATGTCCACGAGGGCAATCTTGTGGAACAGCGGGATGTCGTCGGTCACGGTAACGCTCGCCAGCGTGCCGTCCGGCATGGGATGGCGGGCCTCGGCGCCCGCCTCCAGTTGGTAGGTGGCGACGGCGACGTTGTCCCTTTGATCGATGACAACGGCGTTTTGGCCTTGGCTTACAACGTCTGACATGTTTCCTCCCTATGTCCACTTGAATAACGTTCGTATTTACGAACGTTATTCGTTATACGGAACAGTATAGATGAAATGCAAAAGACCTCACACGGGCCCGCCGCGAATGGTTTTGGTTGGCCGGTGAACGGTTGCTTTAAGGGGCACGCCGCTATACTTACGGGGAAAGTCTGGGCGTTAATGAACAAGGAGAGTTGCCATGCCCTCGCGATATAATCCTGCTGGCCACCGTTCTACCTTGCGGGTTCTATCAATCTTTGAAGCCCTTTCGGCTACAAAGAGCGGACTTACCATGGCAGAGATATGCCGCATTGTCGGCGCTCCAAAGAGTAGCCTCTTCTCGATTCTGCACACCATGGCCGATTCGGATTACGTTAGTTATGACGAGACTACCGGTAGGTATTCGATTGGGCTTAAGACGTATCTGCTGGGCAAGGCGTTCGATCGTGAGAGTGGGGGATTGTCCTCTTTTGAGACGGCCATGCGGAAGGTTGTCGCATCGTGCGGAGAGACCTGTCAGCTCGGTGTGCTCGACCACGGTCGTGTCCTCTATATTTCGCGCGTTGATTCCCCCCAGCACATCCGTCTTTCATCGGAAATCGGTAAGACCCTTCCTGCACACTGCACGGCGATTGGAAAGGCGATTCTATCTCGATGGGATGAGGAGTCGGTTCGCTCGCTGCTTCCTGTCCCATTCGAAAAAACGACTGAGCATGCGGTAAAACACATAGATGACCTGATGCGGCAGCTCGAGGAGGTCCGACGGTGTGGTTTTGCATATGATCATCAGGAGATGGCAGAAGGGGTTGAGTGCATCGCCGTTCCCATAGAAAAAGGGGGGCGTCTCTATGGTTTAAGCGTTTCGGTCCCTGCGTATCGTTTTGACACTGAGGTGCAAAACGAGGTAGAACACGTGCTTTCTGATGCAAGGGATCAGCTGGAACGCGTTTCGTAGGCTTTTGTGCCGCAGTGCGCGGTACGCGATTGCATAGTGATAACACGCCGCATTCATATTGCCCCCTTGAAATGCTCGGTATATACTATCCAAGCATTTAATTTATCCCAATGCGCAATTGCGGGCATCGCCAAGTGGTAAGGCATCAGCTTCCCAAGCTGACACTCGCGGGTTCGAGTCCCGTTGCCCGCTCCAGTTAAAAGCACAAGCACGGCACCATCACGGTGCCGTGCTTTTTTCAATAAAGCGCCGGGACTCGAACCCGCCAGGGTGCGAGCGTAAAGCAAACGCGAAGCGTTTGTAGCGAGCAGGCGAAGGCGCCTGAAGCCGGTGCGGATTTGCGAAGCAAATACGCGGACGTCCCGTTGCCCGCTCCATCGAGTGGAGCGGATTTTGGGAAAAGTGGATTCAACCGACGTTACCGCCGCTTCCCCGGACCGGGGCATGCCGCCCGCAGCCGGTGCGTATTTGCTTCGCAAATACGCAGGTGTCCCCATGGCCGCACATGCGTCAAAATGTTAGGTTAATGCCTACTGCCCATACTCGCACCCGCGCACGGTACAATGGTTGGGTTACGACCAACGTGCCAATAACCAAAAAGGAGCCGCTATGATCGATCGCTATACCCGCCCGGAGATGGGACACATCTTCTCCCTCGAGAACAAGTACGCCATTTGGCAGGAGATTGAGGTCCTGGCCTGCGAGGCTCAGGCGGAGCTCGGCAAGATCGGTATTTCCAAAGAAGAGGCCCAGTGGATTCGCGACCACGCCAACTTTGAGAAGGCGAAGGTTGACGAGATCGAAGAGGTCACGCGCCACGATGTCATCGCCTTCCTGACCAACATGAAGGAATATATCGACGCCGATGTTCCCGAGGGCGAGCCCAAGCCTAGCCGCTGGGTTCACTACGGTATGACCAGCTCCGACCTGGGCGATACGGCTCTGTGCTATCAGCTTACTCAGGCGTGTGACCTGATTATCGAGGACGTCAAGAAGCTCGGCGTGATCTGCAAGCGTCGTGCCTTCGAGGAGCGCAATACGCTCTGTGCCGGCCGCACCCATGGCATTCATGCCGAGCCGATGACCTTCGGTATGAAGTTTGGCTCTTGGGCATGGGAGCTCAAGCGCGATCTCGATCGTCTTGAGGATGCTCGCAAGAACGTTGCCTTCGGTGCCATCTCCGGTGCCGTCGGCACCTACAGCTCCATCGAGCCGTTCGTCGAGGAGTACGTCTGCGAGCACCTGGGCCTGGTCCACGATCCGCTGTCCACGCAGGTCATCAGCCGCGATCACCACGCCTACCTTGCCGGCGTGCTTGCCACTACGGCGGCCACCTGCGAGCGCATCGCGACCGAGGTCCGCAACCTGCAGAAGACCGATACGCTCGAGGCCGAGGAGCCTTTCCGCAAGGGCCAAAAGGGCAGCTCCGCCATGCCGCACAAGCGCAACCCCATCACCATGGAGAAGGTCTGCGGCCTGTCGCGCGTCGTGAAGTCCAACGCTCAGGTCGCCTTTGACAACGTCGCCCTGTGGCACGAGCGCGACATTTCGCACTCTTCCGCCGAGCGTGTCGCCCAGGCCGATAGCTTCATCGCGCTTGACCATATGTTCCAGTGCCTCATTCGCGTTATCGACGGCCTGCAGCTGTATCCGGCCCGCATGATGGCCAATCTCAACAAGACCCGCGGCCTCATCTTCTCCTCCAAGGTCCTGCTGGCCCTCGTCGATACGGGCATCACCCGCGAGGACGCCTACGCTATCGTGCAGGAAAACGCCATGGCCACCTGGCACGAGGTGCAGGATTGTGTCTCCGGCCCCACCTTTAAGGAGCGTCTCGAGGCCGATCCGCGCTGCACCGTCAGCCAGGAGAAGCTCGACGAGATCTTTGATCCGTGGGACTTCCTCACCCGCATCGATACGGTCTTCGACCGCCTGGAGCAGCTGAACTTCGAGTAGGGTTAACCTAATTCGACCGCTTGCGGATGCATTTCAACCTTTGGCGCCTTGCCCATCTTGGGTGAGGCGCTTTTTTCGCTGCTGCGGCAGCTCCCGGTAATAAAATGAACCTCTACTGCCATTTCGATGAAAAGAGGCGCGTGCCTAGACGTATTAAACGAGTCGTCATCGTCTCGTTCGCGCTCATAGTTCTTGTTGCTGCCTGTACGGCTGTCCTGACGTATACCGATCGAAATAGTTCTTCCTCGCCGAGTACGGCTGACGAGGATCTCCCTGTGCTCAAAATTGGCGTTACGGATAACGACCCCTATGTATATGTCGATACCACAGGCGATTACGCCGGTATCGATATCGATATCGCCCGCGAGGCGTGTGAGCGTGCGGGGCTCAAGCCGCAGTTTGTCGATATTGACTGGAACGATCGCGACCGGCTGCTCAAAAATGGTGATATCGATTGCCTATGGTGCGATTACTCGCCCTGTTATCGCGAGGATAAGTATTACTGGACCGAGCCGTATCTAACCGTGACGGTCTCGGTTGCCGCCAAGAAGACGAGCGGCATCAAGTCCTTGTCGCATCTCGATGGAAGCAAGACCATTGCGGTGATTGCGGGCTCGGTGAGTGAGCGTCGATTGCTTGCGGGGGATCTGGGGATCTCGCCGGACGTTCAAATCAAATTGTATGGCTCTGCCGAGCTCTGCAAAGCCGCTCTAGCCAAAGGATATGTGGACTGCTGGATGGCGGACGTACGGTCGCTTGACCGACTCGTTGCCCAGTACCCCGGCCTTTATCGCGTGTTCGCTGACAACGTTATGACGGTTGACCTGGGTGTCGCGTTTGAGAACTGCTATGAAGGACCGGTCGTAAAGGATCTCAATACCGCGCTGTTCGACATGGATCGAGATGGCACGATTGACCGTATTGTGGGCAATTACAAGGCGGGAGCGACGACGAGTGAGCAAGGAGCGAATTCATGACAAATGATGAGCGCCTCTTGCACAAAAAGAACCTGGTTGTCATAGCCGTCAGCGTTGTTGCCAGCATTGTCTTGCTGAATCTGCTGTTTATGGTCGGCACGCATCGCTGCCTCCATAAAACGCTTGGATTCGGTCAAGAGGCCATGGTGTTTTTGGAAAACGCTTGCGAAAAATATGATCGCTACGAACAGGGAAGAAAAACCGAGGCGACGCACGATTTGGATGCTGCGGTCGAATCGTTTGCGACGTTCCTGCCCCCTGGTCGCGTTGAGGTTAACGACGATCTTATCGAGCAATATGTCCATGCCGAGAACCTTTCGGGGCTGATGGTCATGGACTCCGACGGTCATATGACCGCCCACTACGACATCGATGGCCGCGATCCGCTCATGCTATGGCGAGAAGAACTGGCTTGCTCGTCGGTCGCATCGATGTATCAAGGTTCCAAAGTGTCCTACTCAACTGTCGTTGAGCGCCGCGATGTCGTTTTTGCCGTCTGTGCTGCCCCGTATGGCGACGGCGTTGCCCTGGCATACCGCTCATTCGTCCCCGATACGGCGGATGACTATTCGTATGCCATAGCCGATGTGCTTGCAAACAACACCTTCCACCAGGGCCCCACGGTGCTTGTTATGGAGGATGCGGAGATCGTCTCCTCTAATGATCCCGATGTCGACGTGTCGCTCGCTCGGCTCCTTGCCGGATCTGGAATCGAGTGGAAAGACGAAGGCCTGACGTGTATCGAGTATCGCGGAAGCAAATGGTACGCCGTGCGTGCGGCATACAAGGACTATCGCCTGTTTGCACTGTATCCCAAAGCGGAGGTCATGTCAGGCAGAGCTTCGTTTGTCGCCGCCGGTGTGTTGGTTTGTCTTGCGTTTTGGGTTGTGGTGCTGCTAGCGCGAAATATCGTTGACCATCGAAACTTAGCCGAAAAGGACAAACAGCTCGGCATTATCAATGCCATAAGTGCCATCTACGACTCGACCTTCCTTTTACATCTCGATACGCTCGAGATCGAGGGAATCAACATGTCGCCGGCGATAGCGAAGATATTTGCCGAACACAGCGAGGCGTATGACTTTATGGACACGGTCTGCCGAGATATCGTGAGCCCCGAAAGCCGTGAAGCGGTTGTGGGACTTGTGGATATGAAGACACTTCGGGATCGTATGGAGGGCGTGCCATACTTGGCCGCCGAGGTGCGAGATTGTCGAGGTACTTGGTATTCGCTGCAGGTCGTCCCCCAGCATCGCGACGAGCAAGGCCGGCTGGAATCGGTCGTCGTGGCGACGCACAACATATCGATGGTCAAGCATGCCGAGGAGCTGTCATACCAAGATAAGCTGACGGGGCTTCGCAACCGCAACTATCTTGAATCGCGTGGAGATAGCCTGGTAAACGAGGGCTTGCCAGTGAGCGTGATTATGGTGGACTGTAATTATCTCAAGCGGACCAACGACATCTATGGTCACGAGATGGGGGATGAACTGCTGCGACGGACGGCGTCCGTGCTGCGGCGGGTGGCTGGTGCGGATTACCTGCCGATGCGCGTTGGCGGCGACGAGTTTTTGCTGGTTTGTCCCCATACTGACAACGAGTCTGCGCTCGGGCTGGAACAGGACCTTCGTCTCGGTCTTGCCGCGGTAAGCGATGAGACCCTGACGGTCAGCGCATCGATTGGCGTGGCGACCGTCGAGACGGCTGGAAATACGCTGGCCGATGTATATCGCGTCGCCGACCACAATATGTATCGTGAGAAGCGCATGGTCCACGTACAGGGTGCGGACTGCTAATCTTGCCCCCACCAGTCCAAGCATCGTAGGATGTTGAATCGGTGCTTGCGATAATAAGTCGGTCCAGGCGGGGATAATAGACGTCTGAAATTTCTTTCTGAGAGGGGATCTCAATGATTAGTTTTGACTACAAGCCTCAGGGTGTATGCTCTCGCAATATTCACCTCAATCTCTCTGACGATGGCAGCAAGGTGCTGGGCGTCGAGTTTACTGGCGGCTGCGATGGCAACCTCAAGGCCATCTCCAGGCTGGTCGAGGGCGCTCCCGCCGATCGCGTAATCGAGGTTCTCGCCGGTAATACCTGCGGTATGAAAAAGACCTCTTGCGCCGATCAGCTTACGCGCGCTATCGAGGCCGCTCGCGCAGAGATCGCCTAATGAGCATCGCTGATCGCTTTAAGAATGGAATAACGCGTCGAGGTTTTGTGCTGGGTGGCGCCGCTACCGGTGCTGCTGCCGTACTGGCCGGTTGCTCGAAAAAAACGGGCACGAGTGATGACGCCGCTGGCGAGCCGCAGGTTATCAAGGACGATTCGAAGATTGTTTCGATCACTGATGAGTACGAAGCTGTTGATATCGATCTTGAGCCCGCGGCCTCGTGGACGCTGCCGCTGGGCACGCTGCTGTACTACTGCGATGGCGACTACGCTGCCGCGATGATGGCGCCTGCTTCTGCCCTGCATGCCAATACGCTTGGTGTGCTCAACCTGGGCGATGGCTCGCTTACCACACTTATTGAGGATCCCATTGAGGGAACCGGTTATGCGTTTTACGACGTTCGCGCGGGTGATGGCGTGTTCGCGTGGGTCGAGATGAACTTTGCCAATGCGTCTTGGAAACTCTATGCGCAAAACCTTGCAGGCTCCTCCCTTACCGGCAACGCTGTCGAGCTCGACCGCGGTGGCGAAAACTACGATCCGCCGCTCTTCACGGCGTATGGGTCGTCGGTCATCTGGTATAAGATGCCTTCGTCCGGCGGCACCAAGACGAGTAACGATTCGTACTGCTACCGTCAGTCGCCCAGCGAGTCCAAGCCTGAGACTATTTGGAAGTCGACGGGCCGCTTCGCATCCGCCCCGCGTGTGAGCGACGGCATCCTGACCATCTCGCCCCGTGTACACAATGATGAGGGCGTCTATTACGGTATGACGGCGATCGACCTGACTGACGGCAACAACACGAAGCGGGCTCAGCTGGTGCTTCCTTCGTCGGTTTCGCCTTTCGAGGCCGTGTATATGGGAGACACCTTCGTGTTCTCCATTGAGGCGACGTATAGCGGTGTGGGCAGCCTGGGCAATATGGGCACCTATATCGGTAACGAGGGCGGGCCGTACCTCTTCCTTTCGCGTGAGCCGCTCGCGTGCGCTGCGGGAAGGAAAAACAAATACCTGGTTAAAGTTCAGGCGTCGCATTTTTTGATTGACACTTCGGCTAAGACCTACGGCTCGCTTCTGTCGCCCGACCGAGCCTTGGAGTATGGCGATTATCCTGCTACGGCGGGTAAATCGAGCTCGTTCTTAACGTACGCAACGGTGCGTAACAGCCAGGGAATTCCCGAGACGGTTACCGCTCGCTTGTTCTCTCTTTAGTCTCCGAGGGGTTAAAAAGGCGTCGACAGGGGAATAAGCGCGTTGTGACTATGAGTACCGCCCGCCGAGCTATCGCACCCATGCGATGCCCGGTGGGCTCAGGTGCGTTAAAATGAGCTTGTTCTTAGCTAATTGAGACAGGGGGGCCGTGTTATGGCTTCAGATGCAAAAAAGATTCTGCTGGTCGAGGACGAGAAGGCAATCCGTGACGCTGTCGCTGCCTATCTCGAGCGCGAGGGCTATTGGGTCGTGGGCGTGGGCGACGGCCAGTCCGCTATCGAGGAGTTCGAGAAGCATCAGTTCGACCTGGTCGTGCTCGACCTCATGCTCCCTAAGATTCCCGGCGAGCGCGTTTGCCGCACCATTCGCGACACCTCGGATGTTCCCATCATTATGCTGACGGCCAAGGGCGAGATTGAGGACCGTATTATCGGCCTCGAGCTCGGTGCCGACGACTACCTGATCAAGCCGTTCTCGCCGCGCGAGCTTGTCGCGCGCGTGCGCGCCTTGTTCCGCCGTGCCCACCAGGCCGATGAGCCGGCCGTCGAGGTGCTCGACTTTGGCGATTTGGTCATTGACATCTCGGGCCACAAGATTTTGGTCGAGGGCAAGGAAGTCGACCTGACGGCTTCCGAGTTCAAGCTGCTCACCACGCTTGCCCGTCATCCCGGCCGCGTCTACAACCGCATGGAGCTGGTCGAGAAGGTGCTCGGCTACGACTTCGAGGGTTACGAGCGCACCATCGACAGCCACGTGAAGAACCTTCGCGCCAAGCTGGGCGACGACCCCAAGAAGCCCAAGTGGCTCTACACCGTTCACGGTGTCGGCTACCGCTTCGAGGCTCCGACCAAGACCGATAAGTCGGATGAGAAATAAAGGAAATCACATATGACACCTGCGCGCTTTGAAATCGGGCAAAAGCATAAGCAGGAGAACGAGGCGGGTTCCAAGGCTAGTTGGAACACGCCTCGTTCCGATTCACGGCCAACGATGAGCTATCCCTCGCGTATGGCCCTGGCTTTTGCCCTGACATCGCTCATGACGGTATTGGTGCTGGTGGGCGTAGTCTCCGTTGTATGGGGCACGGTTTTTACGGATTACACGCGCTCCAATATTGTCGAAATCGCCAATTCCGCTGCCGAAAAGTTGGCAACGTCATATGAGGAAAATGGTTCTTGGACCGCGGGGGAGCTGCGCACGGTCGCGACATCGAGTTTGGTGTCCGACGATCTTGGTATGCAGGTCGTCAATAAAAAGGGCGTCATCGTCTACGACGACTCGTGGCCCTCGGCAAGCGCTACTGCCGATGTACGCGAAAATCAGGCGACGACCGATGGTACGAGCGGAAAGAAGGCATCGCACAGTCCAGTCTCGTCTGCTCCCACCGATTCCAATAGTGTTGCCAACGTTGAGATCGTGACATCCTCCGGCGAGCACGTGGGTCAGGTCAAATTGTGGGCGATTGGCTCCGATGCTCTGCTCACCAGGGCAGACTCAGCATTCAGAGAGAAGACCTTTAACGCCATGGCTCTTGCCGCGGTTGTGGCCGTCTGCATCTCGGTCGTTATCGGAGCGCTCATGTCGCGCATGCTCACCAAGCCGATTCATCGTATTACCAGCACCGCCAAGCAGATTCGCGATGGAGACCTGTCCGCTCGTACGGGCTTGCGCGGCGATGATGAGATCGATCAGCTGGGAGAGACCTTCGACGAGATGGCCACCTCGCTCGAAAAGGATATGAAGCACGAGAAGCGCCTAACCTCTGATGTTGCCCACGAGCTGCGCACGCCGCTCATGGCCATGCTTGCAACGGTCGAGGCCATGCAAGATGGTGTGTATCCCACCGACGACGAACACCTGGAAACGGTCGCATCCGAGACGCGTCGTCTGGCCCGTCTGGTGCAGCAGATGCTCGACCTGTCGCGCATGGAAAACAGTACCGCGCCGCTCAACCTGGAGCCGGTGGATATGGTGCCGTTTGTGCGTTCGATTGTGAATGGCCAGGAGCGCCTGTTTGCCGACCGTGACCTGCGTCTGCGCTTTGCAGATGAGACGCAGGGCCACGATGACGTTGTCGAGGCAGATCCCGACATGATCACGCAATGCGTCATCAACCTCTTGAGTAACGCCATGCGCTACACCCCCGAGGGCGGTTGGGTCGTGGTGTCGGTACTCAGTGACCGCAAACATGTCAGTATTGCCGTTTCGGATACCGGTATCGGCATTGCCAAGGACGATCTGTCGCGCATCTTCGGACGATTTTGGCGCGCCGATGCCAGTCGCGCCCGCGAAGCCGGCGGCCTGGGTGTTGGCCTCGCCGTGACCAAGCAGATCGTCGAGCGTCACCATGGCTACATATCCGTGGAGTCGGAGCTTGGAAAGGGTACGACTTTTACGATTCATCTGCCCCGCGAGCACACGGCGGACGCGGCATCTACTACAATGGAGCACTAGCTTTTCGCTATTCGGTGAAGGAGGGGCCTCGTCCCTGCCGCTCCGCGTTTGCGAAAACGTGCGGGAAAAACCCGCATTTCTGTCGTATTTAGGTAAGGAGTGACTCACGTGACAACGATGGAGCGTCGTCCGGATTCCCGTGGCAAGGTTCGTGATATCTACGATGCCGGCGAAAACCTGTTAATGGTCGCCACCGATCGCATTTCTGCGTTCGACTTTATTCTTCCCGACGAGATTCCGTTTAAGGGAGAGGTGCTCAATCGCATCTCGGCGTTCTGGTTCGACAAGTTTGCCGACATTGTTCCTAACCACCTCGTTTCCATCGATCCGGCGGATTTTCCCGAGGAGTTTGCCGAGTATCGTGACTATCTCGCAGGCCGCGCCATGCTGGTTAAGAAGGCCCAGACGATTCCTATCGAGTGCATCGTCCGCGGTTATCTGACCGGTTCGGGTAAGAAGACCTACGACGAGAACGGAACCGTCTGCGGCATTCAGCTGCCTGAGGGCCTAACCGAGGCCTCCAAGCTCCCCGAGCCGCTGTTCACCCCGTCCACGAAGGCCGAGATCGGCGATCACGACGAGAACATCTCGTTTGAGCGTTGCTGCGAGATCGTTGGCGAGGACATCGCCACGCAGATCCGCGATCTGTCTCTTAAGATCTACAAGGCTGCCGCCGAGTATGCAGCGACCCGTGGCATTATCATTGCCGACACCAAGTTTGAGTTTGGTGTTATCGATGGCAAGGTCACGCTGATCGATGAGTGCCTCACGCCCGACTCCAGCCGTTTCTGGCCCGCCGCCAGCTACGAGGAGGGCAAGATCCAGCCTAGCTACGACAAACAATTTGTCCGCAATTGGCTCAAGGCCAACTGGGATATGACGGGGGAGACCCCGCATCTGCCCGCCGAGGTCATCGATGGCACATCCGAGCGCTATCGCGAGGCCTTCCAGATCATCACGGGCTCCCAGTTCACAAGCATGAAGGAGAACGCGTAAGTGAGTACCCGCAGCGCCACGAACAAGCGCACGCAATCCCACGAGGTTACCGGGGTTGCGCGCAAGTCCGCCGCATCCGCCAAGCCCGCTCGTCAGGCAGCGAGCTCTGTTCACGTCGTGCCAGCATCATCCAAGGCACGCCGCAAGGAGCTCGAGAAGGGCGAGAGCCTCGAAGGCCTTTCTAAAGAGGAGAAGCGCGCCCGCAAGGCTAAGCAGCGCGCCAAGGAGGATCGCATCTACACGGTGTCGAATATCCTCCTCAAGCAGGATGAGGACTACACCAAGCGCCGCCGCATCTGGTGGGCCGTGCTCGCTATCGGCATGGTGCTCGTCGTGGCCATTTGGGCTTCGCTGTACTTCGCTCCCGCTGGCATGGTGTCCAGCCCCGTCCAGATGGTCGGCATTGTTTTGTCCTACGTCGTCATTCTGGGTGACTTCATCTATGACTTCGTGCGCATCCGTCCCCTGCGTAATATGTATCGCACGCAGGCCGAGGGCATGTCTGATAACAAGCTCAACGCTGTTATCGAGCGCTCGGCTGCCGAAGAGGACAAGAAGGCCTCCAAGAAGAAGTAGCAGCGTTACAACCTATAGATATCGCTAAGATATAAGGCGCGTCGTTTTTTGCGGCGCGCCTTTTTACTGTCCTATAGATAGATGGAGTGGCACATGATTCGAGCTGCCCTGACGGTCGAAGAGGCTCTGGAGGGTATGAAGTCCCTTGAGCCTAAGATTAAAAACTATGCGCGCCTGGTTGTCCGCAAGGGCGTAAACGTTAAGCCCGGCCAGGAAGTCGTCGTTCAGTCTCCCGTCGAGTGCGCCTCGTTTGCGCGCGTGGTGGTTGCGGAGGCTTATGACGCCGGCGCCGGCCACGTGACGGTCATCTGGGCCGACGACGCCGTGACGAGGCTTACGTACGAGCATGTCGAGAAAAGCTATTTTGAGCAGACTCCCGAGTGGAAGCGCATGCAGCTGGATTCGTTGGCCCAGGACGGTGCCTGCTTTATCTTTATCGAGGGTGCTGACCCTGCTGCTTTGAAGGGTATTGACCCCGCTAAGCCTGCCGCGGCATCCAAGGCGAGGAACACGCAGTGCAAGATTTTCCGCCGCGGACTGGATTACAACATCAACCCGTGGTGCATCGCTGGCGCTCCGGTCGTGGCATGGGCGCGCGAGGTGTTCCCGGGAGACGCCGATGAGGTTGCAATCTATAAGCTGTGGAATGCGATTCTGCACACCGCTCGTGCCGATGGCCAGGACCCGGAGAGCGACTGGGAGCTTCATGACGCGGCATTCGAAAAGAACCTGCGTTTCCTGAACGACAATCGTTTTGACCGCCTACATTACACCGCGGCAAATGGAACCGATCTGACGATTGGCATGACGAAGGGTCACGAGTGGGCCGGCGGCAAGGGTAAGACGCCCGATGGACACCCCTTCTTCCCCAACATCCCCACCGAGGAGGTCTTCACCTCGCCTGATCGTATGCGTGCCGACGGTATCGTGTATTCGGCTATGCCGCTCATTCACCACGGTAACAAGGTTGACGATTTTTGGATTAAGTTCGAGGCCGGCCGCGTAGTGGACTACGATGCCCGTGTGGGCAAGGCGACGCTTGCGAGCATTATTGACACCGATGAAGGTGCCGCTCATCTGGGCGAGGTCGCGCTCATTTCCAAGAACACTCCGATCCGCGAAAGCGGCGTTCTGTTCTATGACACGCTCTATGACGAGAACGCTAGCTGCCATCTCGCGCTAGGTGTCGGTTTCCCCGAATGCATCGAGGGTGGGTACGACATGTCCAAGGAAGAGCTCCTGGAGCATGGCGTTAACGTCTCGAGCGCGCACGTCGATTTTATGATCGGCACGGACGACATCGATATTAAGGGCATTACGCCTGATGGACGTGAAGTTGTGATTTTCCAGAACGGCCAATGGAGTTGGGAATAGTCCCAGACCGTGGTACAATGCCACCCGCGGGCCGTTAGCTCAGCTGGCAGAGCAGGGGACTTTTAATCCCAAGGTCCAGGGTTCGAACCCCTGACGGCCCACCATAGAATAGAAAGCGATCGACTCCGGTTGGTCGCTTTTTTTGTTGCCAAGGCATGGGTTCGAACCCGTCGGGGCGCGGAGCTGAGTAAACGTGTGAGCGTTTGCCAGCGCAGCGCGCAAGGCGCGAAGCGCCGCAGCGGCCGCCTGCGGAGCAGGCTGAACCCCTGACGGCCCACCCAAAGAAAGGAAAACGAAATGAAAACAGATAGATACGGAATTAGCGGCAGCACATTAAAGATAATAGCGGCCATTTCGATGGTTCTCGATCATGTAAGCAGGATCGTCCTGACCAATGGAATCATGACTCACGCATCGTACAATCAGATATCAGACGAGCAGTGGGCGATTCTAAGCGAGGCTTCGGATGTGCTTCATGTTCTTGGCAGAATTGCATTTCCCTTATTTTGCTTTTTGATAGTTGAGGGATTTTTGCATACTCATGACATAAAGAAGTACCTGCGAAATATGCTTGTCTTCGCAATCATTGCGGAGCCCATATACGATTTCGTTCAAACCGGGCAACTCTTTGACCTTCGGCAACAAAATGTTATGTGCGAGCTCCTGCTTTCCTTGGTCTTTTTGATTATTCTGGAAAAGATACAAAGTCTTTCAAAATGGAAGAGGCACATCGCAGAAATTGCTCTGATTGTTTTGACAGCACTGGCAGCTGAATACACTAAACTAGATGGCGGCGTGTATGGCATTCTGCTTGTGGCTGCATTCTATTTATTCCACGACAGCAAGGCCAAGATGTTCTTTGCTGCAGTATGCGCAGTGCTCCTTTCGTCATGCCATATAGTTGGCGGCGGATTTGAGTTTGCTACAGCTAATGTATTTAATCCTGATGTTGCTGCCGCGGTCGTTTCGTTGCTGCTTATCAATCTTTATAATGGCAAGCGAGGGCTGAAGCTGAAATACTTCTTCTACATTTTCTATCCGGCACATCTTGCTCTGCTTTATGGTGTCTCACTTATTGTTTTGAACTGTCTTTAATAACTCTCAAACAAGTCTCTGAAAGCAGAAACAAACTGACCCTAAGACTGCTTGTGAATTTCCGGAAGACCTGAGAGATGCGAGGATAGACAACGAGGGCTGCAGAAAGATGCTTCTCAGTTCTCTGGCGGATCGCACGTATCTGTATGAGGATCACTTCCGCACACTCATTAATAACAGTGATAAACACGGCAGATCCTCAAAACATGAGGCTGCGAAGGTCGAACGATGCTTCGAAAGCATGAATGGCACCGAGAAAACGAGTTCGGAAGCATCTTCTGGATGCTCCACCATAGAATAGAAAGCGATCGACTCCGGTTGGTCGCTTTTTTGTTGCCGCGGCACGGGTTCGAACCCGAACTTCTCTATATATAAGAACGCTTGGCGAACAAAATCTGCCTTTTACCGACGGGAAACAAATAGCTGATGCTTTTGGAGTAAAGTGGCGCTCCAGAGATGACCGATGCCTTAACACCTTTAAACCAGCTGGTCATCGCCAATATCAGAAGCTGCTGCTTCGAATACGGCCTCAGTGAAGCAACTGAGGGTTCTATTCATTTGTGAACAAAATATGGAGTGCTGGATTCCCGCCCCCGGGGGCCCTCCGGTCTGGCAATATATCTCCTTGCCGCGCGGC
>CALEDY010000132.1 GCA_937949355.1 uncultured Collinsella sp. | reverse complement strand
CTACATCCACCACTACAACTTCCCGCCGTTCTGCACCGGCGAGACCGGCCGCATGGGCAGCCCCAAGCGCCGCGAGATTGGTCACGGCAACCTGGCCGAGCGCGCTCTGCTCCCGGTGCTTCCCGACGAGAACGAGTTCCCCTACGCCATCCGCGTGGTCTCCGAGGTCATGGAGTCCAACGGCTCCTCTTCGATGGCTTCGACCTGCGGCTCCACGCTCGCCCTTATGGACGGCGGCGTGCCCATTAAGCGCCCGGTCTCCGGTATCGCCATGGGCTTGATCCAGGAGGAGGGCAAGACCGTGGTCCTGTCCGACATCCAGGGTCTCGAGGACTTCCTGGGTGACATGGACTTTAAGGTCACCGGCACCACCGAGGGCATCACCGCCCTGCAGATGGACAACAAGGCCACCGGCCTCACCTTCGATATCTTGGCCCGCGCCCTGCAGCAGGCCAAGGAGGGTCGTGCCTTCATCCTGCAGAAGATGCTCGATGTGATCCCCGAGCCGCGTCATACCACGCGCAGCACCGCTCCTCGCATCGTCTCCATCCAGGTTCCGACCGATAAGATCCGCGACGTCATCGGTTCCGGCGGCAAGGTCATTCGCGGCATCCAGGACGAGACCGGCGCTTCGGTCGACATCCAGGAGGACGGTACCGTCTTTGTCGGCGGCACCGGCGAGTCCGTCGATCAGGCTGTCGAGCGCATCAAGCTCATCATCAAGGTTCCCGAGCCGGGCGAGGAGTACACCGGTCGCGTGGTCTCCATCCAGCCGTTCGGCGCCTTCGTGAACCTGCTGCCCGGTAAGGACGGCCTGTTGCACATCTCCCGCGTCGCCAAGGGTCGCGTGGAGAAGGTTGAGGACGTCCTCAACGTGGGCGACGAGGTCAAGGTCGTCGTCATCGAGGTCGACGATCGCGGCAAGATCTCGCTCGATCGTCTCGACAAGCCCGAGGCCCCGGCTCGCGCCGAGGGTGCCTCCGAGGGCGACGGCGAGCACTTCCAGCGTCGTGAGCGTCCGCGTCGCGAGCGCTCCGAGCGCAGTGACCGTCCGCGCCGTCCCGGCGACAACGGAGGCCGCAAGCCCCGCCGCCACCACGACGCCGAGTAATAGCCGCACATAATCAGCTCAACAAGGGCGACTCCATAATGGGGTCGCCCTTTTGCTTTCGTGCCGCTCCAGACGATATGGTTTTAACGGCTCCGGTCTATTTTGATCATGGCGATAGGGTTTCGTTCGGTAAGCATTTCTATGCGAATACCGGGTTGACGATTCTGGACGGAAACTTTGTGACCTTTGGCGATAACGTGTTTTTGGGGCCCCATGTGAGCATTTTCACCGCAGGCCATCCTATCGATGCAGACGTGCGCAGCCTTGATCTTGAATATGCCAAGCCCGTCACCATCGGCGACAACGTCTGGATGGGAGGCGGCGTGATTATCAATCCAGGCGTAACGGTCGGAAGCGACGTGGTCATCGCCTCCGGTTCTGTCGTAGTCAAAGACGTCCCTAGCCACGTCATCATCGGTGGCAACCCGGCACATATCATTCGAGAGATCACCGACAACGACCGCAAACTCTGGCAAGATCAGCTAAAAGCCTATAACGAGGCTATCAGTTCCTAGCTTCAGCATTTCCCCAGATAAAACCGACCAAAAAACCTGCCCCTTTTTAGCAGGTTCCCCGCGAGGGCGGACAGGGATGAAGTTAATCGCGCATCGAGTGGGAATAACGAGCACTTGGTCTATATTTGCAGTCTAAATAACCGCATGCACTATAAGGCATTAAGTAATTAACTGGGACCGACGGTAAGCCGGCCCTTTAGATGAAAAGAGTGGGTGAGTGCCTGCTGGATTACCCAGGACGCAAACGATAGTACTGGCGGACCCCCGCGAAGAAGGGCTTGTCCACCTCTTGCAGGCTGTCCTCGGATGAAGGCATTCCACAGGCGAGCTCTTCGAGGCGCTGCACTCGCTGGTGGCTACCGCGAGGATGTATACCGGTACCCGTTCTCCCACCGCAGCGAGCTCAACACTATCGGGGAATTCATCGGGGTCGAGTTCAACCGCGGACGGCTGACCAGGAGTGACATACGACGATGCTTGCCGACAGCCGCAAGCGCGGATATGGGGTCTGGCTGAAGACCTAGCGTTTCATAACGGGTATTCTGCGTTCATAAGCCCTATATTCCCAGCTTGAGCCGGGAATATAGGGCCTTTACCATTCAAAGGTGGTTATATCTCTGGACAATCGTTCATGAGCTCTTGATAAACGAATGATAATCAGGGCCATATGAATAATCGAGCAGCCGCTCACTTATTATTCAACAGCTGTTTCTGACTCGTTCTTGCAGTGCAGCAATCGCTGAAACTATTTCAACAAAGCATTGATTGCCGTAGCCAAGGTTTTCTTCGGACGCCTTCTGCTATGGCGGCCCAGCCTTTCGGAAGCATTCAAACATTCGTCTTCAGACATTCTAGCAACGATTTCAAGCTTCAAACGAGCCCTGGAGCCACCTACATATAGAAGGGGATTATCCATTTCAGCAAAATTGTCCGCATCAACATCGATAAGCACAACGGCATCTGCTTCAAGCCCCTTGAACCGTCTGCATGTTTCAACCGGAATAGAGCGCTCGCCTATCTCATAGTACCCATCCCGAATTCGCTCAACAAGGCATGATCTCGACAATGAAGTACAGGATAAGATCACAATGTCCTGAAATCCCTCACTTAAACACTCTTTCAATGCGTCGTCGATTCCCGCAACTGCATCTTCAATTTTTTCAACGATGCGCAGATTGGCGAAATCTCCCTTCAGCAATCCATCCATCATTTGAGGAGGTTTCTCGAGCCCCAATGTCTTCAATGATGTAATGGCGATATTCTCTGTATTCCTGCAGTTTCGCTTCAATGTTACCTTGCAGTCAGTATCGTTGATGCATTTCGGAAGCCGGTCGCTTTGGATGCACTGCATCTTGTCATAGAAGATGTAGAACGATCCATTAATCGCTTGCGTTATATCGAGAAATGTTGAGAGAACATCAGCTTCATCAATTCGCTCCTGTCCGAAATCCTGTCCCTCATCCACGATGACATGTTTGTACGGGAACTTGTCTTCCGAATAAAGAGCTTCGAGCTTGTCGGACAGGTCCTTGAGAGAGTCTGGCACGCGCCCCAGAACTTCCAAGGCGTATCCATCGATGGTGAAGAAATCTATAAGCTCATCAGCATGATTGGCGTAAAGGTGGTCACGGAGGTTGCGGTTGAAGCACAGAAACAGCACCCTCTCTCCTCTAAGCGCCTCGCGCTGCGCCTTCTCTATGGCCAGAACCGTCTTGCCGGTTCCCGCCGCCCCATTGATCGAAACAGATGCCTGGTCCTCGATGAAATCGAACACCTTGACCTGTTCTGCGATCATCCTCTTGAAAGCATGCCTGCCAAGGTCGATATCGAGAGTCGATGATGTGAATAGGTCAAAGGAGGGAGCCAGGATTCTGCTGAGGATTGACTTCGCCTCGATGGGGGAAAGCTCAGTGGTAATGCCACCTGGAACACCCAATTCGAAGATCCGCTCGATCCTTTCCGCGGGGTCGAACACATCTTCCTTCAGCATGACTGCTTCCCTGCTCGCCTCGCTGGGAAGGTTGACCGTGGAGAATTCATCGTTGGAAACGGAAGGGAACCATACCGATGACAAAACCTTGCATTTACGCGACAGGGCTCCCATGCGCTCTTTCTCGAACAGCTGCAGTATCCGACGCACATAGCGGCGTCCTTGGTTGAAGGGACCACCATATGCCATTTCGTCGCCGCTGCCATATAGCCAGCGACCATCAGAGTAGCGGACATGGCCTGCCTTCGCTTCGATGACAAGGATTCCCTTTGCAGGATGGAACACCACGAAATCCGTCTCGCTTTCCTTGATCACGTTTTCCTCGACCGTGATTATCCTGAAGGAGTGAAATACATAGTAGTCCGAAGGTAGCTTTGCCAAGCCGTCGAACATCGTCCCCTCAAGGCTTGAGGGGACGAAATCTCTCGGGGTGTCGGGAATCATCGTCGCCATACTTAGCTCCTTATCGCATCCACAAGCTCAGATGCCTCGAACTCGGGCGTGAGTAGGAAGCTGGTCCAATCGGTCGATACAGCACGCTCATAGGCATCCGCATCTTCATCCAGAAACAGAAGCACCTTCTTCTCGGGCCAGGCAAGCGAGCAGGGAATCCTCTCGTCAACGCTCGGGATCTCGAGCTCGACATCATAGCGGGGCTTCTCGAATGAACCGGATTCCGTCAGCGATGCAAGGTCGCTCAGACAATTGACCTCCCAATCACTCGAGCAATCTTCTTTCACGTATGCCCAGATCTCGGAGAAGGACCTATCGGCAAGCGACATGCCCTCGGTGGCGAGCTTCGCTTCAAGGCCCTCCTTCTTTTTCCTGGAGGCGTTAGACTTGGTAGCAACCCGCTTCAGTTTGCCATCTGTTGACGAAAGCCCAAGCACCTCTGCAACGTAATCATCTTCGCCGAGGAAGTACGCTTCGATCAGATCCCAGCGCAGGTCATCGGCGATTTCGCTCAGGAAGAAGTTGGTGATGATTTGCCTGGAGTTCTTGTGCCTGCTGTTGAGTCTGTCGAGTTCGGAGTTCTTGTAGCGTGGGTCATTTGCAAGCGCCTGGACCTTATTGGGGTCATTGAGGCGGATGAAGATCTCCGCATCTTCGCCGCCACGCGCCTCATATGTTGCAAGGCCAAAGAGCTCGAGTAGCGTGGCGAGATCGAACTCCTCCCTTGTCTGCTTGTCTCTGGAGAGATAGACGATGAACGAGTTGTTCTCGGTCCAAGGCCTGCATTGCTGCAGCTGCCTGTCGAACTTATTCGATATATTGATGAAGGCCTTGTCCCTGGCTGCATAGCGAGGCTCGGGGGTCTTGGAGTTTTGTTTCTTTGTCAGCACCTTGATGGTGCTCGTGGGCTCTCGCTTACCGCTCATGAAGTTGCTAGGAATTTTCGCAAACGCGGCGAGAACTTGCTCGATGAACTCGGTGAAGGGGGCTGGTTCCTGAAGGATGCTGGTCACCTTGTTCTTGAATTCCTTCGCCGTGAACTCATGGCCTTCGGTCCTGAATGTCGAGAACGCGGTTTCGATAGCGTCCATGTACCGGTGGAACTTCTCTGCGACGATCTCGAAATCCTCGGAGTATTTGATCTCCAGCCTCTGCCTGGAGCTGGGATGCAATCCTCCATTTGACGGGATGATATCACCATGGTAGAAATCCCATTTGAACTGGTTGAACGTGCGCTCATAGAAGTGGTCTTCCCATATCTTGGCCATGTCGATCTCGTAGGTGTCGCCGATATCGCTCACGGACACCTCGGAGGCGAATTTAGACTTGTTTCGAAGATTCAGGTTCTTCTTCGACTTCTTGAATACTCGGTGGGCGTAGTGTCCGTATCTCTTCATGAACGAATCGACCATACCATCCGGGATGCACACATAGTTCTTCGTATAGGTCGGTCTCGACTTTACAACAACCACTGGATAGCCGTATTTCTTCTCAAGGTCCTTTGCTATCATCATCAGCGCTGACTTGGTCTTGTTGACAGGGTCGGAGCCATCGCCGAACAGATAGGTGAACGAATCGGTCGAGATGAGGAAGTTCTGCTTTCTCGGTGTGCTCTTCAGGTAAATCGAATAGAGCTTCTTCATGATCTCGCGCAGTTGCTTCAGGCGAAGCGATGACATACTGTAGAGCTGGGCATAGTACCTTGAATCGGTCGGGAAGAAATCGATAGATGCGATTGCTCTGACATCTGCGCGCCGTGCACCACGGCCGATTTCTTGAATGTAGTCAGCCAGGTTGCCGGTTGGCGCATAGTGGTACACATCGGTAATGTCATTTACGTCAATGCCCATGCCAAAGGCCTTCGTGCAAATCAATGCCCTGCAGGCTCCGCTCGTGAAGCGGCGCTGCGCAGACTCCCTGTATGCCTGGTCGAGCCCGGCATGGTACTTCAGCACCTTATGGGAATCGGCGCCGGGGGTTCCGAGATAGAAATCCAGAATGTGGTTAGCATGGGACTTGAAGGGACAATATATCAGTGCATGTCTGTTAGCCCGCACGTAATCTGAAATCTTTGCTGCAGCGATCTCCTGCTTCACCACATCGATGGGACCAGGATGGTCTGCCTTGCTGAGGACATTGATGTTGAACGAGATGTCATCCCTGCGCACGTTGCCGATATAGAGCTTCGGCCTCATGAGCTCTAGCTCGGCGCAGACCTCATTGACCACATCATCGACGCCGCCATACACCGCCGTCGCGGTAAGGCACATAACAGGGAATCGGGTCCCGAGCTTGCGCAACTTTGAGATATAGTCACCAAGGAACCAGTAATCGGAGCGGAAGTCCTTTCCCCACAGGGAAACGGTGTGAGCCTCATCGATGACAACCAAGCCCAAGGGGCGCTCTCCGATGATGTCGGTGATATTGCATGACAGGAGCAGCTCTGGCGACAGGTAGACGATCGATCTCTCCCCATCCTTGATTCTCTGGATCTCCTCTAGACGCTCGGCATAGGTGATGTCAGTGTTCAAAGTGGTTGCATAGCGGACTCCGCGACTGCGTAACGCGCTCACCTGGTCTACCATGAGTGCCTTGGTGGGCTCGATTACAAGCGTCACTGCTTGTTTTTCCTCGGCGAGGAAGATTGCCGGAATTTGGAAGAGAACAGACTTGCCCGCACCTGTGGGAGCCGTCACGAAGGTGTCTTGGAAGGAGTTCTCGCTAGTCATGGCGATAAGCGCCTGCTTGACGATATGTTGTGCGATTGCGCCCTGGGAAATGACAACCTGCTCGGGGGAGATATCAGGGTTCTTGTAGAATTTGAGCATCCTGAACGAGTCGCCCGCATTCCAGTATTTCCTTAAATACGGAAGCAGTTCGTTGCCGTCCTCTGCTTTTGCTTTTAGGCAGCCTTCTCGAACGATGTCATGATTCACACCGATTTCAGCCAACAGCCTTGCGGTTGCGGGAAGGTCAAGAAGCTTGCCTCGGTCTGAATCGGCATTCTTGTCCACAAGGAAGCACGCCGGACTCGCAACGCCAGAGCACAGTCGCAGGCGATAATTCGTGTAATCAGAACTCGGAACCGCAATAGTAGTAAGAGATGTCTCGGTCGCATATTCGACATCATCGAGCTCCTTGAAGAACTCGATCTGCCTATAGCCGAGCTCGTCACTGTATTGGATGGGCGCGACAAGGTACTCGTCTGCGAACTCCGCGATATCTGCGTAGTATTTAGCGGCAAGTTCCGCTCCCTCGGGAGTCTCCCGGTCGGGACGGTCCATGTATTGCTTGAAAGCATTCAGCTGGGTTTTCGAAACGCAGCTCGGATAGCGGCTATCCCGTTCGAATAGGTTATTGCAGACAACGATTATCTCACCGTCATACAGATCGGAAAGCGAACCTGCGCTGCGGGCAAGATGCTCGTACAGCCCGAGAACGACGCCCTCATTGGTGCAGATTGAGAGTATGGTCTTCTTTGCCGCGTCATCAACGGACTTTAGGTCAAGGTATCCATCCTCATCGAACCATTCAGTACCCGGAATGCTGAGTGCCAACTCATGTTCCATGATAATGCGCGACTGCCATGCATCGAACCCCAAGAAGAATATCGCGGCGTTTTCGCGTGGACAGTCGGATAGAATTTCTGACAATCTGTTCTGAAAATGCTGTTTTATGCTGATCTCTGGAGCCATGTGCAATCCTCAAAATCTCGAATCCAATACAGGCAAAGCCCAATGCAGGAAGAGCTTTCGCAATCGCGCTATGCAGATTTCGCGCTTTTGAAACCAGGCAACGCGAGTATCCTTAATCAGACGACATGTAAGTTCAATTGTACACCGATTGAGCAGGTTACGACTCTCGCCCTTACCTTGGGATGTGAAGCTGACGGCCCCGAAACAGAGACTTCTCTATGAAGCCCGCTCCAAACCCAAAATAGAAGCATGAATCTGAGCAAAGAAAGTCAGCCGTAGGGGTTCGGTCGACAATGACGATGCAAAACCGTTTGCCGTCAACGAATAAGTTTCCATCATGAGAAACACGCGAGTTCCGCACGAACAGGAGGCCACTTAATGTGGCCTCCGTCGTGAGCAGGACTGTAGAGCAGGAAACTTCATCCGTGCCCGCCCTCGCGGGGAACAGGCGTGATCGACCGGTTCAGATGGGGCTTTGATGCATGGGTGGCCTGTTGTTGTGCAAATGGGTATCATACTGTGGTTATTGCATCGACTCTGCGATGCATTGTTGTACGTTCCCGACGGTCGGTTTGCCAGAAGCGCCCCGTCGGTTGTTCCAGACCCGTTTCGTAGAAAGGAAACAACACTCACCTATGGCAGCTAAAAAATCATCTCCCTTGAAGATCATCCCGCTCGGCGGCCTTGACGGCATCGGCAAGAACATGACGGTCTTCGAGTGCGGCGACGACATGGTGCTCGTCGACGCTGGCCTCATGTTCCCCGACGACTCCCAGCCCGGTATCGACCTGGTGCTTCCCGACTACACCTACGTTCTGGAGAACGAGGAAAAGCTCCGCGGCATTATCGTCACCCACGGCCACGAGGACCACACCGGTTCGCTTCCGTACCTGCTGCAGGACCTCAACAACAAGGTGCCCATCTTCTCGAGCAAGCTGACGCTCGGCTTTATCGAGGGCAAGCTCTCCGAGTTCCGCATCCGTGCGCCTAAGTTCCGCGAGGTCAAGGGCGGCAGCCACGTCAATCTTGGCGGCATTTCGCTCGACTTCTTCTCGATGACGCACTCCATCCCGGGCGCTCTGGGCGTGTTCATTCGTACCAACCAGGGTACCGTTATGCACACCGGCGACTTTAAGCTCGACCAGACGCCTATCGACGGCGTCACGCCCGACTATGCCGCCATCAGCCGCTTTGCCAAGCAGGGCATCGACTTGCTGCTGTCCGATTCCACCAACGCCACGGTTCCCGGCTTTACCAAGTCCGAGGCCGAGGTTGGCCCCAACCTGTTGCATGCCATCAAGAATGCTCCGGGCCGCGTGTTCGTTGCGTCGTTCTCGAGCCACATCCATCGTCTGCAGCAGATCTGCGATGCCGCGCGCAAGTGCGGCCGCAAGGTCGTCGTGACCGGCCGGTCCATGCTCACCAACACCCGCGTGGCTCGCGAGCTCGGCTATCTCAACATCGACGACGCCGATATCATCGATGCCTTCGATATCGACAACCTGCCCGACGACAAGATCGTCGTTATGTGCACCGGTTCTCAGGGCGAGCCGCTGTCGGCGTTGTCCCGTATGGCCAACGGCGAGCACAAGACGCTTTCCATCCACGAGGGCGACACCGTCATCCTCTCGGCAACGCCGGTCCCCGGCAATGAGAAGGCCGTCCAGCAGGTCGTCAACAGCCTGGCCAAGCTTGGCTGCGACGTGTGGGATAAGAACCGTGCCCTCGTCCATGTCTCGGGTCACGGTAGCCAGGAGGAGCTCAAGCTCCTGATGGCCATGGCCAAGCCCACCTACTTTATGCCGGTCCACGGCGAGGCCGTGCATCTGCGCGCCCACGCTCAGCTTGCTCGCAAGATGGGCCTCAAGGAAGATCATATCTTTATCCTCGACAACGGAGATACGCTCGAGATGCGTGGTGGTATCGTCAAGCGCGGTACGCCCGTCGAGTCCGGCGTTGTCTATGTCGACGGTCTGCGCATCGGCGACACCGATCCCATTGTCCTGCGCGATCGTCAGAAGCTTGCCAACGACGGTATGGTCACGGCTGTCGCTATCGTCTCGCTCAAGCACAAGAAGATCGAGGCCATCGAGTTCTCGGGCCGCGGCGTCTCCTTTGCCATCGACGACCAGTTCTCCGAGGACGCCTCGGCGTCCATCATGAAGACGATCGAGAAGGGCAAGTTTAGCTTTACGAGCAGCGGTTCCGATGCCATTCGCAAGGCCGTGCGCGACTCGCTCTCCAACTTTATCTGGAGCCGTACCCGCACCCGTCCGATGATCATCCCGGTCGTCATGGAGGTTTAGTTTGGCGCGCGGATCTGCACAAAACGCCAAAGGCAATAAAGCCAACAACCAACCGGCATCTGCTAAGGGTGCCGGTTCCCATCTTCGTGCCAATAAGGGCCATGAGGCCGAGTTCGACGATTTTGAGCCTCTGGTCGAGCCTTCGGCCAATCGCGATATCGCCGGCGTGGTCATCGCCGTCTTGGCGATTGCGTCCTTCATTGCCGTGATTTCGCCGGCGACCGCACCTGTTACGGCTGTGGTTGCCGGTTTCTATCACCTGGGCTTTGGTCTGGGCGCCTACGTTTTGCCGATCGTCATCCTGCTGTTCGCCGCCACGCTCTTTTTGGGCGAGGACTCTCCGCTCAACATTCGCTCTGTTGCGGGCGGCGCCGTGGTGTTTGTCGCCGTCGTCTCCATCCTGTCGTTGATGGTGCCGGGGACGAGTGACTCGTGTGACCTTATGTTCACGCCGCAGAACCTTTCCGCCTCGGGCGGATACATCGGTGCGTTTATTGCGAGTGCACTGCAGAACGCCCTGGGTAAGCCTATCGCGATGGTGGTCCTGTTGGGTCTGGTCGTCGTGGGCTTTGTCATTATCGGCTTTTCGGTGGGCGGCGTTTTGCGCTCTGCCCGCGACCGTGCGGCCGATTTTGCCGAACGCCGTCGTGCCGACGTCAACGCGAGTCCGTGGGGTGACGACGAAGCCCTGTCGGTGCCCGGCGTTGCCCGTCCGCACCTGAGCATTCTTCGTCAAAAGGACTCCGATGCTGCCGTGACCACGGTCATGGGCAACGATGCGGACCCGGTTTTGGACGATGGCGACGAGGACGAGGATCCGTTTGTCGACGTGTCCGATGCCGTGGAGGCCGAGCGCGCTAAGACCACGCTGCTCCCGCGCCGTCACGCTAAGAAAGGTAAGACGGCTCCCAAGCTCAATACGAGTGAGCCCGACCCGTCTTGGTCCGAGAGCGAGATTGAGCTTACCGAGGGTGATGACGAGGATGACGAGTCCCCGCTCGAGACTGCTAAAACCACCTTGCTGCCGCGCCGCCATGCCAAGCGCGGCCAAGTGACCGGTCAGCTTTCGATGGAGGACGATCCGGACAAGGTCGACGAGTCCGAGCCGCCGTTCGCTGTTAATCCCGTCTCGGCCGCCCCTCAAATTCCTGATTTCCTCAAGCATCCCAAGGTTGCCGATGCGTCTGTTGCGAGCGCTGCCGAGGCGTCTACTTCGAGCGATGGGGGAGCGGACATTGCCCCCGCGGATAACGAGGGCGAAGAAGAGGACGGCCTTAAGCTTCCGCCGCTCGAAATCCTGCATGCAAACCCCCAGTCCGCTTCTGCCGCGTCTTCGGACAAGGAGCTGGAACAGACCGCCGAGTCGCTGCAGTCCACGCTGCTTGAGTTTGGCCGTAGCGCTCGCGTCGTCGGCTGGATTGCCGGCCCCACGGTGACGACTTTTAAGCTGCAGCCCGGCGAGGGCGAGCGCGTGAGCAAGATTTCGAGCCTTGAGGACGACATCGCGCTTTCGCTTGCTGCTCAGTCCGTGCGTATCTTTGCGCCGATTCCCGGCACCTCGCTCGTGGGTATCGAGATTCCCAATCGAAAGCGTCAGAACGTCAACTTGGGCGACGTGCTGCCCTATGTTAAGGGCGGTCCGCTTGAGCTTGCCATCGGCCGCGATGCAGAGGGCACGCCGGTCGTCGCCGACCTTGCCAAGATGCCCCACCTGCTGATCGCCGGTACCACGGGTTCCGGTAAGTCGGTCATGATCAACTCCATCATCACGACCCTGCTCATGCGCGCCCTTCCCGAGGACGTTCGCTTGATTATGGTCGACCCCAAGCGCGTCGAGCTCGCAGGCTATAACGGCCTGCCGCATCTTTACGTGCCCGTAGTGACCGAGCCCAAGCAGGCCGCGAGTGCCTTGCAGTGGGCGGTGTCCGAGATGGAGCGCCGCCTGAAGGTCTTCGAGCGCCTGAACGTGCGCAAGATCTCGACCTATAACGAAAAGCAGGCCGCCGGCGAGTTTGAGCATTACGATAACCCGCCGCAAAAGATGCCCTACCTGGTCATCATCATCGACGAGCTTTCGGACCTGATGATGGTTGCCGGCAAGGACGTCGAGGCGTCGATTGTGCGTATCGCCCAGCTGGGCCGTGCTGCCGGTATCCATCTTATCGTGGCGACTCAGCGTCCCAGCTCTAACGTGGTGACAGGTCTCATCAAGGCAAACATTACCAACCGTATCGCCTTCAACGTCGCAACGGGCATCGACTCCCGCGTCATCATCGACCAGATGGGTGCCGAAAAGCTCACCGGCTTGGGTGACATGCTGTTCTCTAAGGTCGACTGGGGCAAGCCCCGCCGTATCCAGGGCTGCTTTGTTTCGGATGACGAGATCAACGAGATTGTCGAGTTTGTTAAGTCGCAAAGCGAGCCCGACTACCATGAGGAGATCCTGTCGGCTGTGGCGCCTGCCTCCATGTCCATGGCAGGTGGCGGCGGCATCGTGCGCACCGGCGTTGCCGAGCCCCAGGACGACGATCCGCTTATCTGGGAAGCCGCTCATATTGTGGTGGAATCGCAACTGGGCTCCACATCTGGCCTGCAGCGCCGCCTGAAGGTTGGCTATGCGCGCGCCGGGCGTATTATGGACATGCTGGAAGAAAAGGGTGTCGTCGGACCGCCCGACGGTTCCAAGCCGCGCGAGGTCCTTTTGGATGAAGAAGGCCTTGCCGCGCTGGAATCTGTCGACGCCGAGATGGCACGTGAAGATCGTGAGTTTGGAGGATTCTGATGGCTGCACGCTTTGGTGACATGCTGCTCGAGCAGCGTCGCCGAATGGGCCTTTCCATTCAGCAGGTCGCCAACACCATCAAAATCAGGCCGCAGATCATCGAGTTTTTCGAGAATGGCAATTTTGCATCGATGCCTCCGCGCGGCTATGCGCAGGGCATGATTTCGAGCTATGCGCGCTTTTTGGGCCTCAATCCGCGGGAGGTCGTCAACGCTTATTTTGACGATCTGATGGCGTATGAGCGCGAGACGTCGCAGCAGGGTGGTCGTTTTCAGGACGCCGCCGGCTACGTCAATTCGCGTTCCTCGGTTGACAACGGCCGCTTCCTGATGGTTCAGGGCGGGCGTTCGACACGTTATGGCCAGCGCCCTCAGCAGGCTGGTTATGTTACCGAGACGGGCTCGAGCGAGGAGATTCGTTCCCAGCGCGATCGTTTTCGCAGCACGCCGGCGCCCGAGGAGCGCGCACTCCCCGCTGCCCGCGGTGTTGCACGAGACCCTCGTGCCGGCTACGGTGATGGTGGTTATTCCGATCGCGGGCACCGTGGCGTTTCTTCCGGTCGCCCGCGCGGCGGCTATGCAGACGCCGACACTACGCAGGTGACGCCTCGCCTTCGATCCCAGTCGCAGCCTTATAGCCAGCGCTCCTCGGCGCCTCGTTCGGGCCAACGCAACTACCAGGGTCGCGGCGAGCTCGCCCCCCGCTCGGCCCAGCGCAATATGCAGCGTCAGGGTAGTTATCGCGGTCGTTCTGACAATAACCGCGGTCGTATGCCCCAAGGCACTGGTCGCGGTGGTTCCAATCGTGGACGCGGCGGTGGGCATGCTCCCCAGAACAGCGGTCTCGACCCTCGTATCGTTTACGCCGGTATCGGTGCCGTGGCGCTGCTGCTGATCGTGCTCATCGTGGTGCTCCTGCGTGGCTGCGGCTCCTCGGCGCCCGAGTCGACGCCCGAGACGCCCGTTGCCACCAAGACAACGACTAAGAAGTCTTCCAAGAAGACCGAATCCGTCGATGAGGATACCGATGAGACGACGGACGAGTCGACCGATTCGAACGCCGCCAAGACGACGGCCAAGAAGGAGGAGAACGAGGTCACAAAGGTCAAGATCTCCGTTGCCAAGGGCAAGACTGCTTGGATTGAGGTCAAGGTTGATGGCAAGTCTGTCTATGGCGCCCAGGCGACCGGTCCCTTTGAGCAGGAATATACGCCTGAGTCATCGATTGAGATCACCACGTCCAAGCCTTCGGATGTTACCGTTACCAAGAACGGCGAAAAGGTCCGCTACGACACTAAGACGTCGGGCGTGGCACGCGTGACGATCACCGTTCCCAAGAAGGAGACGACCGAGTCCAAGGACGGCGACAGCTCCGACGGCACCGATGGCACCGAAAGTACCGACGGAACCGATGGAACCGACGCCCAGTCCACGGACGGCACCGATACCGCCACCGACGGTCAAACGACGACCGATTCCACCGATTATTCGTACGACAGCTACTAAGCCGCTCGTAAGCGAAAGGATTAACCATGGCTAAAGATTCCAGCTTCGACGTCGTGTCCGAGGTCAATATGCAGGAGGTCGACAATGCCTTCCAGCAGACCACGCGCGAGATTTCCCAGCGCTATGACCTGAAGGATTCCGGCGCCACCATCGAGCTTTCGAAGGGCGACAAGCTCTTTACGATCAACGCCCCGGCCGACTTTGTCTCCAAGCAGATCATCGACGTCCTGAGCTCCAAGCTCATCAAGCGCGGCATCGATCTTAAGGCCGTGTCCTGGGATGCGCCTCAGGCTGCATCAGGCGGCACCGTGCGCGTGCTCGGTCACATCGTCGAGGGTATCGACCAGACGACTGCCAAGAAGATTAATAAGGACATCAAGGATCAGAAGCTCAAGGTCAAGGTGACGATTGAGGCTGACAAACTGCGTGTTTCCTCTGCTTCCAAGGATGCGCTGCAGACCGTGATCCAGTTCCTGCGCGACCAGGACTACGGTCAGCCGCTGCAGTTCACCAACTACCGCTAATTCATTCGAAAGGACTGCTCTCCAACATGGATACTCCGTTGGGCTCCGTACTCTATATCACCCTCGGGTGCGCCAAGAACGAGGTCGATACCGACCGTATGCGTTCGCTGCTGACCGCCGCGGGCTACGAGGAGGCATTCGATCCGCAGGATGCCGATATCGCCATCGTCAATACGTGCTCGTTCCTTGCCTCTGCAACGTCTGAGAGCATCGAGACCACGCTCGAGCTTGCCAATGAGGTGCAGGACGGCGTTCGTTCCTGCCCGATCGTCATGTGCGGCTGCGTGCCGTCACGCTACGGCGACGACCTGCCCGACGAGCTGCCCGAGGTCGCGGCCTTTGTGAAGGCCGACGAGGAAGACGGCATCGTGGCGGTCATCGATGACGTTCTGGGTGTCGAGCGCGAGATTGCCGCCTATATTCCGCAGGTCAAGCGCACCGTCGAGGGCGCTGTCGCCTACGTCAAGATCTCCGATGGCTGCAACCGCTTCTGTAGCTTCTGCATGATCCCGTATATCCGCGGTCGTTATCACTCGCGCAATGCCGAGAGCATTATCTCCGAGGTGCGCGACCTGGTCGCCGGTGGCGTGCGTGAGATCGTTTTGATCGGTCAGGACACGGGCATCTGGGGTACCGACTTTGCCGACGAGGACCTCGCCGAGGGCTCGCCGCGCAATCTGGCGCAGCTGTTGCAGGCCGTTGCTGAGGCGGTGCGTCCTCATAGCGTGTGGGTCCGCGTACTCTACCTGCAGCCCGAGGGCATGACCGACGAGCTTATCGAGACCATCCGCGATACGCCCGAGGTGCTGCCCTATATCGATATCCCCGTGCAGCACTGCGACGCGCGCATCCTCAAGGCCATGCGTCGATCCGGTTCGCGTCAGGAGCTCGAGGACCTGTTCCGTGACCTGCGCGAGCGTATCCCCGGTATCGTGATTCGCTCTACGGCCATGGTCGGCTTCCCGACCGAGACCGACGACGAGTTCCGCGATCTCATTGACTTTATGGACGCCGTGGGCTTTGACTACACGAGCGTGTTTGCCTACTCGCAGGAGGAGGGTAGCCTGGCCGCCAAGATGGAAGGTCAGGTCGACGAAGAGGTTAAGCTCGAGCGCGCCCAGGAGGCCATGGATCTGGCCGAGTCGCTCGGCTTTGCCGCGACTGCCGCGCACGTGGGTGAGCGCGCCCAGGTGATCGTCGACGGTATCGAGGAGACCGAGGACGGCGCCGAGCTCATCGGTCACGCCTGGTTCCAGGCGCCCGATTCCGACGGCGCGGTACACTTGGATGCCAGCGAGGCGTCCGTGGGCGATATTCTGACGGTCGAGTTTACCGATAGCTTCTGCTACGAGCTTATCGGTCATGTGGTTGAGTAGGAGAGCGTTGTGGCTAACGAGAGCAATAAGGAACTGACGAGTGTCTGGACGCCCGCCAATATCGTGACGTGCGTGCGCATCATCTTTATCCCGGTGTTCATGATCGTTTCGGCCCTGTCGCACACGAGCGTTGCCGGCACGGATTGGAGCACCTTCGACGGCCCGCTCGCCGCTGCCGCCTTCATTTTGTATGTGATTCTGTCGTGCACCGATAAGGTTGACGGTTACCTGGCACGCTCGCGCAACGAGATCACCGACTTCGGTAAGTTTTTGGACCCCATCGCCGATAAGCTCCTGGTGTTCTCCGCCCTGCTGCTGTTCTTGGACTTTGGCACGGTGACCGTATGGTCCGTGTTCATCATCCTGTTCCGCGAGCTGCTGGTGAGCGCCTTGCGCATGGTCGCGAGTGCGGCCGGTGTGGTCGTTGCGGCCGATAAGCTCGGCAAGTACAAGACGGCGACTACGATGGTTTCCATCTGCGGCTATCTGTGCGTCTTTGCGATGTCTGGCCTTAATCTTGCCCCGGTTGCGCTGACGCTCGGTGTCTATGGCGTCTCGCGCTTCCTGTACGCCGTGGCCGTTATCCTGACCGTTATCTCGGGCGCTCAGTACTTCTGGAACTGCCGCAAGATCGTCTTTTCGGTCTAGGTCCTGGTAGGCATGACGGAATCATTTGAGCAGATTGCCGCGCATAACGAAGAGCTCGCACGCGATATTGTCGAGCGTGCAGGTGTTCGTGGTGTGACGGTTTCGACGGCTGAATCTCTGACAGCGGGTATGATCGCCTCGACGATCGCCGATATCCCCGGTGCCTCGGCGGTGCTGCGCGGTGGTGCGGTGACGTACTGCGACGAGATTAAGCATCGCGTGCTCGGCGTTGAGCAAGAGACGCTCGATCGCTATACCGCGGTGTCGTACCAGACGGCGCGCGAGATGGCTGCCGGTTCGCTGGAGCTGTACCAGAGCGATATTGCCGTGAGTGCGACGGGCTATGCCGGCCCCGGTGGAGGGACCGAGGACGATCCGGCTGGAACCTTTTATATTGGCTGGGCGTATCGCTCGGCCAATGGGGGAGTGCCGGTCGCGGACTCCATTCGTTGTCACTATGAGGGCGATCGTTCGTGTGTTCGTGCCCATGCGGTCGCGGAGGCACTGGGTCGCATTGTCTGTGTGCTCGATTCTATGGAATAGACGTGTTTTAAGGGGCCTCCGGGCCCCTTAATTGTGGAGATAGGGACCTCTGGCGAATTCGCTCTTTGCGCAGGCAGTTGGCGTATTCATGTTTGTCTTGCCTTGCTTGGTTCGCCTGCGGTCAAGTTTTTGGTCAGTGTTTGGTCGGCGTTTGGTTGGGTTTTGGAAAGGTCGGCTGCATATGATTTATCTGAACGGTTGACCACGAACAGCCGTTCGTTTATTATCGATGCAGGTTGTTAAGAGGAGGGCTATTCATGGCCAAGAATTCAGGTCCCGTACGTACCGTTCATGCTCGCACGACGGGTAAAGAGCGCGATGAGATGATCGCCACCACCAAGGCCGAGATCGAGAAGAAATTCGGCCAGGGTTCCATCATGAGGTACGGCGACGGTGGTCCCGAGCTCGAGGTCGAGGCCATTCCCACGGGCGCCCTGGCCCTCGATGCCGCTCTGGGCATCGGCGGCGTGCCGCGCGGCCGTATCGTCGAGATTTACGGTCCCGAGTCCTCCGGTAAGACAACGCTTTCGCTCGAGATTTTGGCAGAGGCCCAGGCAATGGGTGGCGTCGTGGCATTTATCGATGCCGAGCACGCGCTCGATCCCACGTATGCCGCGCGTATCGGCGTGGACATCGATGAGGTCCTCATTTCCCAGCCCGATACGGGCGAACAGGCGCTCGAGATCGTCGACATGCTCGTGCGCTCTGGCGCCATTGACGCCATCGTCGTCGACTCTGTCGCCGCTTTGACTCCGCGTGCCGAGATCGAGGGCGAGATCGGCGATACTACGGTTGGCCTTCAAGCCCGTCTGATGAGCCAGGCGCTCCGTAAGCTCGCCGGCTCGCTCGCCAAATCTAAAACGACCTGCATCTTCATTAATCAGCTGCGCGAGAAGATCGGCGTCATGTTCGGCAACCCCGAGACCACGCCTGGCGGTCGCGCCCTCAAGTTCTTCGCGTCCGTCCGCATGGACATCCGTCGCATCGACAGCATCAAGGTCAACGGCGAGAACATCGGCAACCGCGTCCGCGTCAAGGTCGTCAAGAACAAGGTCGCCCCTCCCTTCAAGCAGGCCGAGTTCGACATCATGTACGGAAAGGGCATCTCCAAGGAGGGCTCGCTTCTGGACATGGCCGTCGAGTACAACATCGTCAACAAGTCGGGCTCCTGGTTCACCTATGACACCG
>CALEDY010000131.1 GCA_937949355.1 uncultured Collinsella sp. | reverse complement strand
GAGCCGTGCGCTTGAATTGAGAAGGGGGAGGCCTCGCGGCCTCCCCCTTTTTTTGCGTTAACACTTCACAATGTCGTTGCAGTTCACCTGTAACCCGGTTGGGCTTATGGGTAATGAGCTTTTATTTAAAGACAATAAATCGAATCACAAGTGCAACTGCTATGACCACAATGATCAAAAGCAGGATTGTCAGTCGATGCTGCTTGCGTCGTTTATTTGACGAAACGAAGATTGATTTTCCCTGTTTTGGCGTTTCGAGATAACGAGCCGAATGCGTTAAGGTTTGCTTAGGTCGGGGACCTCTTTGCTGCCGAGTTATGGGCGTTTTCGTCGGGTCGTCATTGATTGCGCTGTTTTTTGATAACGGTGCATCTTTTAGATATACGGGATCGCCCGATGCGACGCCCATATGCTTACGTCCCGTTTGGGCATCCTCGAGCGTTTGATATCGATTTCTCGTCACATATTCGGGCTCTGCATCATTAATGGGCTCTTGCGAGATGTGGGGGCGATGGAACCGTGGCGGCTGCGTGGAAATATCTTCCCCCTGCGTCGGCATAAACATATTGTTCTGGTTTTGGTCGTCCATGATGCCCTTTAGCTCGTTACCAACAACGTGTACGCGCTCATTGTAAGCCCCTTGTTATTTGTAGCTGTGGACATACTCGTTATTTAAGCTCTGGTTCAAAGAACCTTAACCTTCCTAAAACCTTAGTGCTACACACTTAGATATGCTTATAGTACTGGACTCAAAAAACTTTATAGTCGATGTATATATGAGCATCGGGTGGGCATATATAAGAGCGTCAAAAGAAGTCCCAGTCACCTGGAAGATGACTCGGCAGTCCTATAAAGGAGTGGTAAACATGGCAAGCATGGTTCCTTATCGTTCGGTTTTTGGCGTTCGTCCCTCTGCAAGCTCGCTGTTCGATCTGTTTGATGATATGAGTGACCTAGCGAACGGCTCGATTGCCTCTAAGGCGTTCCCCGTTGACGTTGAGGATAAGGGCGATGGCTATGAGGTTAAGGCTTATCTTACCGGCGTCGCCAAGGACGATATCGATGTCGAGCTTAACGAGGGCCGTCTCTCCATTAGCGTGAATGTCGAGGAAGACGAGGAGAACGAGGGCAAGAACTTCCTGCAGAAGGAGTTCAGCTCGTACAGCGCGACGCGTGGTGTGTATCTCAAGGATGCTTCGAGCGAGGGTCTCTCGGCTAAGTACGCCGACGGCATCCTTACCGTTACGGTTCCCAAGATCGTCGAGAAGAAGAACGTTACGAAGATCTCCATCGACTAACTTCGTTGGTGTTCTGCGCTATTAAAAGATAACAAAAGGGGCTGGGAAGCGATTCCCGGCCCCTTTTGCTGTCTAGGACAGTCTATTGAATGGTTGCTGGCCGATTCTGGCTTGCGGGGCGTATCGAGAGATTTCGCGATCCTTGGAGAAGGGTGGCGGAGCTGCCGACCTCGTCATCCAGGGTTGCGGCTAGAGTTTTGGCATAGCTTTTGACGGTAAGGCTTGGACGATTATTGTCTTGGCTGATATGCATGGCGATGAGCTGTTCGGTGCGATCGGTAACAAGTTCGCGCGCGGCTTCGGCGGCCTGGTTGTTGGAGAGGTGCCCCTTTGTGGACAGGATGCGCTCCTGAAGAAAGCGGGGGTACGCTCCTTCGCGCAGCATAGCTACATCGTGGTTGCTTTCGAGCGCGAGAACTCGACAGTCTTTGAGGATGCCTATGGCCTTGCTCGATAACTCTCCGGTGTCGGTGGCAAACCCAATGGAATCATCGAGAGCATTAAATCGATAGCCGACAGGATTGATGACATCGTGCGATGTTGAGTAGGTTTGCACGTGGATGCCGGCAATGGGGAGCGTGTCGCCGGGGTCAAATTCCTCTACGGGCAGGCGCGCGAGGTTTTCTTTGCATGAAAGGGTGTCCCTGCTGGCAAAGAGGGGACCATGCCAGTGCTTGCACCATACATCGAGCCCCTTGATATGGTCACCATGCTCATGGGTGATTACAAGAGCGGCGACGTCGTCTGCCGAGAGGCCAAGCTCCGCCATGCGTTTAAGTGTCTCGCGGCGGGACAGGCCGTTGTCGATCATGATGAGCCCCTGAGGCCCCTCGACGAGTGCGCAGTTGCCTTTTGAGCCGCTGCCGAGGATATGAAGGTGCAGGCGAGACATAAGATTCCAAAGGATACAATGGGTGCGGACGAATAGAGGAGGAAGCGAATGCCAACGGTATCTCAGCACTATGGACATCATGCCGCGCCGAGGACGGATAAGAGCGCCCTGGCAACGCGGCAGGCCGCTGCCCCCGTAGTGCTCATGGTATCAGGCGGTGCGGACTCGACGGCGCTGCTCCTTATGGCTTGCACATCAAAGCTGGATATCCAGGACGGGCGCGGCGTCGCTCCCATTGCGCGCGAGCGATTGCACGTGCTGCATGTAAACCATCATCTGCGCGGGGAGGCATCCGATGGCGACGAGGCCTTTGTACGTGACCTGTGCGCGCAATACGGCTTGCCGCTGTGTGTTGAGCATGCCTATTTTGATGACGAATCGGGCAATATCGAGGCTGCGGCTCGCGAGGTGCGCTATGCCGCGGCACGGAGATATGTTCGCGAACTTTGTGCCGAATCGGGCGCACCGCGGACGGCGGCTCGTATCTGTACCGCGCATACTTCGTCGGACCGCGCGGAAACATTTTTGATGAATGCCATTAAAGGGTCGGGTCCCGCGGGTCTATCGAGCATTCCGCGCCGTCGGAACATTGTGGTTCGCCCCTTGCTCGACCTCACGCACGATGAGCTCGTGAGCTATCTGCAGGTGCACGGTCAGCCATGGCGGGAAGATGAAAGCAACGAGGACGTGTCGTACTTGCGTAACTACGTGCGCCATCGAGTGATGCCGGTGGTGGCGCAGCGCAACGCGAGCGTCTGTAAGACGATTGGCGCCGCTTGCGAAATTCTGGGCGACGAAGACGCCTTTCTTTTCCAGCTTTCGGCACAGGCGTTTCGAAGCTGTCTGCGCAAGGAAGCGGCGGGCGCACTGGTGCTCGATGCGCGCCGTCTTGCCGCCGCTGAGGTTGTGATTGCACGGCGTATCGTGCGGTTGGCGATAAAGCGCATCGATCCCGACGCGCGACCGGAGATGCGGCACGTGGAGCGCGTGCTCGCCTGCGTCGCTGCGGGCTCGGGCTCGGTAACGCTTCCTGCGGGAATTGATGCCCGTGTGGAGTTTGGCATGCTGGCGTTCAAGGCCCCGGCGGCGCGCGAGGGCTTAGTGGCCGACTGGATCTCCGTTCCCGGTCGTCTGCCGCTGGGGGCGGGGCGTATGCTGACAGCAGAGCCGATGGCTGTGGAGCCGGGGCGCGATATCGTGCACCGTGCCCGCGAGCTTGCTGCTGCCGGAGAGGTTGCGGCCTTGGTGGATGCGGCGGCCCTGGGGTTTGCCGACCGCGATAGCGAGCGGATGTTAGCCGGCTCGCGCGGGGAGATTCCCACCGAGGCACGATCGGCGCGCCTGTGGGTGGATAGCCCTGTGCCGGGAGACGTGATGTGCCCGTTGGGGATGAACGGCCGAAGCAAGAAAGTGTCAGACCTGTTGAACGAGGCGCGCATTCCTGTTTCAGACCGCTCTGGCGTACCCGTGGTAAGAACGGCTCCGGGAGGTGCCGTAGTATGGGTCGCGGGCGTTCGCGCGGACGAGCGTTTTAAATGCACGGCCGCAACGCGCGTGGCATATCTGCTTCGTGTGGTCGATGCGGAATAGCGCTTCGCGCCAGCTATTCTGTGCGACGTTGACGGTATTCCCGCGCTGATGGCGCACGTGCTGGTAAATATACCCCGTGCGCTGCTAGAATGTGTAGTTCGCGTCCATGCGGCGGTGCGTGGGCGATAAGCACAAGAAAGGGTTGTCATGGCTTCTCAACATCCGGATATCGAGAAGGTTCTGTTTACGCAGGAGGATATCGACGGTATCGTCTCTCGCCTAGGCGAGCAGATTACTCGCGACTACGCGGGTAAGGATCTGGTGCTGATTGCGGTCCTGCGCGGCGCCGTGGTCTTTATGGGCGACCTGATGCGCAAGATCGAGCTGCCGACCAACATCGATTTCATGGCTGTTTCGAGCTATGGCGACGGTGTGAAGTCCTCGGGCATCGTGCGTATCATTAAGGACCTGGATATCGACATCCGCGGTCGCGACGTGCTGATCGTCGAGGACATTCTGGACTCGGGCCTGACGCTCAAGTATCTGATGAAGAACCTCGAGAGCCGCAAGCCCGCCTCGCTGGAGGTTGCCGCCTTCCTGTGGAAGGACGTTGAGGACCGTACCTCGGCCGTCACGCCCAAGTATGTTGGAACCCATTGCCCCGATGCCTTTGTGGTGGGCTACGGCCTCGACTATGCCGAGCGCTATCGTAACCTTCCGTATCTGGGCATTTTGAAACCGGAGGTTTATTCGTAAGATGCCCGACGACCGTAACGATAACAATTCCCAGACTCCCCGGGAGCCTAAGATCCCGGGGATGCCCGGAGGCAAGAAGCCCACGCGTACGGGCTGGCTGTATTTTATTTTGGCTTGCGCGCTCCTGGGCTACGCCTTCTTTAACATGGGCTCCGGCTTTGCCAATTCCAGCAATACCGTTAAGCTCGCGACGAGCGAGATGGTGAGTGCCATCAAGCAGGATCGCGTCGAAGATCTGACCTATACGGTTCAAGACGGAAGCGTGACGGGTCATTACTGGAAGACGAAGAAGGACAAGGGCGATACGAGCGAGCTCAAGAGCTTCTCCTCGACCTATGTCGGCTCCGATTCGCTTGCCGAGCTTATGGCGGAGCACCCCGATACCAAGTACATCGTCAACACCAACGATCCCGATTTTTGGGGCGACCTGGCGATGAGCGTGCTTCCGACAATCGCCCTGATCGCTATCATGTTCTACTTTATGCGCCAGATGATGGGCGCCAACAACAGGAACATGCAGTTTGGCAAGACCAACGCCAAGACCAACGAGGCCACGCGCCCCAAGGTCAAGTTTGAAGACGTTGCCGGCGTGGACGAGGCAGTCGAGGAGCTCGAGGAGATCCGTGACTTTTTGAGCGATCCGGATCGCTATCGCAAACTGGGCGCCAAGATCCCGCGTGGCGTGTTGCTGGTGGGCCCTCCGGGCACCGGTAAAACGCTGCTGGCCAAGGCCGTTGCCGGCGAGGCGGGCGTTCCGTTCTTTAGCATCTCTGGTTCCGACTTTGTCGAGATGTTCGTGGGTGTCGGCGCCAGCCGTGTACGTGACCTCTTTAAGGAGGCCAAGTCCCAGGCTCCGTCGATCATCTTCATCGATGAGATCGATGCCGTGGGACGTCAGCGCGGAGCTGGTTTGGGCGGCGGTCACGACGAGCGCGAGCAGACGCTCAACCAGCTGCTGGTCGAGATGGACGGTTTTGAGGAGAGCGAGTCGGTCATCCTGATCGCTGCGACCAACCGCCCTGACATCCTGGATCCGGCATTGCTGCGTCCCGGTCGTTTTGACCGTCAGGTTACGGTCGACCGTCCGGATGTGAAGGGCCGCGAGCAGATCTTGCGCGTGCATGCCGAGAACAAGCCGATGGACGAGGACGTGAAGTTTGAGAAGCTCGCCCAGATGACCGTTGGCTTTACCGGCGCCGATCTGGCAAACCTGCTCAACGAGTCTGCGCTGCTGGCTGCCCGCCGCCATCGTTCCGTGATCTCGATGGACGAGGTCGAGGAATCGATGGAGCGCGTGATTGCCGGACCGCAACGCAAGGGTCGTGTGATGACCGAAGCCGAGCGCACCACGATTGCCTACCACGAGAGCGGCCATGCCCTGGTGGGTCACATCTTGGAGCACTCCGATCCGGTTCATAAGATTTCGATCGTCAGCCGCGGCCAGGCTCTGGGCTACACACTGCAGCTTCCGCAGGAGGATCACTTCCTCAAGACCAAGAACGAGATGCTCGACGAGCTCGCCGTGTTCTTGGGCGGTCGCGTTGCCGAGGAACTCATGTGCGACGACATCACGTCGGGCGCGAGCAACGACCTGGAGCGTGCGACCAAGATGGCGCGCGAGATGGTCACGCGCCTGGGCATGAGCGAGGAACTTGGAACGCAGGTGTTTGGTGAGGCGCAGCATCAGGTATTCCTGGGCCGCGATTACGCCGATCACCAGGATTACTCCGAGGAGACGGCGCGCCGCATCGATATCGAGGTTCAGCGCATCATGCGCGAGGCCCATCGTCGTGCGGTCGAGATTTTGGATGCCCGTCGCGACCAGCTCGATTTGATGGCCAAGGTACTGCTTGAGCGCGAGACCGTCGAAGGCGACGCCGTGAACGCCCTGCTCGACAACGAGTGGGACGCCTACCTTGAGCGCGAGGGCGATATCCTGGCGGCCAAGGAGGAGCGCAATGCCAAGGCGGCCGGTATGCCGACCAAGAAGCGCGCGCCTCGTATGAGCGAGGAGGAGCTGGCGGCTGATGCCGCAGCCTTTGCGCAGGCGGCCATGCAGGAGGATGCCGAAGCCGCATCCGATGATGCCGGCGATGAGTGTGCCGCCAATGCCGGTGCCGACACCGACGCCGACAAATAGTCTTTGTGGTGAAAGCCTCCGCGGGGAAACCTGCGGAGGCTTTTTCTTCATTGATTGGGGACAGACTTAAATGAGCGTTTTCACGCATTTAAGTCCGTCCCCAATCAACATTGCTGCGGCGCTTTGCCCGACTAAAGCGTACAATAGCGCCTATGCGAAAGGGGAACAGATGATAAACGAAACTATGTATGCTCGCGGTGCGGAAAGCTCCATCATCCGCGAGATTTTTAGCTATGGCCTTGAGCGCAAGGCGCAAATCGGCGCGGAAAACGTGTTTGATTTCTCGCTGGGCAATCCGAGCGTTCCTGCTCCCGTTGCCGTCGCGGAGTCCATTAAGAAGGCCTTGGAGCTGCCGAGTGACCAGCTGCACGGTTATACGCCCGCTCCGGGCCTGCCGCAATGCCGTACCGCCGTGGCTGAGTCGCTTAACCGTCGATTCGGTACGAGCTATGAGGGCAAGGATGTCTTTATGACCGTGGGCGCGGCGGCTTCGCTCACCTGCACGCTCAATGCCGTTACGAACCCGGGTGACGAGGTCATTGTTATCGCCCCGTACTTCCCGGAGTATCGCGTGTGGATTGAGAAGGCCGGCTGTACGTGTGTCGAGGCGCTCGCCGATGAAGATACGTTCCAGCTGAGCGTGGATAACGTGCTCAAGGCGATTACCGACAAGACGGCAGCTGTCATCATCGACTCACCGAATAACCCGACGGGCGCCGTGTATACGCGCGATACCCTGACGCGACTGGCCAATGTTTTACGCGAGGTCAACGCCAAGCGCGATCCCGAGAATCCGATCATGCTTATCTCGGATGAGCCGTATCGCGAGATTGTCTATGGCGCCGAGGTGCCTTGGGTACCTTCGATCTACGAGCACACCATCGTGTGCTACTCGTATTCCAAGTCGCTTTCGCTACCGGGCGAGCGCGTCGGGTGGATCCTGGTTCCCAATACGAATCCTCAGGCAGCTCGTCTAATGCCCGCCGTTGCCGGTGCCGCCCGTACGCTGGGCTTCGTGTGCGCTCCGGCGCTCTTCCAGCGCGTGATTATCGATTGCATCGATGAGCCGAGTGACGTTGAGGCCTATGCACGCAACCGCACGGCGCTTACCGATGCGCTGGCGGAGTACGGCTACACCTATGTTGAGCCGGACGGTGCATTCTACCTGTGGGTGAAGGCGCTGGAGCCCGATGCGAACGCTTTCTGCGAGCGCGCGAAGAAGTATGAGCTGCTCGCGGTGCCTTCGGATAGCTTTGGCATGCCGGGCTGGTTCCGCCTTGGCTACTGTGTGAGCTACGAGACCATCGTCAATTCGTTGTCTGCCTGGAAGCAACTGGCCGACGAATATCGTCGAAAGTAAAGCGCTCTGCTTGCAATGTTTTACGTGAAACGGGGTTTGGTGCTAAGCCAGACCCCGTTGTTTATGCCGTTGTGTGATTGGGATGAAGCAGTTTTACGACTGCCGAAAGCTATGCGTACAATGAATATACGCGACGGCCATACTGGACAAGGAGACCCGATGCCCTACCTTCTTTCTTGTGATATTCATACTCATACGATGTTCTCTGCGCATGCGTACTCAACCATCGAGGAGAACATCTATTGGGCGGCAGAGCGCGGCCTTCAGGTGCTCGGTTCAGCCGATCATTTAAGCTCGATGGTTACGCCTTGTCCCAATGACCTGCGCAGTTTCCAATTCTTTATTAACCAGGATATCTGGCCGCGCATTTGGAGCGGCGTGCTGGTGCTTCGCGGCGCCGAGGCCGATATCGTTTCGCTGGACGGCAGCTTGTTTGGCGAGGACATTCCCGTTTCGCTCGATATCGCCGGCGATTCGTATAGTCGTGAGCATTCGCTGTTCGATTTGGTGACGCGTAATTTGGATTATTTGGTGGCAAGCGTGCATAACCCGCAGTTTGCCGAAGGCGCGACGCTCGCCCAGACAACCGAGATGTACATCAATGCCCTGGAGCACCCCAAGGTGTTTATGCTTGGGCATACGGGTCGTTCGGGCGTGCTGTTCGATATCGATGAGGTGCTGCTGGCGGCCAAGGCCAAGCACAAGATAATCGAGATCAACAACCACAGCCTTGAGCATGGCAACGATGCTGAGCATTGGGACGTGTGCCGCAAGATTGCCGAGCGCTGCGCCGAGCTGGGCGTGGGCATTGGCGTGTCGACTGATGCGCACATTGGCATGGCAATTGGCAAGCTCGACCACGCCCGCAAGATGCTCGACGAGATTCATTTCCCGCTGGATTTGATCGTGACACGCGACCGCGAGACGCTGCTTCGCGAGATGGCGGCAGCCGGCGTGTGTGACCTGCGCAAGGGGATGTAGCGGAGTTCATAAGCCAAGCGAAGGGGGCAGTCCAGACGGGCCGCCCCCTTTCTTGTGTCGGTGGATTAGCGGCGCTCGAGGACCGCGACGGTCTCGGTGTGGTCGGTGTGGGGGAACATGTCGACCGGCGTGATCTTGAGCAGGCGATAACCTCCGTCGAGGAGCTGGTGTAGGTCGCGCTCTTGGGTGACGGGATTGCAACTGATGTAGGTGATGCGGCGCGGCTTGAGTGCGCAAGTGGCTTCGAGGAACTCTGGTGTGGAGCCGGCGCGTGGCGGGTCGATGGAGAGAACGTCAACGCGCTCGTTGTTATCGGCGGCGTCCAGGATGTAATCGGTGGCGTCGTCGGCCATAAACCAAGCGCTGCGGGTGAGGCCGTTGAGCTCGGCATTGCGACGTGCGTCGGCAATGCCCGCCGGGTTGCGCTCCACGCCGAGCAGCATAATGCCGACACCCCTGTCCTGGGCATCCTTCGCGGCGCACAGACCGATGGTGCCGCTGCCGCAGTACGCGTCCATAAGAATGTCACCATGCTGCAGGTCCATGCCGTCAATCGCAAGCTGATAGAGCAGCTCGGTCTGCTGTGGATTGGTCTGATAGAACGCGGTAGGGGAGATATCGAATTCGCAACCGAGCAGCTGGTCGCGCATGCACTCGGCGCCATAGACGATACGAGTCTCCTCACCCAAGATGGCGTTACCGGGACGGCCGTTGATATTTTGGGCGACGGTGACGATATGCGGATCGAGCGCCGCGACGGCCTCAAAGAACTCCTGCGCATGCGGTAAGTCACGCTGGGCGGTCACGAGCGTAACCATGACTTGGTCGGTGCGCCAACCGCAGCGGACGACGGCATAGCGAAGCAAACCAAGATGCTTGTCCTCATTAAAGGCGGGAATATGCAGCCGCTCAGCTTCGCGCGCGATGCCGTTGAGAATCTGACGGGCACCCGGCGCCTCGACAGGACACTCGGGTACGGCGACGATTTTGTGCGTGCCGCGCTCAAAAAAGCCACAGCGGACAGTGCCCTCCTTACCGGGTGCAAACGGAGTGGCAGCTTTATGACGAAAGCCACGCGGCGCAGGATATTTACCCGGGTCGCCCAGGGTGACGCCCATACCGCGAATAGGATCAACGGCGATACCCTCACGCTCGCAGAGCTCAGCAAACAGCTCCTCCATAGCAGCCTGCTTGGTCGCCAATTGCTTCTTATAAGGACGATTGAGCGCCGTGCACCCACCACAAGCCCGCATGATGGAACAAGGCGACTTGGGATCCACGATCTTTCGCGCAGGCTGAGCCGAATCCTTGCGTGAGTCCTTGGAACGAACGTGAGACGCTTTATCCCCGCCGTGACGAGAGCCAGAACGCTTGGTCTTAACCTTGCCTTTGGCCGACTTACCCTTCGCATCCTGAGATGGCTTGGATTTCTTAGAAGATTTTTTCTCCTCCGACCCCTCAGCCGCCTCGATCAAAGCACGACGAGCCTTACGCTCCGCACGAGATTCTGCCATGAATTAACCCCACTAATTTACAAATTGAAATCTGAAAGCATTGTACCGTGCCAAGTTAGCAGACGATATGCAAGTGCCCATTTCATGTCGGTGATAAGCCCAACGACGTTTGCCCGGCGCGGGCGGGGAGCGGCGCGCAATTAAGTTTATCGCGAGTTCCGCACGCAAAGGAAAGCACTTAATGTGCTTTCCGTCTTGCGCAGGACTGTAGAGCAGGAAACTTAATTACGTGCCGCTCCCGCCCGCGCCGGGCAACCTCTCCCTTGTACTCTATCAAGGTAAAGTGTATGATTCTGAACGTTACATGCCTCACTTTACTTAACTAAAGTGCTATCAAGGGGGATACCATGAATACCGATATGTCTCGTCGTCAGTTTGTTGGTCTAGCCGGTTCGCTTGCCACGGTTCTCGGCCTTGGCCTGGTGGGTTGCGGCGGCGGTGCCGACAAGGGCTCCGCTGCTGGTTCTGCCGCATCCAAGGACGTGAAGGGCGCCGCGGAGTCCAAGAAGCTCGTGGTGGGCTTTGACAAGTCCTATCCTCCGTATGGCTTTGTGGGCGACGACGGCGAGTACACTGGCTTTGACCTTGATCTTGCCAAGGCCGTTGCCGACAAGCAGGGCTGGGACGTTGAGTATGAGGCCATCGACTGGGACGCTAAGGACACGCTGCTCGACTCGGGCGCCATCAACTGCATCTGGAACGGCTTTACCAAGGAGGGCCGTGAGGACGACTACACGTTCTCCGAGCCCTACATGCTCAACGAGCAGGTGCTCGTGGTCAAGAAGGACGCAGGTATCAAGAGCTGGGACGATCTTGCCGGCAAGACCGTGATCACCCAGACCGATTCCGCTGCTCAGGACGTGCTCGAGGGCGACCAGAAGGATCTGGCTGCGACGTTTGCCACGCTCGATACCATCGGCGAGTACAACACGGCGTTTATGCAGCTCGAGAGCGGCGCGGTCGATGCTGTTGCCTGCGACCTTTCGATCGCTCAGTATCAGCTTGCCGCCAAGCCCGACGCCTATACGCAGCTTGATGAGCCGCTGTCCAGCGAGCACTATGCCGTTGGCTTTAAGAAGGGTGACACCAAGTCTGCCGATGCCGTGACTGAGTCGCTCAAGGCGCTCTACGAGGATGGCACGGTCAAGGATCTCTGCGATAAATATGCAGACTATGGTCTCTCTTTCGATAATTGGGTGCTCAAGTAATGTCAATTCAGGTCATGATGCAGATGCTTGGCCAGGGTTTTCTGGTCAGCCTGCAGCTATTTGTGCTGACACTGCTGGGGTCGATTCCGCTGGGAATCCCCGTGGCGTTTATGCGCATGAGTAAGATCGCGCCGCTTCGTTGGATCGCGCGTATCTACATTTCGGTCATGCGTGGCACGCCGCTGATGCTGCAGATGTTTGCTATCTACTTTGCCCCATACTATGTGTTCGGCATTTCGCTCACGCCCGATTCCAAGTGGACGGCGTGCGTCGTGGCGTTCATCATCAACTATGCCGGTTATTATGCCGAGATCTATCGCTCGGGCCTGCAGTCCATACCGCGCGGTCAATACGAGGCCGCCGAGGTGTTGGGCTATTCGCGTATGCAGACGTTTCTGTATATCGTGATGCCGCAGGTCGCCAAGCGCATTTTGCCGGCGATGGGCAACGAGATCATCACGCTGGTCAAGGATACGTCACTGGCGTTTGCCATCGGCGTGGGCGAGATGTTCTCGACGGCCAAGGCGCTGGTCGCCTCGCAGGTGAGCATGGTGCCGTTTGCGATTGCGGCGCTGATCTACTGGGTCTTTAACTTTGTGGTCGAGATGCTGCTGGGCGCTGCCGAAAAGAAGCTGGACTATTACCATGACTAATTCAGTGATGAAAATCGAAAGCGCCCGTAAGGCGTTTGGCGGCAATGAGGTGCTTAAGGATATCTCGCTCGAGGTGAAGCGTGGCGAGGTCGTGGCGATTATCGGGCCTTCGGGTGGCGGCAAGTCTACGCTGCTGCGTTGCGCCACGCTGCTCGAGACGCTCGACGGCGGCTCGCTCTCGTTTGGCGATCTGGCGGTCGCGACGGATGCGGGACCGGGAGCGGTATATGCGAAGGGCGATGTTCCCAAACAGGCGCGCTCGCGGTTTGGCCTGGTGTTCCAGAACTACAATCTGTTCCCGCACTATACCGTGATGAAAAACATCACCGACGCACCGATTCGCGTGCTCAAGCGTCCGCGTGAGCAAGCGGATGCCCGCGCGCGCGAGCTGATTGCGCAGATGGGGCTTACGGGCAACGAGAACAAGGTGCCCTGCGAGCTTTCGGGCGGCCAACAGCAGCGCGTGAGTATTGCCCGCGCCCTGGCGCTCGATCCGGAAATCTTGTTCTTTGACGAGCCGACCTCGGCGCTCGACCCCGAGCTGACGGCCGAGGTACTGCGTGTCATCAAGGACCTTGCTGCGCAGAATATGACGATGGTAATCGTGACGCACGCGATGCAGTTTGCGCGTGATGTTGCCGACCGCGTGGTCTTTATGGATGGCGGTCGTATTGTCGAAGAAGGTTCTGCCGAGCAGGTCATCGACCATCCGCGTGAGCAGCGTACGCGCGAGTTCTTGAGCCGTATCGAGGGGTAGGCTCGACAACATATACAGGAATGCCGCCGCAGGTCGTTTGGCCTGCGGCGGTTTTATATTGACCCCGGAGCGATTTCTCAAAAGCTAAACGACCTGCTTGTCCTCTCGCCGCCCGTATTCATACGCGCGCCGAAAGGTATGCATGGACAGGCGGCTGCAAGGGTAGGGTGGTGGCATAGGACATTTGGAGGGTGAGTCGGCTCGGCTGCCGACCATGCTGCTCCCGGGACGGCACCGACTGCGAACTCTCCCCGTTGGCGTCGCGCATGGCGCGCGACCCTGCAAGGAGGTCATCATGGGTGCTCCCAAGACCGGCAACGTAAGGAACGTGGTGCTCGTAGGCCAAGGCGGGGTGGGCAAGACTTCACTCGCCGAGGCCATGCTCCACCTTTCCGGCAAGACCGCCCGTCTGGGCGGCCACGACGGCACCAAGCCCACGCTCGACTACGACCCCGAAGAGGTCAAGCGTGCGTTTTCCATCTCGACGACCATCGCGCCGATCGACTGGAAGGGCGCTCGCATCAACGTGCTCGATGCCCCGTGCTACCCCGATTTTATCGGCGACGCCTTTGCCGCGATGAGCGTTTGCGAGACGGCCCTGTTCGTGGTCGACGCCGAGGCCGGCCCGCAGCCGACGACCGTCAAGCTTTGGTATGCGGCCGAGGACCTGCGCCTGGCGCGCGCGGTGTTCGTGAACCGCCTGTCGCGCCCCGAGGCCAGCTTTGCGACCACCATGGAGCTGCTGCAAGAGCGCTTTGGTACGCGTCTGGGCGCCGTAACTCTTCCCTGGGGCGAGGGCGAGGACTTTGACGGCATCATCGACCTGGTCCGTATGAAGGCGCGCCACTGCAACGGCGCCGAGGCCGTTGAGTCGGAGATTCCCGAGGAGTATCGTGCCCAGGCCGAGGAGGCTCACGATCATCTGTGCGAGCTGGTGGCCGAGGCTGACGATGAGCTGATGATGAAGTACCTGGAAGGCGAGGAGACGCTGACGCAGGAGGAGCTCGAGGGCTTGTTGTCCAAGGCAATCGCCGAGCGCATCTTTGTGCCGGTCTTTGCGGGCGATTGCATTAAGGAGCAGGGCGTCAACTCGCTGATGGACGACATCGCCACGTACTTCCCGGCGCCGACCGACTACGGCGAGATGCCGCTCATCGACGGCGATTCGCTCAAGATCTCGAGCGATGACGACCGCCCGGTGGCGTTTGTGTTTAAGACGCTGGCCGATCCGCAGCAGGGTCGTATCAGCTTTATCAAGGTGCTGACGGGCACGCTTGAGCCGGGCCTTGAGCTCGTCAACGCCCGCACGCGCAAGAGCGACCGTCTGGCTCACCTGTATGTGATGTGCGGCCGCGACATGACCGAGGTCGGTCACGCCTACGCCGGCGACATCATCGTGGCGCCCAAGCTGGCGGCCGAGACGGGCGATACGCTCTCCATTACCGGCAAGGTTGAGGCCGCGGCGTTCAAGTTCCCCAACTCGCAGTACCGCATCGCCATCGAGGCCGAGAACCGCGGCGACGAGGAGAAGCTCTACACGTTTATTGAGAAGGCGTGCAAGGCCGATCCGACCATGAGCATCGATCGCGACGAGGAGACGGGCCAGACCATCATTTCCGCAGTAGGCGAGGCGCAGGTTTCGGTACTGCTCAACCGCCTGGAGGACCGCACCAAGGTCGCGGCCAAGAGCGTGCCGATCCGCATTCCGTATCGCGAGACCATCCGCCGCACGGCGAGCGCTCAGGGCCGTCACAAGAAGCAGACCGGTGGCGCCGGCCAGTACGGCGACTGCTGGCTGCGCGTGGAGCCGCTCATTGGGCCCGACGGCACGAGCGACGGCTACGAGTTTGTGGACGAGGTCGTGGGTGGCCGCATTCCGCGCTCGCTGATCCCCGCTGTGGATAAGGGCGTCCAGGAGACCATGAAGGACGGCATTATTGCGGGCTATCCGCTCACGGGCATTCGCGTTGCGGTGTACGACGGCTCGTATCACAGCGTCGACTCCAACGAGATGGCGTTCCGTGCGGCGGCCCGTATTGGCCTGCGCAAGGCGTGCGCCGATGCCGACCCGGTGGTGCTGGAGCCCATCGAGGAGATCACCGTGACCATTCCCGAGAGCTACGCCGGCGCTGTGATGGGCGACATCTCGGCCTCGCGCGGTCGCGTGACGGGCATGGAGACCGATGAGCGCGGCGACACCGTGGTCATCGCCCAGGCTCCGCTCGCCGAGCTGACGGATTACTCGACGCGCCTGCGCTCCATCACGCGCGGTACGGGCGACTTTACCATGAAGCCGGCCGGTTACGAGCAGGTTCCCTATGACGTGCAGGCGAAGCTGGTCGAGCGCTATGAGGAAGGCCGTGCTAAGTAGCGTGTGGTTTTGTCTGAACCATAAGTGCTGACAATAAGGCCGCCCTGGGTAACCGGGGCGGCCTTATTTGGTCCCTTGGGGATGGAGGAAAACGGATCATTTTTGCTTTGGGGTGATGCGGCGGCGTGGTCGACCCTAATCTCCCGAAGCCTGGTTGCGGCCGGTGGCGTAGTCGATCTGCACGTGCGGCTGCAGGTTATAGCAGTACACGTGAAAGCAGAGCGTCTTGCCGTGGTCCTCGACCGATTGCGCCTCCAGACGAACGCCGCGGCAGACGAGTTCCTCTTCGTTATACATGGGCGTGACGCGGTAGAGCACGTGGTTGCCCGTGTCGCGGATGTAGTCGAGAATCTGCTCCTCAAAAGGAAGCATGCCCGTCTCGTTGAGATAACGCGTGCCGGTGAGGAGATTCTTGCGGTTGGCGTTTTCGCCGCAGAGCGACCAGGCGATAAGGTGGCAGCGGTTGTAGAGGCTCTGGCCGGGGATGAAGTCGTAGCGCTGCTGGCGCCAGCCGGCGGGATGAATGCGCGAGATATCGCCGCGCTTGCCCTGGCCGAGCGACTCGGGGCCTACGCAGGCGAGTGCCTTGCGGGTGCGACCCAGGCTGTCGAGCTTGGAGAACTTCTTAAAGCAGCCCTCTTCGATGGCACGTTCATACTCGTCGAGCGTGAACGACGGCGTGCCCAACGGGTGCGTGCTATCGGCGCGCAGGGCGACATAGGGGTTGCCCGCATAGTCGGGAATGCTGCTGAGGTATACGCCGCGTGCGCGGTCGAGGTCGGGGTTTTCGACCTCGTCGATGGGGGTGGCGGAGCCGTCCGAATCGGTGTCGGTTGTGGTGGCCTCGGAGCCATCGCCGGTGTCCGGGCTGCCTTCGGAGTCCGCGGAGCTTGCCGTCCCCGATTCGAGTTGGGCGACCAGGTCCGCCTCGTCATCGGTGCGGCTGGGGCTCTCGTTCTGCTTCTCGGCTAGAGCTGCCGCCTGCTCATCGCTTTGCGGTGACAACAGCTTGGGCGCCCCGTCGAGCGATCCCGTAAACAGCGCAAATCCCAGCACCACGGCGGTGCCGATGGAAAGTACTTGCTTGTAGGCGGACTTGCGCGACATTGCGGCTCCTGGATAGTCGGTCGGGAGTCTACCAGTCTAGCAGGTGCCATCGCAGGTCATTCGATCGAACAAATACTTAAGATTTTGGGACAAACACTCCTGATTACTTTGTCCCAAATAAAGTTGCGGTGGAATAGTTCCTGTTTGGCCGTAAAAAGCCGTTAAACAGGAACTATTTCACCGCAACTTAGGGGTGTTGGGGTGCTGGTGGGTTTGTTCTGTGGGCTAGATCGAGGTGGAGTCGAGCCAGTTGAGTTTGCACTCGAGGATGCGCTGCTCGCCGGGCTCACTGCTGCCGTCAAGCAGGGCGAGCAGCATCTCGGCCGCCTCGCGACCTTCCTGGTCGACGGGCTCGATGATGGTGGAGACGGTGGGCGTGGTGAGGTTGGTCCAGTCTTCGCAGTTGAGTCCCAAAAGACCGATTTGCTGTGGAAGCAGATGGGCCATAGGCTGAAGTGCCTTGTAGACACGGGGGAGTGCCCACTGATTTTGTACGAAGATAAGTGTGCGCTTGGCGGGATTGAGCTTGTACTTAAAGTACTCGGTGAATTCATGGACCGACGGTTTGTTGTGGTCGATGGGAATGGCTTTGTAGATTTGTCCGCTGGCAGCCAACGCCTCGGCATATCCCTGAAAACGCTCCATGCGGGTGCGCATTTCGGTCATGTTGGCGGCGATGGAGAAAAAGTCCTCGTAGCCGGCATCGAGAAGCGCCTGCGTGGCATTGTACACGCCGTCATAGAGGTTGGTCTTGATCCAGCTGGTGCCTGGGCTATAAATGGCCGCATCGAAGAAGACAACCGGCTTGCCGGCGCGCCTAATGCGATCGTGGACGGCTTTGAAGTTTGCCGTGGGCTGGATGATAAAGCCATCGACGCCCAACGAGAGCATCTTTTCGACGTACATGAGCTCGGTGTCGGGATCGAAGTTGCTCGTGCAGACGACCGTCTGGTAGCCCGCAGGGAGCATGACCTGTTCCATGCCGTTGAGGACAAGTCCCGCCCACTTGTTGGTGTTGTCCAAAATGATAATGGCGATGACGTGGGTTTGTTTGCCGGTGAGCGTCTGCGCCTGCGCGTTGGGAACGTATCCGAGTTCCTTGATGACGCGCGCAATCTTCGCCTGCGTTTTCTCGCTGAGCTTATCCCGTTTGTCGTTGAGGTAGTACGAGACGCTTGCCGTTGAGGTCCCTGCCTCGCGAGCGACGTCTGCAATCGTAACGCGCTGTTTTGCCACAGCGACTCCTTCCGACAGATGAACGTTTCCCGGCTTGGTGCTTTGAGTTTTGGGCGCGGGTGCTTCTCCTGTTGGCGCCCCTCCCGTCCTTCATGAGTATGCAACAATGCGGCGCTTGCGGGCCACCTAAATCCAAGACAGATATATGAGTTTGCCGTCCACCGAGAAAATCAAATACTTCTTGACTTTTTAAATCGAGGTTAAAAACGCAGGATTCAATTTTGGTTAAACGCATAACCAAAGAGCATAACCAACGCTCTGACCTGCGCGTTTACCGAAATAAGCTGGCATTAAGAAAAGTGAGCACCTATATTGGTCTTGTCGAAAAGACAGCAAGTCCAAACGGCAGGGGATGCTCCGGAGGCCTCCGCAAACGGTGTCTTGCGCACGCAACTCTATGAAAAGAGGGAAGCAATGAAGATCGTAGGCGTTGCCGCCTGTACCGTGGGAATCGCCCACACGTATATGGCCCAGAAGGCGATTCAGGATGAATGCGCCGCTCGTGGCATCGAGTGCAAAGTCGAGGCTCAGGGTGGTCTGGGTATCGAGAACGAGCTGACGCAGGAAGACGTGGATTCCGCCGACCTGGTGCTCGAGTCCGTCGACGTGGGTGTCGAGAACGAGGACCGTTTTGAGCAGAAGATGGCCGAGGGCAAGTTCCTGAAGGTCGGCACCTCGGATGTGATCGCCGATCCGGTAAAGATTATCGACCAGGCCGTTGAAATCATCAAGGCGACGGGCGGCGCCGTTGACGCGCCCAAGGCCGAGGCCAAGGCAGAGAAGAAGGCCGTCTCCGCTGCCCCGCAGGCCCCGACACCGGCGTCCAAGCAGTCCATCTTTGCCGATCCTGGTAAGACGCTGCTCAATGCATTCAATACCGGCGTTTCCTATTTTATCCCCATCGTCGTTATCGGCGGCGTGTTTCTCGCCTTCTCGCTGGCATCCGGTACCGCCGGCGCCAACGGCATGGAGGTTACGAACCCGCTGATGGTGAGTCTTAACACCATCGGCATGGCCGGCATCTCCATGATGATCCCGGTGCTTGCGGCATACATCGCCTACTCGATGGCCGGCAAGCCCGCACTTGCCCCTGGCTTCGTCCTGGGCTACTTGGTCAACAACGCCGTCGTCACCCCGAGCGGCAACAGCGTTTCGACCGGCTTCTTGGGTGCCATGATCATGGCTGTCATCTGCGGTTACTTTGTCCGCTGGATGAAGACCTGGAAGGTCAACAACACCATCCAGACCATCATGCCGATCCTGATCATCCCGATTCTGACCTCGCTCGTCCTGGGCATGGCCTACATCTACATCCTGGCCACGCCGCTTGGCTTCGTGATGGATTGGCTCACCAGCGTGCTCGGTAGCCTGCAGGGTGGCTCCGCCGTCGTCCTGGGCCTGGTCATTGGTGTTATGACCGCCTTCGATATGGGCGGCCCCATCAACAAGACCGCTTCGACCTTTACCATGGCCATCATGGCCTCCGGCATCTACGGCCCCAACGGTATGTTCCGCGTCGCCGTCGCCATTCCCCCGATCGCCTGTGGCCTCGCTGCGCTCATCGCCAAGAATAAGTTCGATGACGCCGATCGTCAGATGGGTATCTCCGCGCTGTTCATGGGCTGCATCGGTATTACCGAGGGCGCTATCCCCTTCGCGGTCAAGGACCTCGGTCACACCCTGCCCGGCATTTGCATCGGCTCTGCCGTGGGTGCGGCACTTGCCGCCTTCCAGGGCATCGACTGCTACGTCCCGCACGGTGGCTTTATCGTCGCCCTTGCCACCAACAACGTCGCGCTGTTCTGCCTGGACATCGTGATTGGCGCCGTGGTCGCCGCTGCAATCCTGATTGCCATGAAGCCCACGCTCGATAAGCAGGCCAAGTAAACCTTTAAGGACTCCGGTTGTGCGGAGGGATGGATTTGACTCCGCACAACCGCCCCTACACAACAAAATCCATCCGTACTGATAGGGCCCACATCTGGGTCCCAGGGAACTTTTGTCAAAAATCCTCTGGAGAAGGAGAACAAAATGTCCAACCTCACCATCCGCCAGGCCGTTCAGGGCATGCTCAAGCTGCAGGATAGCGGCGATCACGCAACCATGGTCGGCATTGGCCCCATGAGCCCCAACCTGATTCAGGCCGTGTTCGAGCTTGCCAAGGACGAGGATTTCCCGCCCATGTTTATCGCCAGCCGCAACCAGGTCGATATGGACGAGATGGGCGCCGGCTACGTCAACGGTTGGGACCAGACGCGCTTTGCCGCCGACATCAAGAAGGTTGCCGACGAGGTGGGTTACACCGGTCCGTACTACCTGTGCCGCGATCACGGCGGTCCGTGGCAGCGCGACGAGGAGCGTAACGCCCACCTGCCCGAGGACGAGGCCATGGAGCTCGCCCGCAAGTCCTTCGTCGCCGATATGGAGGCAGGCTTTGACCTGCTGATGGTCGACCCCACCAAGGACCCCTATCAGATCGGCAAGGTTATTCCGCTCGACGTGGTGCTTCGCCGCACGATTGACCTTATCGACTACCTCGAGCAGTACCGTCGCGAGCATAATCTGCCCGAGGTTGCCTATGAGGTCGGTACCGAGGAGACCAATGGTGGCTTGACCTCTACCGATAAGTACGAGGAGTTCATTTCTCAGCTGCAGCCCGAGCTCGAGAAGCGCGGCTGCCCCATGCCCACCTTTATCGTCGGCCAGACCGGTACGCTTACCCGTTGGACCGAGCAGGTCGGTCATTACAACTTTAAGAACGCCCGCGAGCTCGCCGATATGGCCAAGCGCTATGGCGTGGGCCTGAAGGAGCACAACGCCGACTACCTGGACGACGCGACGCTGCTCGAGCACATCCCGGCACACGTGACCGCCTCCAACGTCGCTCCGCAGTATGGCACCGAGGAGACCCGTGCCTACCTCAAGCTCTGCGCTACCGAGCAGATCCTGGTCGACAACGGTCTGTGCGATGACCCCTCCGACCTGTACCACACCCTGCTGGTCAAGGCCATCAAGACCGAGCGCTGGCGCAAGTGGATGACCGGCGACGACGTCAACCTGCAGGTCGACGACATCCTTGCCGACGATGAGCTCAGCCTGAAGATCCTGGATGTTTCCGGCCACTATGCGTTCAACGACCCCGAGGTCAAGGAGCAGGTCGAGAAGCTCTATCGCAACCTCGCCACTCAGGACATCGACGGCAAGCGCTTTGTGGTCGAGCACATCAAGCGTCCGATCAAGCAGTACGTCGTGGGTCTGAACCTTAAGGGCGTCACGACCCGCATCGAGGCCGCTCTTGCCGAGTAAGTAGCTTTTTCTACACGACGCCGGGTCTGAGGCATGTCCCAGCTGCAGGCCCGGCACATGGGACAAAGGGACGGTCCCTTTGTCCCATTTTTGATTTTTAGATTCCTTTGAAGGGGTTCATCATGAAGTTCTTTATCGATACCGCCAACCTGGACGAGATCGCCGAGGCCAAGAGCTGGGGTTGCCTGGCCGGTGTTACCACCAATCCGTCCCTGTACGCCAAGACCGGCGGCAAGCTCGCCGACTTCGAGCCGCATATGCTCAAGATCGCCGAGCTCTGCGAGGGCCTGCCCGTCTCTGCCGAGTCCACCGCGACGACGGCCGAGGGCATGGTCGAGGAGGGCAAGCGCCTGGCCGCTCTCGCCCCCAACATCGTGGTCAAGCTCCCCGTGTGCGAGGCCGGCCTCGCCGCCTGCCGCGCGCTGGCCGACGCGGGCGTGCGCGTCAACATGACGCTCGTCTTCTCGCCGACGCAGGCCCTCATGGCCGCCAACGCCGGCGCCCGCTACATCAGCCCGTTCGTCGGCCGCTTCGACGATATCGCCGAGGACGGCATCTCGCAGCTCGACAACGTCGTGACCTGCATCAAGAACTACGACTGGACCGGCAAGAACGTCGACGACACCGTCGAGATCATCACCGCCTCGGTGCGCACCCCCAACCACGTGACCCAGGCCGCGCTGCTCGGCGCCGACATCGCGACCGTGCCCATGGCGGCTCTTAAGAAGTGCCTGCACCATCCGCTGACCGATCAGGGCCTTGCCTCCTTTGAGGCCGACTGGCAGAAGGTCGTCAGCGCCCAGTAACGATGGCTTCGCCTGCCCGGCATTTGTCCATGCCGGGCGGGCGCGCTTAAGAGAGGAAATCCCCATGACCAATCAGGAGCTGGCGAAGGTTGCCAACGAGGTCAGGAAGGGTGTCGTGACGGCGGTTCATGCGGCCAAGTCGGGACACCCGGGCGGATCGCTCGGCGCCGCCGACATCATGACCTATCTGTACTTTGAGGAAATGAATATCGATCCTGCCGACCCTCACAAGGCCGATCGCGACCGCTTTGTGCTTTCCAAGGGCCACGCGGCGCCGGGCCTGTATTCGGTGTTGGCAAATCGCGGTTATTTTCCCGTCGAAGAGCTCGAGACGCTCCGTCATATCGGCAGTCGTCTGCAGGGTCACCCCAATATGAACGACACCCCGGGCGTCGACATGTCCACCGGATCGCTCGGCCAGGGCATTTCCGCTGCGGTCGGGATGGCGCTCGCCGCCAAGCACTGGGGCGACGGCTACCGTGTCTACACGCTGCTGGGCGACGGCGAGTGCGAAGAAGGGCAGGTGTGGGAGGCGGCCATGTTCGCCGGTAACCATGCGCTCGACAACCTTGTGGCGGTCGTTGACCACAACGGCTTGCAGATTGACGGAACGATCGACGAGGTTAACTCGGCGATGCCGCTCGCAGATAAGTTCCGCGCCTTTAAGTGGCATGTGATCGAGCTGGCCGACGGCAACGACATGGAGCAGGTTGCAACTGCTTTCGCCGAGGCCCGCAAGGTGAGCGGCGCGCCTGTGGCCATCATCGCCGAGACGGTGAAGGGCAAGGGCGTCTCCTTTATGGAGAATCAGGTGGGCTGGCATGGCAAGGCGCCCAATGACGAGCAGTTCGAGCAGGCTATGGCCGAGCTCACGGCAGCAGGGGAGGAGCTCTAATGGCAGAGGTCAAAAAAGTCGCCACGCGCGTAAGCTACGGCGAGGTGCTTGTCGAGCTGGGCAACGAGCGCGATGACTTCGTGGTTCTCGATGCCGACCTGGCGGCCGCCACGCAGACCGGCAAGTTTAAGGCCGCCCATCCCGAGCGCTTCTATGATGCCGGCATCGCCGAGAGCAACCTGATGGGCCTTGCCGCCGGCATCGCGACCACGGGCCGCGTTGCCTTCGCGAGCACCTTTGCCATGTTTGCCGCCGGTCGCGCCTTCGAGCAGGTCCGCAACTCCATCGGCTACCCGCACCTCAACGTCAAGATCGGCGCCACGCACGCCGGCATCTCGGTGGGCGAGGACGGCGCCACGCACCAGTGCTGCGAGGACATCGCGCTCATGCGTACGATTCCTGGCATGACGGTGATCGTTCCCGCCGACGATGTCGAGGCCCGAGCCTGCGTGCGCGCGGCCTACGAGTTCGAGGGCCCGGTCTACATGCGTTTCGGCCGCCTGGCCACGCCGGTCATCAACGATCGCGAGGGCTACGAGTTCAAGATCGGCCGCGGCGTGGTCGTGCGCGAGGGGTCGGACGTGACCATCGTTGCCTGCGGCCTCATGGTCGCCGAGGCGCTCCAGGCAGCGGAGGTGCTCGCGGCCAGGGGCGTTGACGCCGAGGTCATCAACATGCACACCATTAAGCCGCTCGACGAGCGCCTGATCGTCGCCAGCGCCAAGAAGACCGGTCGCGTGGTCACCGCCGAGGAGCATTCGATTATCGGCGGTCTTGGCGAGGCGGTTGCCTCGGTGCTTGCCGAGCAGCATCCGGTGCCGATGCGTCGCGTCGGCGTGCGCGATGTGTACGGCGAGTCCGGCCCCGCGGTCGATTTGCTGCACAAGTACGGTTTGGACGCCAACGGTATCGAGGCCGCGGTCAGGTCCGTGTTGTAAGGAGGATTTCCATGGGATTTGTATCTGCCAATCAGGTGACGATCGGATACGCCGCCGCCTCGCGCGAGGATGCTCTGCACTACTTGTCCGAGCAGGCCGTCGAACTTGGCTTTGCCGATGACGCAGCTGCCGTGGAGGCTGCCTTCATTGCGCGCGAGAACGAGGCCGAGACCGGTCTTGTCGCCGGTTTTGCCGTTCCGCATGCTAAGAGCGATGCCATTCATACGCCGGGCGTGGCCGTGCTTAAGCTGGCCGAGCCCGTTGAGTGGCCGAGCTTTGACGGTGTGCCCGTTGATGTTGCGCTTGCGCTGTATGTTCCTGCCGGCGAGGCGGGAACCACGCACCTGCGCCTGCTTTCCAAGGCGGCGGTGATGCTGATGGACGCCGGCTTCCGTGACAAGGTCCGCGAAAGCACCGATCCCGACGAGATTGCCGAGCTCATCAACGCCGGGCTCGAGGGCTAAGCTAAGAGCCGAGCGCTCACTCAGCGAATCGATTCTTCTCCAAGGACAAAGGCCGCGACGACATACGGGCGTCGCGGCCTTGTTTGCTCACTTATGCTCAACCGGGATGCCACGTGGGACAAATTAATCAGGAGTCCTTGTCCCAGGGTCGCTAGCGGCGACAAGCTCGATACGACTATCGAACCTGGGACAAGGACTCCTGATTAATTTGTCCCACGCCCCAACGAATCGGCTATCTGTAAGTTGCGGTGGGTGGGACGCGTGAGCGCTGGGGAGTAGGAGGCACAAGCTAGAGAGATCGTGCTTGTCTCTCTAAATGTCTCTCTAAAGCGAAAGATAGTTAGAAAGATAACCTCAGGCAGCCTGCCAGCGGATTCAACGTGTCTCTTCAAACATCTCTCTAAAAGAAGGTGCTTATCTCTCTAAAGTTAGAGAGATAAAAGCAAAGTTAGAGAGATGCGACGCGGGTTTAGAGAGATAGGCTTTCTATGGCGTTTCCCCAGATAAAACCTGCCAAAATAAACCTGTCCCTTTTTGGCAGGTTGCCCGCGGAGTTGCGGTGGAATAGTTCCTGGATTTGCCTATGGGGCCGCAAAACAGGAACTATTTCACCGCAACTTGGGGGTGGGTGGGGTGCGAGGCGGTATTCTATTCTTTGTTGAGAACAATGCGAGAAAGAAGGCCCCTATGCCCGACATTATTCGTATCAGCGACGCGCGGCTCGAGGAGCTTATTGCCGAGGACGTCCCCTACATCGATTTGACGACGTATATCCTGGGAATTGGCGACAAGGCCGGCGCCATGGAGTATTACACGCGCGAGGATTGTGTACTCTGCTGCACGGAGGAGGTCGCGCGCATGGCCGCCATGCTCAACCTGGAGGTCGAGTGGTTTGAGCCTTCGGGCACCAAGGTCAAAGCCGGGCAGTCCTTTATGCGCGTGAGCGGTACGGCCGCCAATCTGCATCTGCTGTGGAAGGTCGGCCTCAATATGTTCGACCACTACTCCGCCGTGGCGACCAAGACGCGCAAGATGGTCGATGCGGCGCATGGCGCCAATCCCCTGTGCGAGGTGCTCACCACGCGCAAGAGCACGCCGGGCAACAAGGACCTGCTGACCAAGGCGATCGTTGCGGGCGGGGCGTTTCCGCATCGCATGGGCCTTTCCGAGACCGTGCTCGTGTTCGACAACCACACCACGTTTATGACAGCGCCCTCGGGGGCGACGGGGCTCGATGCGTTTATCGAGCTATTGCCGCAAATCCGTCGCCGTTGCATCGAGAAGAAGCTGTTCGTTGAGGCAAATGCCGAAGACGCGCGCCGACTGGTGAAGGCCGGCGTCGATGGCATCCAGTTTGACAAGGTCCCGGTCGCCGAGCTGGCGCCGCTCGTGGAGGAGCTGCACGGGATCGACCCCCATGTCTCCCTGGTGGCGGCTGGCGGCATTCGCCCCGACAACGCTGCCGAGTATGCGGCAACCGGGGTCGACGGCTTGGTGACCACGTCATGCTTTACGGCAAAGCCCGTCGACATGAGCGTCAAGATGTTCGCCTAGCGCAACAGTTGAGGGCTCGTCAACAATCTGACGCCTGTATGCGGCTCTGCCGTTCGCGGAAATAATTTGATTCGACCATAACAATCTGTTTTGGAAGTCTGATGTAGCTACCTGCGAAAATAGATGCATCAGACTTTTTGTTTGAATTGACTCGTTCTGCCGTTGACGGAATCGCCCTTATATTCTCGTTAAAAATTATTCTCAACAAAATATAATTCCACAGACTATCGCCATATTGGCGAGATACTGGAGGAAGGAAGTGAGAGCATGGCTAAATGCTCCGAGCGGGCCGGTAACGGCCCAGTGAAATGGAATTGGAAGGGAAGGTTGAGCTGCTTCGGCAGGCTTGCAACGGTTGCGGCGTTAACGGTCACCATGACGACGCCGACGCTTTTTGCGGGCGAGATTGCCTACGCAGAGACGCTGAACCAGGGTACGGTTGTGGCCCAGGCAGCTTCCGGCTCGACAAATGACGAGGATCAGTATCGTCACGGTACCGTCCAGATTGATGCCGATGCTGCCAAGGACGGCACCGAGACCGGTGACTGGGGCGAGAAGTTTGACTTTACGGCCAACAACGGCACGGTCGATCAGGACACCCAGCTCTATGCCAAGTGGCATGCCGATGCCGAGACTGTCTCGCAGACCGGTGAGACCGCGCAGGCCTATCGCGAGGCCCAGTACGGCGAGCCGCCCGCGGGCGACACCAGCAACGCCGGCCAGCATGTTAAGGTGACGGTCGCCTTTGACGGCCCGGTTACCGTTACCGACGAGGCCGCCCTCATCAACAGCCTCAAGTTCTCCGTCAACGGTGGCGACAATGCCACGCTGACCGCTACGGCCGATGGCAATAACCTGGTGCTCGACGTGCAGCTTGGCTTTGCGCTTATGGCGGGCACGCTTAATGTCTCCGCGGTAAGCGAGGACGGCGTCCTCGAGGGCATCACCGTCGACGGCAAATCCGTTAAGCTCGACAAGATCAAGACCTCGGTCGACACCGGCCTGACCTTTGAGGCCGTGAGTGCGGTCAAGGGAACCAAGGACACGCCTGCCAGCACCACCTACAAGGTGACCCATGGCGCCAACGTCCGCTCCATGAACCATATCGTGTGGCTTACCAACAACGGCAAGGGCACCAAGGGCAGCTCTATCCTCGCCAATGCCGCCGATTACTCGCAGTCCACGACCGCGCATCATCACATGTGGTTTAAATTCACCGCTCTGGATTCTGCTAACAGCATCGTGAGCAATGCATCCGAGTCTCTTGATGCGGCCGGCTACACCGTGACCGACAACGGCGACGGCACCTTTACCATCACTGCCAAGACGGCCAAGCAGGGCGAGATCCTGGGTGCCGCCAACTACACCGATTCGTTCTTTAACGAGACCGGCCTCAAGCTGGGCGAGGACGTCAAGGATGTCGCACTGCCCGTCGAGGCCCTCTCCTATGACCTTGGTATGAGCTTCCCCGAGAAGGCTTCCCAGGTCTCCACGTCCATGGGTCGCTATCACGGCGGCAAGACCACGTTCTCGCTGACGCCGTCCGCCGACGCCCTGGCTTCCTATCAGGAGACGCATGAGGGCGCCGACACTAAGTCCATGCTCAACGACTGGATCTCTAACATCACGTCGGTGACCATCGCCGGCACCACGCTCGAGGGCAAGGCCTTTGACGAGTGGAAGGACCAGCTCACCAATGCCACCGACGACGCTGGCAAGCTCAACCACTACGAGCTCACTGCCGGTGGTAAGTCCGCTACGCTGACGCTGCCCATCGCCCTGTTCGACACGACGCAGGAGAAGAGCACCAAGAACGTCGTCATCGAGTCCAAGGGCTTTAGCACCGTGTCCGGCGACGTGACCTTCCGCAGCCTCAACTCCAACGAGGTCGTCGTGCGTATCCTAAGCGCCGACGGCTCCAAGGTCGAAAAGACCACCACGCTCACCATGGATCAGCTTAAGAACCTGCCGGTTCAGAGCGGCTACACCACCGCCGCCAACTGCGGCATGGCCGGCCTGCGCACCTACTACAGCGAGGGCGTCCTGCTGACCGACGTGCTCAAGGCCGCCGGCGTGAACTTCAACTCCGGCATGACCCTCAAGGTTCGCGTGAACGACCAGCTTCAGAGCAACGGCAACGGTGCAACGACCGAGGACGGTTATTGGGGCCAGTCCACCTGGACCTATGACGAGCTCATGGGTACCGCCCGCTACTACTATCCGGCCATGTGGGATAACACGACCAAGTACGACGAGCTGGGTGGCAAGACCATCTACGAGGTGCTCTCCGAGAACAAGAACGCTTGGAAGGGCGACGACGAGCAGGCGCAGTTCCTGCGCAAGAAGCTCGCCGAGACCGAGCAGCAGGTGAGCCCGATTCTTGCTTGGAGCTGGAACGAGAGCGTGCCGTACTTTGGCGGCACGAACCCGACGGGCTCCTATGATGGCTACAGCCAGCAGCTCGGCATGCGCTTCCTCTACGGCCTGAAGGCTGACGCGAACGGCATCCCCGTTGATGACAACACGACGTTTGCCAACACCTACGGCGTGTTCGGCATCGATATCCTGGGTGGCGAGGCCATCTCTACCGACAACGGCAACGGCGGTGACCATAACAATGGTTCCAATGGCAACAACGGTAACCAGGGCAACGGCGGACAGGCGACCCCGGGCGACACCAAGCCCGCATCTGTCGTCGCGAAGAAGTCTGCCGACAAGGGCGTCCTTGCCAATACGGGCGACCGTACCTTTGCCATCGCCGGCATGTGTGCTCTGACCGGTATGGTTGTGATCGGCATTGCTGTGGCCCTGCGCCGCAAAAACGCCCGATAAGGGCATGACGATGTAGTCGGGGTGTCCAGACATGCCCCGACCACTGGAAAGTCCGGGGAGGTATGCCGTGCGGCATGCCTCCCTTTGGGCGTATATGAGAAGGAGAAGATCATGAGACGTATGGGACGAATCGGCCGCGTTCTGGCGGTGGCAATCGCCGGTGGTGCCCTGGTCGCCACGACGGTGCCTTCGGTTCCGGCGTTTGCCTATTTCAACTTTGGTACGGTTTCGGTTGCGCCGGGCGCCAGCTCGCTTTCGGTCGTCGCCGGCGGCACCGCATCGACCAACGTCTCGGTCTCTCCCTCGAGCCATGCGCAAACGCAAGGATGCGGTATGGCACAGTGTCCCCAGGTCTGCAACGGCGACGGCGCCATCGAGGCTGGCTACAGCTGCTTTGACGCCAATGGCCAGTGCACGTGCGCTGGTACGGCGTATACGACGTACACGCCCAACGTGAGCTGCGTCTCGAGCAACGCCGGTGTTGCCAGCGCCTATATGAGCGGCAACACGTTAGTGGTAACTGGCAGATCTGCGGGCACTGCGACGATTTCCATCTCGGCATCGCTGCGCCAATGGTCGACGGGGTCGGCATACGTGACGGTCAACGTCTCAGCGCCTCAGCTGTCAAACGGCGGTCAGCAGTCGAGTGGCAATCAGCAGTCCGGCGGCGGTCAGCAGTCCGGCGGCACGCAGGGCGGATCCGCTGCAAGTGAAGGCACGGTCAAGGCCAACTCGGCGGGTATTCCCGAGGCGGCCAAAGCGACGGAGTCCAAGTCCGATGAGCTCAATGAGCAGACGGTTGAGTCCGAGGGCGGCACTGTCGTCATCGTCGAGAACAACTCCCATCTCAACACCGCCGAGGAGCTCAAAAAGATTGCGGGCAAGGAAAATACCCAGCTGGTGATTTGGTCGGGCGCATCGTCCGATCAGCCCGATTATTCCTGGACGTTCCACGGTGAAGATGTGAACGCCGACGATCCCAACCTGGACTTCGACCCCACCATTAAGGTGTCCGAGCAGGGTGAGGGAACGGCTGCGAACCTTACCAAGCAGGCCAAGGATTCGCGCGTGCTCGACTTTGCCTACAAGGGCAAGCTGCCGGCGAAGGCCTCGATCTATGTCAAGGCCGGCTCCAAGTATCCGGACGAGACGGCGCTTTCGCTCTTTAGCTACAACGGCAAGGATCGCGTGTTTCAGAAGGCGCAAGACGACGGCTGCAAGGTCTCGAACGGCTACTTCTCTTTTGAGACCGATGATGGCGCGATGTTTGCGGTCTCGACGGACGACCTCGCTTCGTACAAAGTGCGCCAGGAGAACACGCCTCAGGCCGCCAAGAAACAGAAGGCTGCCGAGGACAAGGCCGCGCAGACCACCTCGAGCAGCAAGACGCTCGTATATGGCGCTGCCGCCGTGGTCGTGGCGGCGGTCGTTGCCGTTGCGGCAGTAGTGCTGCGTCGCCGCAAAAAGCACGATAGCGCGCAGGTTAGCCCCAAGGACGCCCCCGCTCAATCGGATGCAGCGGATAAGGCGGCGGACGAGGCGACGGACCAGCCGCATGAATCGGAGAAGGGTAGTTCGAATGACGAGTAATCGTCCTGCGGGCCCTTTCGCCCACGACATCTTCCAGGCGTTTCGCGCGGCGCTCCCGGTTTTGCTTGCGGGGCTTGTGACGTTTTGCGTGCTGGTGCCCGTGTCGACCTCGATGGTCAACGCCTGCTCGATCTTCAACGTCAACTTTACGCATGACCAGCTCAAGTACCAGTTTTATGCACAGCCGCTCGGTCCGGTAGTCAACGCCGCCTGCGTCGTGCTCGGCATGGCGCTTGCCCTGGCGCTCTTCCGTTTTATGCTCGAGAAGCGCTCGACGACGGCATATTTTTCACTCGGTATCGACCGCCGCGGCCTGTTTGCCTCGCGCGCCCTGGTTGGGCTTGCCGGCATCGCGTTTGTCGTTTTCGTCCCGTTTGCGGTTTCGCTGGCGCTCAACAACATGGCGCTCGGTATCTACCAGGGGGAACTTGCCGCCTTTGCCTATGCTGTGGCCGGCTATGTCGTCGTGGCGCTCGTGTCGTTTGCCGTGACGGCGATCGCGACCATGTTTGCGGGCACGCTGTTTGAGGCACTGGCGTTTAGCGTCATCCTATTGGGCGGCGTGACCGTGGTTTTGTGGGGCATCGGCACCGTGAGCAAGTTCTTGCTGGTGGGCGATGCCATGGGTGTCACGCTGTACGACCAAGATGTGACGGTGGCGCCGTCGCTTTTGGAGTCGCTTTCGTGGGCCAACTCCGTCGCATTCTTTTTGACGGAAGGCGCTGGCAAGCAGTTTTTCCAGGCAGTCGATCCGGTGTACTACCCCGAGCCGGGATCTTGGCAGCTGGTGGCCGGCTGGGCTGTCGTGTACGTCGTGCTTTCGGTGCTCGGTGCCATGGCGCTCGTGCGTCGTTCGGGCGAGCAGGCCGAGATGGCGGGGAAGTCCCCGGCACTTTCGCTTGTCGCGGTCTGCGTTATCGGTTTTGCCGTGGTCGCCGTGACGGTGATGGCGCTCGGCTCCATTGATATCGCGGTCGCTCTCGTGGCTGGCGCGGCACTCTTTGTACTGGTTTCGCTGGCGCTGCTCTTTGGACCCTTCCGTGGGCGTGCGCCGCGCCGGGTGGTAGTCGCCTCGGTCGCTGCGGAGCTTGTCGTTATGGCTGCTGCGATTGGCGCGATTGCGGCGGGCGGCTTTGGCTATGCGAGCTACATTCCGGCTACTCAGGACGTGGAGCGCGTCGAGATTTCGTTTGACGGTTCGCCGAGCTATCTCTCGAGCAATTTCTCGGGCGTATCGGGCGGCACGTCCTATTACTTCACGGCCACGCGAAGCTACTCCGATGCGTCAACGGTCGATTCGATCCGCTCCATCCACCAGCAGCTCATCGCGTCGGCTCGTGAAGCATGGGCGACGGATGCCGAGAATTTTGAGCAGACGGTCGTGCCCTACGACATCTCGATCACCTACCATCTCAAAGATGGCGGCACCGCCGTGCGCTATTACCGTCAGGCGACGGTCGGTGAGCTTTCGGCCCTTCGCGTCCTCGACAACGATGCGCATGCCAAGGAGCTCCGCCGCGCCGTGGTGACGGGGGATACCGCAGCGCTTACCAAGGACGAAGTGTCCAGCCTGTGCGAATCGCCCTCGTATGTGGCGTATCGTAGCGGCGCGCTGTATGTCGCGGACGGCATTCTCAACCAGATTGTGCCGGTCGACCTTACCGCGGCCGATCGCGCCTCGCTCCAAAAGGCTATGGCCGACGACCTCGACCGCCTGTCAGCAAGCGATATCTATGCCCCCAAGTCGCAGGCGCGCGCGGTGATTATGTTTACGACGGCGTCTGAGGTCGATGTCGCCTCGTTTGGCTATTCGTTTAACAACGCGCTTTCGTATGTGACCGATAGCTGGACGAGTACCATGGCTTGGCTTGAGGACCATGGCGTGATGGCGCAGATTGGCAACGGTGAGATTGACCCTCGTGTCATTGAGAGCATGACGTTTGAGGCGGACGACCCGTATGCTTCCGTAAACGCCGTCACTTCGCCGCAGGCCCGCTACTTTATGGGCTATCGCAAGGAGAACGCGGGCAGTTTTTGGGTTACGCAGGACTTTGGCGCGCAAAAGACGGTGTCGGACCAAGAGGACATCGCGAAGATCGTGCCCAACCTCCGCATGGGGTACGGCATGGACGGCGGGTACCTGGTCCAGCTTAAGCTGCGCGGCCTCGAGGCGTATGTGTACTGCTATCTTCCGGCCGAGCTTGCGCCGGACGACCTGTAAGGCGGAGTGATGATCGAAGTCTCCCATATCTCTAAAAGCTTTGGGTCGTATCGGGCCCTGGACGATATCTCGTTTACCGTCGAGAACGGATCGGTGTATGGCCTGGTGGGCTACAACGGTGCCGGCAAGACGACGCTGCTCAAGATCATCGCCGGGGTCTATCGCGCCGATGCTGGCACAGTGACGATCGATGGCGTCGCGGCCGGGCAGAACCGCACCTCCGAGCAGGCCCTGTTCATTGTGGCCGACGAGCCGTATTTTTTGCCGCAGGCGACACCGCTCACCATGCGCTCGTTTTACAAAGGCTATTATCCGGCCTGGTCGGATGATGTTTTTGAGCGCCTGCTCGACATTTTTTCGCTCGATGCTCGTGCGAAGGTGGCGGGCTTTTCGAAGGGTATGCAGCGCCAGCTGGGCATTTTGCTCGGGTTTGCGACGGGTGCCCAGTCCCTGCTACTTGACGAGAGCTTCGATGGCCTTGATCTTGCCAAGCGAAACCTGCTTAAACGTCTACTCAAGCAATATGCAGCCGAAAGGGGCGCCAGCGTGATCCTGTCTTCGCACAACCTGCGCGAGCTCGAGGATGCGGCTGATCATCTGGGCATGATCAAGGAGAACCGCCTGACGTTTAACGGTAGCGTGGCCGAGGTCCATGCTCGGTATCCCGACGCTTCGCTCGAGGAGATTTTCCTCTCGGAGGGGACGGGCGGCGATATCGATACGACCGGGCTGTTTGCATAGAGATATTCACGGGGAAGGTGGCGCGATGGCGCGCAAAAACAAAGGGAAGTCGATGGCGGCGATGGCGCTGTGCCTGGCGTTGGCGGGCGTTGTGAGCCTGGCCGTCGCGACGCCGGCATTTGCCTATTTCAACCGCGGTGCAGTGAAGGTCGAGGCGGCTTCGGAATCGATGGAGCTTCAGGCCGGAAAGAAGGGGAGTCTTACCCTTAAGGTGACGCCGTCTTCGGATAAGCAGACCGAGGGCTGCGGTATGCCCAAGTGCCCGCAGGGATGCTCGGATAGCTGCTTTGACAAGAACGGGCAGTGCACCTGCGCCGGCAAGAAATACAAGACCTACCACGCTCAGGTGAGCGCGACCTCGAGCAATCCCGGGGTGGCGGTCGCTACGGCGGACGCCAAGGGCGTGACGGTCTATGCCAAGACGGCTGGCGAGACGACCATCACCCTTAAGGCATCGCTTCGCCAATATACGGATGCCACCTGCGAAATTAAGGTGCACGTGAGCGGAGTTGCGTCCGAGGCGGCCGGCTCGTCAGATGCCTATACCGAGATTCCCGCGGCGGCGGAGGTCTCGAGTGAGGCTGTCAAGGATAAGCTCGATATCAATAAGGCGACGATTATGGGCCGCGCTGTTTGGCAAGTGCGCATCAATGGTGCCGCCGATCCCACGGCGCGCATGCGCGAGATGGCAGGCACCGACGGTGACCTGACCTTTTGGACGGGAGACACGTACTTTCATCCCGACTACTCGCTGACGTTTGGCGGCAAGCATTTTACGGCCGACGAGGTGACCGAGACCGATCCCGCCATGACGGCCGAGCGCACTGCGACGGGCGAGCTGACGCAGCCGCTTGCCGGGCTCGACAAGTTTTTGGTGCTGCGCTTTGCCCAGCAGGGCGCGTTTTGTTCCACGGGAAAGGCCTATGTGCTCGCCGATGACCTGTTTGGCGACAACGATGAGCCAGGGCTCTTTACCTTTAATGCCGATACGCAGACGTTCTCGCGCGTCGAGGATTCCGATATCGCGATGGTGGGCGGCTACGTGGCGTTTTCGGTGAGCGAAGGCGGGACCTATGTGGTGTCGACGCGCGACCTTCAAAACGATGCGTCCCAGGCGGTGAAGCATGCGGCCGGTGCCAAGAAGGACACGGCCGAGGGTTGCTCCGACATGATGGATATGGGGAGCATGGACATGTCTGATGCCGACGACGCGGATGCGACCGATAGCGGCATGCCGCTTGTCGTTCCCGCCGCCGTTGCCGTGATTGCTGTTGCAGGCGTTGCCGTGGCACTTGTGCTGCGCCGCCGCAAGGGTGCTGACGGTGCGGGCGCATCGGGCACATCGGGCGTAGATGGCCCCAAGCGAAAGGAATAGTCGGTGCCAGCTCGTCTTCGACAACTGGCGGGGCGCTTCGCCGTCGTGGCGGCGTGCGTTACGGCTCTCGCTTTGGCGGGGGCCGCGGGCTTTGATGTGCCGATGGCGTTTGCCGATGGTATGGGCGGCATGCAGGGCATGGGCGGTGAGGCGAGTTCGGTCGCCGCATCGGGCGATGCGGCGACCCAGGTATCCTCAAAAAAGAAATCAAAGGGCATCATGCACGTCGCGGTCGGTTTGGACCGCCTGGTGGGCACGAGTACCCCGGGCAAAGATTCCAAGATGGATCGCGAGACCATGGGCCGCGTCTTTCCCGGCCTGTTGGATATCGAGACCGATCCGGTGTCGATTAACGTGGGCAAAGAATGCTCCATGAAAGATCTTTGCGGCATCGATCCTTGTACCTGCGGAAAGCCCGATGCGTGGGGGCATTGCGCCTGCGCGGGTTTTGAGGAAGTTACGCCGACGCTTTCTATCGAGTCAAGTGACGATGGCGTGGCAAGCGTGGAGGAGTTCGCGGGGCGCTCGTGGATCGTTCCGCATGGCACCGGCACCGCGGTCATCACCGTGCGCGCTTCGCTGATCCACTACAAGACGGTTGAGCATCGGTTTGCGCTGACGATTGAGCCGTTTGGCTTTATCGATGTGCTGCTGATCGCCGCCGCGCTTGCGCTTGTCGTGCTGGTGGTGCTGGCTGTATGGCTGATCGGCGGCTGTCTGCTGCGCTGCCTTCGCCGTATGGTGCGACGCTGCGGCGCGCGGAGACGCGTGGTCGCCCAGCTTAAGCACGACCATCCCGCCCGCTGGCGCGAACTTCTTGCCGAGCGGGATGACGGTCCGTTTGGCAGCAGGCGCCTTTTTGGGCGTGGCCGCCGTCCGCGCCGTCCGAGGGCGACGTTGCATGAGCTGAGGTTTGCCGCGCGCGATGCCGCCCTGCCGTGCCTGGCCGCCGCGCTTGTGCTGGTCGTTTTGGCGCCCGTTTCGACGACCGTGGTGCCGAGCATTTCTATCTTTAATATCGATTACACCCACGAACAGCTCAAGTACCAGCTCTTTGCGCAGGGCTTGGGCCCTGCGGTATCGGCTTGCTGCGTTGTCCTTGGTACTGCGCTTGGTTTTGCCCTCTTTGGGTTTGTGCTGGTGCGCCAGGCTGTAACGGCGCACTTTTCGATTGGAATGGCGCGCGCGCGGATTTTCGCCGTGCGGTTTGCCGCCGGCGTCATCGCGTGTGTCTTGGCCATCGGGCTTCCCTTTGCCGCATCACTTGCTTTGAACGTGGCCGCGCTCGGCTTATATCCCGGCGAGTTGGGGGCATTTGCGTACGTCGTGTGCGGCTATGCGCTCACCGCCGCCGTGTCGTTTGCGATCTCTTCCGCCGCGCTGTTGCTCGCGGGGTCGCGTGCCGAGGCCGTGGCTTTTGCCGCTACGGGCGTACTCGGCGTGACGGTCGTGCTTTGGGCGGCGGGCGTGTTGCTTCAGCAGCTGTTGCCCGGGTGTGCCTGGGGCGTCGCGGCGTACAACCAGACGACGCCGATTGAACCTTCGCCGCTTGCGTCCCTTGCGGCCTTCAATCCGGTTTTGTTCTTTGCCCAGATGGGGGCCGAAAAGCAGTTTTTCGCGGCGTTGCACCCGGTGTACTATCCGGTGCCCGGCAACATGCTGATGCTCGTGACATGGGGCGCCGTGCTGGTGGCGCTTGCCCACCTGGGGGCCTGGCTTATGGAGCACCGCCATGGCGAGCAAGCCGAAATCGCAGGCCTGACGCCGGCCGCAACCTATGCAGTCTCCGCGGTTGCCGGTCTGGCGGCATTTGCGTGTGCGCTTTCGTTGCTTGCCCATACGGACGCTCTTGCGGCGATGGCCGCGGCGTGCGTTTGCTTTGCGGGTATTGCGGCGGCGGTGTTACTTGGCCCCTTGCGCGGCAAGATGGCCCCGCGCCGCGTCGCGAGCATTGTCGCAGTTGAGTCCGCGGCACTTATTGCCGCGTGTGCCCTGACATGGACGGGCTTCTTTGGCCTGACCGAGCGCCAGCCTGCGGAGACGGATGTTTTGTCGGTCGAGGTCTCGTACGTGGGGGCGCCGGCCTATATGACCGGTGAGTATCAGGGCGTGACGCACGGCGGCGCGTACTACGCGACCACGTCGCGAAGCTATCGTTCGGCATCGTCCATAAAGACCGTTGAAGCCGCCGAGCGCTTGCTGCTTTCGGATGCCCACGAGCACCTGGGAGACGATTGCCTGCCGCTTGACGTGACGATTCGCTATGTGCGCAAGGACGGGCGGGTCATAACGCGCTACTACGCCAAGGTTTCGCAGGGTGCGTTCGACAAGCTCATCGCGCTTCAGGACGATGCCCATGCCCGCAAGCTCGAGGCGGCGGTTATTACGGCCGATACCACGGGGCTCGAGTGGGATGACCGTGCGACGGTCGAGGCGTCGCCGCTCTTTGAGGTTTACAAGACGGGTGACGTTGCGCTTGCCGGCGCCGATCTTTCGGATGCTCACGAGCTTTCGCTATCTGGCTCCGACCGTGCCGAGCTTATGTCCGCGCTGGCTGAGGACGTGCGCGCCATGTCGGCCTCCGATCGCTACGACGCCACGGCTCCGATCCGTGCGACCCTTTTGGTGTCGACATCGTTCGAGCAGGATATGGGGGCGTGCGGCTATTCGTTTAACGCGTCGGTCACCTATCTGACTGACGCATATCGCAACGCGCTCGTGTGGCTGCGCGATCATGGCTATGTGGCTGATGATGCGGGCTCCGGTATCGACGCCGATAGCGTGGGCGCCGACTGGGCCTCTGTTGCGCTTGAGCGCGATACGGCAACGCTGACGACGCCGCTGAGCAGGTACTTTATGGGCTATCGTGCCGATGGGGCCGATGAGTTCTGGTATGACGGTGTGACGGCGGCCGGCGGTGCGTCGCCGCGCGTCGAGACTGACGATTCCGAGCTCATGGCTCGTATTGCGCGGGTATCCCGCGCCGGCTGCCTTATGGACGGCGGCTATCTGGTGCGCGCGACGCGTGCTGATGGCGGCTACACGTACCTGTACCTGCCGGCCGCCAACATGACCGCATCGCTCGAAAGGAACATCGATGGCCTCTCCAAGTAATGCGTCGACACAAATTGTCGGCACGGTTGACGTGTCATCGATTTCTGTCGCCGGGACGTCACATGCGGTGTCTGCCAACGGGCAGACCAAGCAGGTTGAATCGGCGCGATTCGCCCCGCAGGAGCTCGGCGCGGCCGTTTCTCCTGCATCTATTGAGGTGGGGATTAGTTGCGGCATGCCCGACATGTGCGGTATCGACCCGTGCTTGTGCGGCACGCCCGACGCGTATGGGGCCTGCGCCTGCAACGGGCTCAAAACCATCGCGCCTTCGGTGACCTATGCGTCGTCCCGTCCGGAGGTCGCGACCGTCGAGGAAGCGTTTGGTAAGGTGTGGCTCGTTCCGCACGGCAAGGGAAAGACGACGGTGACCATGACGGCAAAGCTCAAACACTATCAGGCGGCATCGGTTGAGGTGCCGGTGGAGGTTGCTGGTCCCAAGGCGGCCGACGGGCTGCTTGCCGGGGCGGTTCTGGCGGCGCTTGTCGGCGTGGTCGCTCTGGGATGGGGCATTCGAAAGTTCGTGTCGCGCGGCCGCCGTCGCTCTGGTCGCGGGGCGGCGGCGTGCCTCTTGGCCTTGCTTTTGGCGACGGCGGCAGCCGGGTCGCTTTCTGCGTGCGGCGGTGCATCGATGCGGGTTACGGAGGCTTCGCCGGCGTTGTCTGCGGGCGAGCTTTCGGCTAGCTCCGATGCTTCGAATGCCGAGGCGTCCCAGGCCATCAGGGTTGTTTTAAGGGCCGAGCGCGAGCTTGCCGCGACGGGCGATGACGAGGACGTGGCATCCGATTTCTCGGTCAAGCTCAATGGGAAAGAGCTCGATTCCGATGCCATCAAGCTGACGGTGGGTGTGTCGGGCCGCGATGTGACGTTTACGTTCTCGCCGGGTAGCAAAGCCGCCGACGGTCCGGGGGCGGGCGGCGCGTATTTTGCCGTGTACCAGGGACAATTCTCTATTGCCGCCGCTCGAGATGACGGCGCGCTGCCGCATCTGACCGATGTCGAGACGGGCGATACTGCCGTGCTGAGCGAAGCGGTGACGGGCACGCTGCCCAGCGGGGCGCAGATCGAGGTCGTCTCGTCAGATGCCGGGTCAAGCGCCGCGGGTGCTCCGGCGACGGCGACGTTTCGCGTGACCTCGCCCGCCCGCGCCCGTGCCATCACGTGGTTTTCACTCGATGGCGGAACGACGAAGATTCTTAAGCATAACCACCAGTTTGTCGATGATGATGCCGCGTCGTATGCGCGTGATTTGGCCGCCGCGATTAACAAGGCGTCCGAGAACGGGACGGCCGATGCAACAGGCGGCTCGTACACGGCGCGCGCAATGGGCGATACCGTGACCGTTCGCTCAAACGAGGTCGTAGAAGGACAAACGATCGAGCCGGTGGTTGTCGAGGGCTTTGGCGTTACGGGCGGAACGTATACGGCGGAGGAGTCGTAATGGGCGGTGCAACAAAACAGCGCGTCTCGCGCGCCGATGCGAGCGGGTTTTCTCAATCGCGCGCCGCCAAACGGCTGGTGCTGTTGGTTCTCGCGGCGATTTTGGTCGTCGGCCTTGCTTTTTCGCTCACGCTGGGCCGATACCGCATGGGGCTGGGGGACTTGGTTGCGGCGCTGGGCGGGGCCGACGATGCCGCGCTCAACGTTTTTTTGACCATACGCTTTCCGCGCGTTGCCTGCGCGCTGCTCGTGGGCTGGTCACTGTCTGCGGCCGGCTGTGCCTACCAGGGCATTTTTAAGAACCCGATGGTATCGCCCGATCTGCTGGGTGCATCGGCGGGAGCCTGCTTTGGCGCCGCGCTTGCCATTTTGCTCTCGGGCAGCGGTCCGGCCGTCGAGGTTGCGGCGTTTGTCTTCGGTATCCTGGCGGTTGTGTGCTCCTATACGTTGAGTGCCGTCATCGGGCGTCGCATGCGCGGCGTGCTCGTGCTGGTGCTCTCGGGGCTTGTGGTGGGAAACGTGTTTCAAGCTGGCGTTTCGGCGGTAAAGTTTTTGGCCGACCCCAACTCTCAGCTTCCCGAAATCACCTTTTGGCTTATGGGCGGACTCGCCTCGGTGCATGAGGGCGATTTGCTCTGGCTCGCCATCGCCTGTGCGGTAGGCACGGTCGGGCTGCTTGCGCTGCGGTGGCGGCTAAACGTCATGTCGCTCGGTGACGAGGAGGCCGCTTCGCTTGGTGTTGATGTGCGTCGGACGCGAGTGCTTGTGGTGCTGTGCGCGACGCTGCTTACGGCGGCATCGGTGGCGGTCTCGGGAATGGTCGGCTGGGTTGGCCTTATCGTTCCGCACCTTGCGCGTTTTGTCGTAGGGTCGGACAATCGCTACCTCATGCCCGCCAGCATGCTGCTGGGCGGGTCGTTTCTCATGCTTGTCGACGATATCTGCCGCAGCGTGTATACGACCGAGATTCCGCTTTCTATCCTGACGGCGCTCGTCGGCGCGCCGCTTTTTGTGTATCTGATCTGTCGCGGCAAGCAGGGGAGGCTCTAATGGCGCTTCTTGATGTATCGCGGTTGAGCTGCGGATATGGGTCGGCACCCGTGCTTTCCGACGTCACGTTTTCGGTAGATGCCGGCAGCATCCATGTGCTGCTGGGGCCTAACGGCGTGGGTAAGACGACGCTCTTCAAGACGATCCTAGGCTTTTTGCCGGCGTTTTCGGGCTCTATTGAAATTGACGGACATGAGGTACAGCAGCTGTCTCGCCGCGAACTTGCCCGCTTGGTGGCCTATGTGCCGCAGGCACGCGAATCGACCTTTGGCTATACGGTTCGCGAAATGGTCCTGATGGGGCGAACGCCTCTGATGGCGGGGATGGCGACAACGCCGTCGCATGAGGATGAGCGCGCGGCGGACGAGGTAATTGAGCGGTTGCGGCTTGAGCGCCTGGCCGACCGGGATGTGACGGAGCTTTCGGGCGGTGAGCAGCAGATGGTGCTCGTGGCGCGGGCACTTGCCGCGAATCCTCGGCTCATTGTGATGGATGAGCCGTGCGCGAGCCTTGATTTTGGCAACCAGGCGCTGCTGCTGACGCGGCTTGGCGAGCTGCGCCAGCAGGGGGTTTCGGTCCTTATGACCTCGCACGACCCCAATCACGCGTTTGCGCTCGATGCAGACGTGACCTGTTTAGGGCGCGATGGCCTGGTGGCGACCGGTGCTGCGCGCGAGCTGCTGTCGCCCGAGTTGTTGGGCGAGCTCTATGGCGTCGAGGTTGCCGTCGGGCAGATTTCGGGGGCCTCGGGCTCACCCGTGTTGGCCAGTGCTCCGGTGGTCGGGTGCGCGGCGGGGAGGATTTAACCATGGACATGTCGAATGGATGCATGTCGCGCGCGGCATTTGTGCGCAAGGTTGTCGCCGGCATGGCGATGGTCGCCGCCGGCATGGGCGCCGCGACGCTTTCTGGCTGCGGGACATCCGGCAGCTCCGATGGTGCGCACGTCATTACGGATATGGCGGGTCGCAAGGTGTCGGTGCCGCGCAACATCGAGCGGGTGTTTTGCACCAACCCGATCGGCACGGTCGACTTGTATGCCCTCGACCCGGCACTGCTCTGCGGCTGGAACTTTAAGCCGTTGGGGGATAGCCGCGGCTACATTCCAAAAAAGTACCTCGACCTCCCAGCGCTTGGCGTGTGGATGGGTTCGGGCTCGACCCCTAATGCCGAGGAGATTGCAGCGCAAGACCCCGATGTTCTGCTCTGTTTTTGGACGGCCGACGATGCCGGTGCCAAGATGGCCGATTCGATTGCCGAGGACACGGGGATGCCCGTGCTCGTCGTCGATTACGATATTCGTCATCTGGAGCAAGCGTATCGGTTTGTGGGAAAGCTCGTGGGCGAGGAGGGGCGCGCGGATAAGCTG
>CALEDY010000130.1 GCA_937949355.1 uncultured Collinsella sp. | reverse complement strand
TCAAGATCGCCAGCTACAAAGACCTGACCAAGGGACAACTTCAGGCTGCACTCACGTTTATTCACACGTGCGAGCTCAAACCACAGTTGCCCCAGCCAGAGATCCCTGAAGGTGCTTTGGTTCTAGAGGGGTTCGAGGCAGAGCGTATCGCCCATTTCGTGTATTACTGGCGCTACTTGTTTAGGCCTGACCTTGAGTTAATCCTGCGTCTTCTGCAAACAGTGAACTCGCCTAAAGCGGCACAGTTCTACGAAGCGGTGACAGAGCTTCATCTACCCTTGTTAGAGATGACGTTGGAGAAGCATGGCTACTCCATCAAGGAGATGAGTTGCTATAAGCACCTTGTGACCCAGCGAAACTAAAGTGAACCAACCATGACCGAAAATCCTTTCCAGTTACCCGGATATCAGGTGATCGGCATGCAGGATACGGGGGTGGCATTCGATGTCCACCTCCAACCACCTTCTCCTGTTGCCTGTTCCTCCTGTGGCACCATCGGAGACTTCGTTAAAAACGGGACACGTGACATAAGAGTCATGGATTTACCCGTGCACGGGAAGCCCGTGACGTTGTGGATTGCACGACAGCGCTTCCAATGTAAGTCTTGTGGCTCGACATTCAGACCAGAGCTACCTGGGATTCATCCCGATGCCAAGATGACAGAACGACTTCATCAGTACATTGAGCGAGAAGCCTTTAATGGCACCCATAAGGCTCTAGCAGAACGCGTAGGAGTTGACGAAAAGACAGTCCGTTGCTACTTCACTGCTTCGACGAGCGCGTCGTGTCGTCCGGCGCACCCGAGATACCTTTCTCGACACTCTGAAAGAAGGTCGACACTTTGACTGAGAAGCTTCTCGCAGACGGCAGCTCGGTCTCGAGCATCGCTTCCGGGAGCGGCGACCGATCGACCGGCAAGGGCGCGGCGCACGCGCTCAGCATCAGCACGAGCAGCAGAGAGCTCGCTGCGGAGAGAGTCCTGGACCCCCACTGCTTTCTTGAGACGCTCATAGTCTTTCGCTCCTTGCTGCGCCGCGGCTACCGCCTCCTTCTTCTCGTACATGCGCGAAGCCACCTCTCCGCCAGCTATGAAGCCGACGACCAGGGCGACGCCCACGGCGCCTGCGACCACGCGCACGTCGCTCATGCGTAGACCCGCATCAGCGCGGCCTCGCGCGCGCGGCGCTTCACGAGACCAGGGATCCCGCCGCTCGTGATGTCCAGAAACTCGCTGGCCGCTGTCTCGTAGTCGGCGCGGTTGAGCGCCGCCATGAGGCGCGGGCACTTCTTCACGAGCGCCGGGACGCCGATGTTGTATGCAAGCGAGAGCAGCGCGATGTACTGCTCTTCGGAGACCGGGACCTTCACGTGCGGCGCGAGCTCGGCCTTGAAGCGCTCGAGGTCCGCCTCGAGGAGGACCTCAGCCTCATGATGCGTGATCGGTCCCATATCATCGGCGACGTCGCCCGTGTGGCCGTAGCCGATCGTCAGCACCCCGGCCGGGCAACGGTAAGCCGTCGCCCGGAACCCTTCCATCGTTTCGACGTGCCGCAGCGCGCACTGCACCGGGTAGTCATCAAAGGGACGCATCATTTCAAGTCCTCCTTCGAGACGCCCAAGCGCCTCGGCACCACGACCATCGCAATCTTGAGAAGCGTCGTGCCCATGTAGCCCGCGACGCCAGAGAGTGCGAAAAGAAGTTCTGGAGGGATGCCCTGGTACGCGAGAAGCTCGCCCGCCGCCCAGCCCGCGAGCGCACTGAGGCCCGTCTTGCTGATAAAGGCCAGAAGCTTGAAGGGCTTCCCCTCGGCAAGGTCCTGCAGGTAAGCGAGCACGCCGCAGGCGGCGCCTACGCTGGCGCAGACTCCTGCGATGTCGGTGCTCGAAAGATCTCGAAGCGTGTCCATGTCGTCCTCCTGCCTCCAGTGTCAAGGAGGAGGGGCTCGCTCTATGGACACTCCGAAGAGGCCCACGCTTCCCGGCGCGTGACCCGCCGGCATGTAAGTGCAGTTTCCATGCCCCCCAGTGTTGCGGATCCCTCACGTCTCACGCGCAGATCAGCGCTGTTTACGGGAACTCTCGAACACAAGGGGTTTTGTTTGCTACCCCAAAAAGCGTACCGTCTGGACTTGGTTGATTTTCCCGTGCGGAGTCTCGATCTGCTCCATCGCGGGGAACTTCATGTCCCCGTGGATGGCCACGAGCTTCTTGCCTCCAAACGTACGCTCAACCACCCAGCGGAAGACGGCTTTGTAGTAAGCGCCCTTGACAGCGCAGGCGGATGCAAAGGCGTTGCCCTTCATGAAGGGGCACGCGCCACGGCAGAGGCCCGCGAACGGGCACGTCGAGCATGTCTCCCGATCCTGCCACATTGTTGCGCCGGTGACGCGAGCTTTGCTCAGGTCGTAGAGCGAACCGTACTGGCCCGGGTAGGCGTCGTTGTTCTGACACTGCATAACGGTGCCATCGACTTTCACGAATAGGCAGTCATCGCCGTCCGATCCGCAGATGCTCGTCCCGGTGGGACTGTGATGCATCGCTTTGAGGATGAACTGCCGGGCGGTCGCCATCGTCCCTGTGGACACATTGATGTCCGGGGCGTCCAAGTTTCTGTACGTCTCGGCCTCGATGCCTTCAACGTCGGAGAGTCGGAAGCTCGTCGATTCGTAGCCCTCCTGCCCGATGATCCCGCCCATCGCGGTGACGTAGTCGTGGAAGACGGGCACCGTCGGATCACCGAACATCTTCCGGTCGTACTCGACGACCTCCGACAGCTTTGAGTTTGCTCGCGTAATCGTTGATGCAATTGCGAATCGTTGCGTAGATGGGCTGATTTCGCTAGGCTTGTCCTTGACTCGCTGGTACAGCTCAAGCCACAGCTTGCGCTTGTTCTCATCCGCGAGCACGTCCTCGCCACGGATATACTGGCCGGGACCGTCGTAGCTGAGGACGCACGACATGTTGTTGGCATCGAGGAAGTCGATGATCTCGCGCGTGACGAGCGTGCCGTTCGTAATGATGCCGAAGAGTGTATTCGGAAAGCGCTTCTTTAGGATCGGCATGATCGCTTTGATGTGCTTCCAGTACACGAGCGGCTCGCCGCCCCACAGCTCGATCCGCTTCGGCTCGCCCTTGATGATCTCGCAGAAGCGCTCGGCAAACTCAACGGCCTGTCGAACGGAGGTTCCTTTGCGCTTGTCCGTGTTCGCCTGACTGCAATACTTGCAATGCAAGTTGCAGTTGAAGCCGAAGACAATTCGGACGAATCGCGGGGCGTCTGACTTCAAAAGGCCTTCCGGCGTATAGGCCTTTCGGTTGTCATGCTCGGTCGGAGCCTTATCAAACGGAGCGATTACTAGCTCCCTCTCCCCGTCCCAAAATGTTGTGGTGTCGGAATCAAAACGGCCTTCGGTGCCATCGGCAAACTCAAGACGAAAGATCGGCATTCTTTGCGCCCCCTCTGTTTTCGAAGTATTTTTTCTGTTCAGATCGAATGTATGCTTTCTGCCTTTGAATCGTTTGCTTCACCTTCGCAAGATCATGAAGAGAAAAGACCGTGTTTCCTTCAACGGCTTCAGAGAGCGCTGTTTTCTCTTCCGATTCGGGTGCGGAATTCAGAACGATTTTCGTCAGCAGGTCCAGTTGGGACTCCAACATGGTCAAACTGTCGTTGGTGCTGATGTGCCCGAGAAAGTTGATCTTCGAGCGATGCCGCTGGTTCCAAGCGGCGTAGTCCGCCGATTCCGGAAGAGTTCTCAGGAACACGTCCTCCGAGCGGGTGCCTAGATTGGCATCGTACGGGACGACGTCAACCTCTGTACCCTCAGCAGGCTCTACCGGATAGCGCGTGAAGAAATACGGCGTGCCGTTGGCATCGACGAAGACGGAGCCGATGTGGTTGTTCTCAAACCCGCGGTTTCTGAAAATCGCCGAGGCATAACCGGACTTGTCGCAGGAGTTTCCGCTTGACCAGACGAGGAACAGTTCGTGGTAGCCCTCGAACACATTCGCCATGTCAGGGTAGAACTGCATGAGATCAACACGGAATTCAAGCGACTTGCCGTTCTTCTCGATGATGAAACCGCCATCGACCTCTTGCACACGCACAATGCGGTCCGCGTAGGTGCTGATGTCTGCCACCGCGTAGCATTTAATATTCGCCATACTGCACCTCAGTCTGTACTGCAGTCGCAGTTGCAGTTGCAGTTATTTTCCACCAAAGTAGCGTTAATGACGCGACCGTATGCGTCACGTTCTATAGTTAGTGTGTGCCCCAAAGTCTGAGTGTAGGTGCCCTTTATTTTTGCGGTGCTGGAGAACGTCCTGCTACCGATCTGCGATACCCCCGCCCCCGCCGGTCCTTGCGGTCCGATAGGACCCTGAGGGCCCATAGGCCCCGTAGGTCCGATAGGACCCTGAGGGCCCATAGGTCCGGTGTCGCCCTTGTCGCCCTTGTCGCCTCGGGGGATGCCGAAAACGAATGACGGGGCCGCATTAGTGCCGCCCCTCGTGACAGTTGCGGCGGAGCCCGCGGCCAGCGTGGTCGCCGTGGCCGAGATCGCAGGCGGCGTGGCTGCGACAGAGACGTTGCCGCTTGCATCAGGCTCAACGCCGTTGACGGTTTTGACTTTGCCACCAACAACCTTGCCGCCGGCAGTCTTGCCGTCGTGGAGCCTGAGCTCCATGCTGGTGGTATCGACGGACAGCTCCGCCTCGGCGCCGGTGAAGGCGTCATTTTCAGCCTTCGTGCCCCGACGCAGAGTCAGAACGATTGCATTCTTGTCAGCCATCAGCCGACTCCTCCAAGATCAATTTTCGTGACGCTCTCAAGCGCGGAGACGCGAGAGGCCAAAGCCGTGACGGAAGTGTCGAGAGCGTCGAGCTTCGACTTGTCCAAGGGGGACATGAAGCCCGCCTTGGACGTCGTCGCGAGGTTGTGCCCGTTCGCATCAGTCAGGTGCGAGTGCATCGCCTTCGCGAGCGCAAGCGTGTTGTCGCTGAGTGACTTGTCGTTCGTGGGCACTGTCATGAGTCACCTCGTCAGGCAGCGGCGCCGTTCTTGAACACGGCCTCAAGGTCGATGTTCGTAGCACCGACGTTCGTCTTCAGCGCATCGACGTCACCCTGCGCCTTGACGGCCTTTCCGTCCGCGGTAGCCGCGGCGGCCTTCGCCTCCGTGATGCCAGTCTCGTTGGCTGAGACGCGGCCCTGCAGGGTCGTGATGTCAGCGGCGGCGGTCGCGCCGATGTTGTCGCGAGCCTGCTTCTTCTGAGCGTCCGTCAGCGTCTGTGCGCTGTCGAACCTCACGTGGCCGGCCGCGATGGTCTGAAGGGCCGCGATGGCGTCCTTGTTGGCGTCGATGAGATCGCCGAGCTCCTTGAGCGTGTCGTACGCGGCGCCCGCGCCGTTGAGCAGGTCGTTCTTGACGTTCGTCGCGGCGGTCGCGATGGCGTCGGCAGTCTTCGAAGCGGACCAGACGTTGGTCGTCGTGGACTGACTGTCGTCGATCTCGGTCTTGGAGGCGAGGTCAGTCTTGACCTTGCCGATGCTCGTGACGAGCTCGTTGATGGCTGAGATCAGATCAGCCTTCGCGGTCGTCGTGAGCGTGCCGGTGCCGATCTTTGCGCGGACGGCAAGAGCGAACGCGACAAGGTTCTCGGCACCGCTCTTCTCGTTGGTGGGGTAGGCCATTGGAATCAATCTCCTTCAGGTAGGCCGTTGAGGAAAATGCTTTCGTAGTCGACGTGCATGATTTCCGCCACTTGGTTCACCGGTTCAAGGTTCTTCGCAACGGCCTTCACGGAGTCCAGCGACATGGCGACAGGATGCACGCAGTCGTCGATGTGCTCGGCGACCTTTTTGATGTAGCCGTCGATGACCTTCGTGATCGTGTCCGGATCGCCGGTGACGTGGCCGAGGTCAATCGAGTTGGCGTTGACGCCCATGAGGTCTTGACCGACCTTGTGGACTTCATTGATGTGGCCGCTGATGGCCGTGAGATCATCGACGTGCGGAGCAAGCGTCGAGACTGCGTCGAGCGACGCCTTGTTGTCGTCGATCAGGTCTTTGATGCCGCCCGCCGTCTCGTCCATCTCCTTCTTGATGGACGCGGCGGTGTCGGTGATGTCCTTCTTGACGTTGTCGGCGGTCTCGTCGATGTCTTTCTTGACGGCGTCAACGTGGTCGGACTTCTCGTTGACGTTGTCGTTGACCTTCTCGATCTGCTCCTGAGTCTTGAGGACCTCGTTGTAGGTCTTCTCCGCCTTCTGCGCATAGTCTTTTGCGTTGACGGCGGTCTCCAGCACGGCCTTCTTCAGCTCCGCCGGCGTCATGGTGTCAGTCGCATCGACCGTCACGCAGCGGGAGAGGATCTCGGCGTTCTGCTGGGCCAAGATGACCGCGCGGTCCGCGCTGTCGTTCAGCGTCGTCGGGAAGAAGCCACCTCGGTTCGTCAGCGTCATCGGCTGCAGATAGGGCACCGCCGAGAGGATAGCCAGCACGGAGCCGACCGGCAAAGGCGCCGAGAGCGTAACCACGCCACCCGGGTTGCTGTCCTGGTCTGCTTCGAGCGTGACGGAGTAGTCCGTCGAGTCGAGCTCGACGTCCTTTCCACCAGGCTTCTCGGCCGTCAGGACTTTGACCTGGTCGGCGGAGAAAACTTTAAAAGCGAAAGGGAAATCCCTTTGCACGCCGTTCCCCGCAAACGGACCAGCTCGCCGGGATTCTGTCGAAATGGCCATTGGTACATCCTTTGTTGCGATCATTCAACCGCACAAAGGATGTGCTCTATGGACACCTGCCGCTCGATCTTGTCGGAGAAGCCTTCCGCAGGTCAGTTCTCCGGGGCAGCGCCGGTGAAAAGGCCCTTGGCAAGAGCACCGGCATCTTCGACTTCGTAGTCCCCGTTCGCCGCTCCGGCGAGGTAGCCGGCCGGCTTCTTGAGCGGTCCGAGCGGGACGCCTGTGATGACTGTGCTGAGGTCGATGAAGTTGCGCATGGCCCGGCGGCCGTTGATGTCCGCGCCGTTCGCCGCGCGCGCGGCATCGAGAAGGAAGGAGCTCGAGGACTCGATCAGCCCAAGCGCAGGAGTGCTCAAAGTGTTCGAGACGAAGGGGTCCTGTCCGTAGATGAAGCGCGCGACATCGGACGGAGCGCCTGCGTCCTCGGTCTTTGCGAGCTTCGAGCCGCCGACGTTGAGGATGCCGCCAGCGACCGGGATCATCGAGATGAAGTTGCGCACGAGCGAGCCGATCAGGAGCGAGAGGATGTCCCAGGCGTCGACGTCGTCGTCATCGTCGAGGTCGAGCCCCTCGCCCTTGAGCGCCTTGGCGATGAGCTCGGAGAGCACCGTCGGGACCCACACGATGAGCGCGGCGTCGTAGATGAAGCGCCCGTACTTCTTCGTGTCCTTCGCGAGCGCCCACCGGTCGCCGAGCAGGTTGTACTGCATCCCGAAGTAGTTGTAGAAGACGAGGAAGAAGCGCATGAGCGGCGAGCCCGCCTCGAGGCCCGCGATGTTCTCGGGAGAGAAGTCGGACTGCGTGCGGCGCACGACCGAGTCCGCGAAGCCCTTCGGGTCCTTGATACCTGTCTCGAGCGCGTGCTGGTAGGCCGCCGACCAGATGACCGGATCCATCCAATTCTGCATCGCTGTCTGCAGGCAGTAGGCGTGCCTCGACGCCCAGGCGCGCAAGGGATCGAGCTTCCTGTCAAGCGCAAGCGCCTTGCCCGTGAAGCCCCTCGCGTCACGCAGCCGTGTGAAGTCCATCGAGGCAAGGCTCTCGAGCTGGCTCTGGTACTCGATCGCGCGGTTTTTCAGGCGGCTCTTCATGAAGGGCGAAGCCTCGGTCATCGCCGCGACCACGCCCTTCGGGTCCCGCGCGTATGCGACGAGCGCGTGCGCGAGCTTCTTTGCGGGGATCAGCGCTGCGACCGCGGAGAAGCCCGTGATCTGCTGAACGGCGTTGTTGAGGTTGAGCGCCATGACGCTCATGCCCGCGAGGCCGCGCAGTTCGTTGAGCTTCTTGCCGATCCACGAGTTCGAGGGAGCGCTCACGGTCTGTTGGAATGACCGTGCGAGCCAGGGGCGCAGGAGCGCCATGTCCACGCCGTGCTGCACATGATCGATCGCCTCGGCGAAGCCCTTGTCGTTGAGGATCTTCGAGACGCTGTTGGCCGTCGGCCCGATCATGGAGAACTTGAGCGTCTGCTGAAGATGCAGGCACAGGCGCGAGATGTCGAGATCGAGCGGGTTGTAGACCGTGACGCGGCTCTTCGTGAAGCCCGGGCGCGTGACCGGCATGGCGGCCGCATAGCTCGAGGCGCTCAGCATGAAGTCTGCTTCGTCGAAGCGCGTCTGCTCGGCGAGGAGCATGCGGTCGGCCTTCGCCGGGACGTAGCCGCCCCGGTACTCGCCCCACGGCGTCTGAATCGGGGTCGCCTGCACTTCCTCGAAGTAGTAGCCGTACATCTTCTGGAAGGCCTCCTGCGCCAGAGGCTTGGTCTCCTCGAGGAGATCCCACACGCCCTGCACGAAGTCCATGTCCTCCTTCGTGATGATCTTCTGCTGATAGCACCGCCTGATGAAGGCGTCCCACCGGCTCGTGTCCATCCCGAGGTACGTCCCCGTCTCGTCGAACCTCGGCGTCGCCCAGGGGTTCTCCTTGCCGCGGCCGCCCATGAGGAGCTTCTCGAGGTTCGAAGCGTTGCCCGTGTGGAGGAGCGCGCCGAGGAGCTCCGCCTTCGAGCTGAAGGTGTAGCGGATCTCAGGGGCGTCGATCTTGCCGGCTTTCCGCCAGTCGGCCTCGCGGCTCTTGATGAGCGCGAGCAGACGTCCCTGGTATTCGTCGTTCTTGACCCTGAACATCGAGGCCGCATCGGCGATGGGCCGGTAGATGTACTTCTGGAAGGGACCGTCCGGGTTGCCCTTGTCCATGCGGACGCACCAGTTCTCCACGCGCAGGAGAAGAAGCTTCTCGGTCGCGAGCTTGGAGGAGAGCTCTTCGTCGAGCGTCGCGCGGTTGTGCACGCCGTAGGATGGGCCCTCCTCGTGCTTCTCGGCCTGCGCAGTGAGTTCCGCGACCGTCTCCTCGAGGTCGGTCTTGCGAGCGCCGAGCTCGATCTTGCGCGCGTCGGCGGACTGCTTCCACAGGCTCCGCACGTCACGGATGAGCTGCTTGGCCTGCGTGACCGACATGTTCGAGAACTTGAAGTCGGGAACGTACCCGTACTCGTTCATGAGCGCCCGGAACAGGTTGTACTTCCCTTCGTCGTAGGCCTTGAGGTTCTCGACGAAGGCCTGCGCGGCGGCGGGCGAGCCTTCCGACGGCTTCACGCCACCGAGTCCGCGGTTCGTGAGGATGTAGCGGGCGACGGCGATGTAGCCTGTGTCGCGGCCCTTCGCGAGCGCCTTGTCCGAGGAGAAGATCTGCTTCTTGAGGTCCTTGAATCCGCGGAGTTCTTTTTCGATGTCGAGCGCCTCGCGGACGGCCTCGTGCCAGACGAGCTGCTCGCGCTTGGCCATGGCTGCGCTGAGCCGGTCGCCCTTCTCGAAGGCTGCCGCGGCTTGCCTGGCGGCGCGGCTCTCGAGCGCGAGCATCTGCTTGACCGAGGTCTCGCCGATTTTCATCTTGTCGAGCCGGTCGATGGCGGCCAGACGCGCGGCGGCCTGAAGCACGCGCCCCGAGACCTTGGCCGCCTGCGCCAGGTGCTTGAGCTCGGTCGCGACCATGCGCCCGCGCGCCTCGTTGTGAAGCGCCTCGGTCATGATGCGAGCCTGCCCTTCGGGCGTGATGAGCTCGCTGTGGCGCTCCATCATCCTGCGGTCCACCTCCTTCTCGATCCCGTCGCGCGCGGTGACGGCGTCAAGGAGCGCGTCGATCATCTGCTTCTCGGTGTTGAAACGCGCGAAGGGCGAGAGGAGTTCGCGAGCGGTTGCTGGCGCGACGCCACCCTGCTTGAAGACGTGATGCTCATCGAGCACGGCGAGCTGCTTCTCGGTGTACCCGAGCGCGACGACAGCGGCCCGGTCCATGCGCAGGTTGTCCGTGACGGCGGAGCTCGGCCCGGAGCTGATGATGTCGAGCGCCGCGACGCCCGGACGGGAGTTGATCTCGAGCACGACCTCGTCGTAGATCTTCTGGCGCTCGCGCTTGCCTCTGCGCTGGATGTCCCTGAGCACCTTCGCCCGGGCGCCCGCGAACCACTTCTCGTCCTTCGCCTGCGCCGCCGTGAGCTTCTCCGTGCCCGCGTTGAACGCTTCGTCACGGGAGGCCTGAAGCACGCGCCACTCCGCGTCCGACATGCCCACGGGCTTCTCGGCGAAGAGCGGGCTCAGGGCATGCTCCTGCTCGGCCGCCCGGAGCATCTCCTCGGAGGCGACCATGCGGTCGAGAACGCGGCGCACTTCGGGAGGAAGGTCCGGGAGGTCCTCGCCGATCTGCGCACGGTAGTTGGCTGAGATCCGCTCTGAGCTCATCCCCTGCGTCCCTTCGCGGAAGCTCTCGTAGACCGCTCGGATCATGGCGCCGAAGCGCTGGAAGAACTTCTCGAGGCCCTTGACCGGAGAACGCCCCTCGGCGAGGTAGATCTCCGTCCAGTGCGCGAACTGCTCGTGGTACTTGCGCTTCTCCTCGAAGGAGAGCGCGTTCCAAGCGTCGATGTCCTTGATGCCGAAGGCCTGCAGGAGCGCCCCGACGTCCTCGCGGATCGTCGCGTCGATGCCCTCCTCGGTGACGACGCCGAAGAGCGCCTCGAGGTACCAGTGCGAGAGCTCGTGCGCGACCGTGGAGATGTCCGAGTCCTTGCCGAGCGTGATCGTGTTCCGGTTCGGGGAGAACCCCCCTCGAGTCACAGATTCACCTCCTTGCTTGGATTCGGGTTTTCCCTCGTTTACGTTGTTTTCTTGCCTATTTTTGTCGCTAGTTTGGTAAAGATCTCCGACGGAGGTCTCGTTCTCGTATACGATGACTCCATCGAGAAGGGATTCCTCAAAGTCCCTCTCGGTGGCGACCGATGTGTTAGGGGTCGGACCCCCATTGGCTGGCCGAGAAGAATCCGCAGCGGAGGAAAAGGACCCGCGAACCTGCGGGACACTACGTGACTTAGCCTCATCGCGGTACCGTAGAACCACTTCTCGGCCTTTCGTCTTTTCTACGCCCAGTAGACGCCCTGGCTCAAACCAATCCGTCTTGTAATCGATCTTCTCGTAGGTCGATAAAATTTCGTTCGTAACGGTGAGTTCACCGTACTTTTTCTGTTCAAGTTTGATCGGAACTATGACATTCCTCGCTTTCCCGTTGTATACGCGGGTCAGCTCTGTCAGCAAAACGATCGAATGAATCTTGTTCGTAGATTTGCCTGACGCGAATACAGCTATCGGTTGCTGGATAGCGGCCAAAAGACCCTGCAACTCCTCAGGCTTGATTCCGTGCTTGCCTTCTACGGTTTCGTCCCCGAACTGTTGAGTGACCTTCTTTGGAAATAGCACATGGAAGTACTGTTTCCGATTGACGTTGATATCCCTTTTCTTGGACACCCCAAAAATCTGAAGCACCCATGATGGCGTTCCAAGGTCGATTGCCTCAGGCCCTTTCCCTTGCGCCCATTTCTCCAACTGTTTGTCGATGTCCCGCGAGCGCCGAAGCATCTCAAGCTTGTTGATCTGCTTCAGAGGTTGATCGTTCCTTTCTCCCGGAACAGCTTTTCCTTCCCGACTCGGGACGAAAAGCGCATCCGGATCGAACACCACAGTCTTCCCGTCCCGCTCGAACTCCACCCTCGGCGCGAGCTTCATCGCGGCTGAGAAGGAGAGCTTCGTGCGCGAAGCGAAGTTCCCGATGACGAGCCCGGAGTAGCGAGCGGCCGCGGCGGCCTCGTCGCTCTTCATGCCGTTCGCGCTGTAGAACGCCTTGAGCCGGTTCTGATACTCGGCCCGGTCCTTCGTGTCCTGCGCACGCTCGCGCGCCCTGAGCTCCGCCTCCGCGCGGTCGGGGTTCTTGATGGCTTCCTTCATCCACTTCTTGTGCAGACGGAGCGCCTCCTTCGCCTCGGCGAAGGAAAGGCTGTCCGCCGTGACGCGCACGTGCTCCTCGAGCGCCGCGCCGAGGTTGGTCGGCGCGACCTTCGTGCTGAAGTCCTCAACGCTGATCTCGACGTCGCGGACCTCGCCCCTGTCGGCGGCCTCGACCTGCCGGAGAACGTCCGGAGCCGCCGCGCCGAGCTCCTCGCGCGTGACGCCCGTCTCGGCGAGCACCTGGTTGAGCGCCCCGGCGTCGATGTAGAACGTCTTGACCTTCGAGCCCTGAGCCTGCGCGGCGACGAACTCGCCCATCGCGCTCGGAGCAAGCTTCATCGCCTCGGTCGAGTTCACGCCCTCGGAGAGCGCATGCACAAAGTTCTTCACGGCCTCGGCGTGCGCGAGACGCGTCTCCGCGCGGTAGGCCGCGCCCGCGGTGCCGCCCACGCCCGGGACAAGGCCGAGCACGGCCGCGCCCTTCATCGTGTTGACCGCAGTCTCGACGAGACGGTCGGCGAACTTGCCCCAGTCGGCGGGATCGGCGCCAGGGTCCGTCAGCTTGCGCGCGAACTCTTCGCCCAGCGCCGAGACCGCCTCCTGCATCGTCTCGGTGAGAACCTCGAGGCCGACGCCCTTGCCGTAGGCCATGGCGCCCTTGAGCACCATGTCGCGGGCGGTCGGGAGCTCGAGCGCCTTGACGGTCCTCGCGCCGACCGTAGAGAGGAACTGCTTGACGATCGGCATCGCGACCTTGATGCCGGCCGCCTCGAGCCCGGTCTCGATGGTCGCGTTGATGATTCCGACGCCGTTGGCGATGCGAAGCGCCGTCTGAGGATCGGTGCCCTGCTCGATCAGCGTCTGGAGCTCAAGGCCCGCCTCGACCTTGCGGGAGGCGTCGAACCAGAAGGCCGCGCCCACGAGGCCGGTCGCCGCGGCGGTCGTGATGCCAACAGGCGCGCCGATGCCGGTGGAGGTCGCCGCCGCGCTTGCCGACATGAGCTTCATGCCGAGCCCTGCGAGCGCCGCCTCCGTGCCGTACTCGACGCCGCCCGGCGCGGAGCCGACCATGGAGCCGATGAACTGACCGGCGTTGTAGAGCCATCCATCCGTGTCGCCGTCCGTCAGCGGCTTGAGCGCCTTGGCGAAGGCTTCGTCCTGCGCGATGAAGTCCTCGTCCGTGTGACTCCTGCGCCCGATTGCAACGTCGTACCAGAGAAGGCCGCGCTGGCTCGAGAGCCTGCCCGCTTCAAAGCCGCGGCGCGCGTCCTCTTTGGCGTAGTCGATCGGGAGCTTGTAGCTGTTGATGTGCGCATCCAGCTCAGGGTTGCCCGTCGAGCTCTCCGGATCGCGCTCGAAGTCGCCCGCGATCTCTCCGCGCGTCGAGTCGTAGCGGAAGCGCGAGTCGAGCTGCATCTGCGCTTCGCTGTCGATCTTTGGCGGGAAGCTTCCCCCCTCGCCCTCCTGCTTGAAAAGCGACTCGATCGAGCCGAGCTTCTGGAGGTCCTCTTTGAAGAGCGGCGCGTCGAGAGGGTTCTCGGCGAGCCACTGCGCGGTGCCCGGCATCGTCGCGAGGATCTCCTTCGCGTGCTCTCTGCGCATCAGGTCCTCGCGGTACTCAAGCTCGGTCTCCGCCTGGTAGCGCGTCGTCGAGAAATGCCGCGCGACGTCGCGGATGCGCGCGGTCCGGTCCGCATCGCCGACGCTCAGGGCCTTCGCAGCCCGGTCCTGAAGGTCCTTCTGGGCGGCGTAGAAGTTGTCCATCCCTGTCAGCGCAGGAGGCTCAACCTGACCACCAAAGTCGTCGCGGACCGGACCCTCGGACGGCTTGAAGAGCGGAGCCTCGGGATCAAATTCGTAAATTTCTGCCATGTCACTTCCAGTAGGAGGGGTACGCGTCCGAGAGAACGTGCGCGTCGATGATTCGGGCGATTTCGGAATTGGTCGGAGCGCCCTGCTGACCAAAGTCGTGCTTCATGCGGGCCGCGACCTTCGCGCCCTTGGCCCACAGTTCGGGCGAGTACGCGCCGCCGGTCATGCGGCGCCGCAGGAACGCCCGGCGCTCGGGGGTCAGCTTGATGCCGGGAACGCCGAGGCTCTGCGCGTAGGAAACGAGCTCCTCGTCGTCGTAGTCCGCGTCAAAGCCGGCGAGAATGTCGCCCTTGTCCTTGTTCGTGTTGACGGACTTGTAGAGCTTCGTCGTGCCGATCCCAAGTCCGCGCCAGCCGCTGTTGCTCTTGAAGAGCCCGTCCTTCATGCGGTCGAGCTGCTCGGGCGAGATGACGCCCTTGTCGCTCTGCGCCTTGACGGAGTCGTAGAGCTGCTGAGCGGCGAGCTTGAGCTCGTAGAGGTTCTCCTTGGAGAGTTTCTCGGCCCGACCGCGCTCCGCGACGTCCCGCAGGAAGGCTTTCTCCTGCTCGCTCGGAACGGCCGCCTGCTTGCGCAGATACGTGTTGATCGTGCCGGCCGTGAGGTCGTTGCCGAACTCGAGCTGGATGTTCGTGTCGCGGAACTTCTCCGGATCGTTCTCCGCGAGGGAGATGAGCTCGCCGAGCCGGTCGACATTGTCGAACTTCACGGGCTCGGACTTCGACTTGCGGTCTGCGAGGCGCATGAGCTGCTCGTACTTGAGCGGGTCGGCGTTGATGAGCTCGGCCTTCATGGAAGGAGGGATCGTCTCGCCCTTGACGGCCGCCTCGGTCGCCGTCCTGAAGAGCTCCTTGTCCTGCAGGCGCTTCTCCTCCTCGCGCAGGGCGAACTCCTGCCGGACCACCCCGCGGACCTTCGCGCGCTGCTTTGGATCCTTGATCTGGCCGAGCATGCCGATTGCTTCCTGCCACGAGCCCGCTTTTCCGAGAATCTTGCGGGAGGCGCCTTCGATCGCCGCATCCTCGCGAGCAATCCCGAGAACCTTGTCGACCTTCTTGACGTCATCCGGGGACATCTCCGCGCGATTCGCCTTGACGTACTCGTCCGCCCCACGAAGATCGCCCGCATCGATCAGGTTCCCTGCGGCCGTCGCATGGAGATGGCTGAGCGCGCCGACGGAATCGAAGGGCAGGCCGTACTTGGCCTCGTACTGCTTGCCGTAGGAGCGGATCATGATGAAGCCCGCGTCTCGCTCGCGAGGATCGGTGCTCTGCGTGAGACGCGCGGCATGCCCGAGCGCGAGCTGGTCCACAGCCTTCTCGTACTCCGCCTGCTGCTTGATCATGTGCAGGTTGACCTGCTGGCGCTGCTTCTCCGTCGCGTTCTCCACGTACTTGTCGAAGTAGGCTGCCTGCCGATGGTTGAGCCCTGCGCGGATCTGCTTGACGTCCTCCTGCCAACCCTTGTCCACCTCCTCGGAGAGGGACATGCCGGAATCGCGGGTCACGGCATCCTTGCCGAGCTGAAAACGCCAACCCTTGTCCGGAGTATTCGCGCGCTCGTCGCGGATGCGCTCGGCCTCGTTGATGGCCTCCTTGGCCCGCGTCTGATCAACCTCGGCCTGCCACTTGTTCATGGCGTTGTTGCCTTGGTTGACGAGACCGACGATCGCCTGCGACATGCCGAACTTTGTCTTCGGCGCGTCGACGAGCCCCATGGATTTCGAATCGGCGACCGGCTGAACCTTGACGTCGTACGGATTGCCGGGAATCTGAATGGGCATGAAGCCTCCTTACTTTGCACCGGAGCCGACGCTCGAGCCACCCTTGAAGAAACTTCTGAACTCGGCGAAGTCCTGCCACGAGGCGTTGAGTCCGCCCGTCGAGCTCTTCTTTCCATCCGAGTCCTTGCCTTGGGCGTCATCCGTGACGGAGCCGGCCGGTCCGGTCGGAGCCTTCTGATTGGACATAAAGTTGATGGCGTCCGTGTTCATCTGTATGAGCGCGGAGACCCAGGGGTTGATGTCCGAGGCCGCCGACTCCTGCGCGTAGGCCTGATTGAGCGAAGAGACGGCCTGCTTGCGGTAGCCCCATGACTGAGCCACCGCGTTCGCCATGGTCTGGTTGACCTGAATCTCCTTGACGATGTCGATCGACGCGAGCGCCTCGGCGGAGTTGCCGGACGCACCGACCTGAACGCCGGCGGCAGCCATGGATGCGCGGGAAGAGCTCTTCGCCTGCCCTGCCTGATAGCCAATCGCCGCTGCCTGCTGTTCGCCCGCGCGCATCGTGTCGTCTGCCGCGGTGCTCGAGGACTTCGCGGCCATGCGGTAGATGTTGGCCTGCATCTTCAGCTTGGCCTTCTCGTACTTCGCCCCTTTATAGGCAAGGATCGGAGAAGCGACGGCCATGACGGTCGTGTAGCCGACCGTGAAGCCGGAGCCGAAGCCCGAAGAGTCGAACTTCGTCGCCGCTTGGATTCCTTCGGCGGTGGAGCTGACCGCGCGCGACGAGCCCCACTGTCCGGACTGGTTGTATGCCATGGCTTTCACCTCTGTTTCGATTCTCTGAAGGTAGAGGTGAAAGCCGCCGGCCTATGGACAGCTAGACGGAGACCGAGAGGCTCAGGCTCTGGATCGTGAGCGGCAGAGGATCCTTCTGACGGATGCAGATCTGCCCGGACTCGCTCCACGCGGTGTAGAGCTGGAGGACGATCTCGCCCGTGACGAGCTTCGGAGCGGAGCCCGGCTGCTCGGTCGTCCTCTGCTTGTGCTCTGTGAGCTCGTCGAAGGTCGGTCCGGCCATGATGCCTGATGAGCTGTAGACGCGGAGCGCGGCCCTCTCGATGTTCTTCTGCATGCCCATGCCGCGCGCGGAGTCCGCGTCAATGTAGACCGGAAGCGTCTGGGCGTCCGAGGAGTATGGAAGCCCGACCGTCACGACCTTCGCCGGCTGTTCGAGTGTGATCGCTCCGTCCTTGACAACCTGCTGAGGACAGACCGCGCCGTCGGCAAGGATGCTCACGGTCTTGCCCTCTAGCCACGAGAACCCGGAGACGGTTGTCACGGGCGTCTCGCTCTCGTAGGTCGCGCCGGCGTCAACGTGAAAGGCGTGCTCGAGGTCGATCAGCTGTTGCGAGGACATGCGCTCGACGTAGCGACGCACCTTCCCGTCGACCGTCCTGCGCACGACCGCGTAGAGATAGTCCTCGTCGCCCTCGGCCACGGCCGCGATCGATTCGAACGCCCCGTCCGTCGTGTGCCTGTGCCAGGCATTGACCTCCTCGGCAGGAATGTAGGTGCAGCCGAGGAGCGAGCCGTCCGAGGAGACGAACCACATGATCTGCTGCGGAGACTTGCAGAGCGCCGAGTCCTTGATGGTCTTGAACTCGAAGAGATGCGGAGAGCGCAGGCAGAGATCGTTCGAGACGTAGCCGCCCGAGGAGTACTGGTAGCCGAGCTCGTAGAGGTGCCCGCCGCGCGCGGCAGCGTAGACCACGGCGTTGCCGATTGCGAGCGGCGTCACCGCGGATGCGCCGGTCGAGCCCTGCAGTCGGCTCGCGAAGGACGTCGGCGTGATCGCGTCCGTGTTTAGCGGCGAGACGCGCACCTCCTGCCCGGTCGTGAGGATGATGAGCTGGGAGAGCGAGACGATATGCCGGATGCCGTTGAACTGCCCGGTCGCGAGCCTCTGGGAGACGCGGTCGTCGTCCCGGAGCGGAAGGGAGTACGTGAGCTGAGACTCGGTGCCCGTGCACGTCATGAGCACGCGCTGAGGGTCGTTCTTGAGGCCGGCGAAGACGCGCCTCTGCTCGAAGTAGCCTACCGCGCGAGGATTGTTGCCTCCGCCAAGGACCGTGTCGTAGCGCCGGATCGTGATGTCGGTCTTCGGCGTGATGTTGTCGTCCGTGATCTCCGTATCCTCGGAGTCTCCAATGTAGCCGTACAGGCCGCCGACGCACCGATAGAAGCGGTAGAAGGAAGCGCCCGAGACGGCCGAGCACGTGATCTTCACCGTCGTCCCGTAGGCGTAGATGTTCGCCGTCACGGACGCGACGCCGGACGCCGGAGACTCCTCGGACTTGTCCTCGTTGAGGCACGAGACCCGGTACTTGAAGGTGTACTTGTCCGCGTTCGGATCCTCTGAAGCCGCGGACGCCCGGACGGCGCTCACCGAGGACGGCGCCGAGAGCGTGGAGTTGAAGGCGATCTGAACGATGCGCCAGTCGCGGACGCCGTAGCGTCGGATCTCGCGCGGCGCGTAGTCCGGATGGACGATCGTCATGACGTCGCCGCTCTGCGCGTAGTTGAGCTCGAAGAGATCCTCGGCGGCCCACGGCGTCGAGATCTGATAGGGCGTCCCGTTGTCGTTGACGAGCGTCGCCCCGTAGCTGTGGAACCGCGCGTACTTGTCCCCGAGCTCGATGACCATGGTCTGCTCGAGGTTGTAGACGAACGGGATCAGGCGCACGGGCTTGCTCTCGACGCCGCACTCGTCGACGAACTCGAAGCCCGGTCGGGACTGAATCGGCCCCTGGGGGAGCACGATGAAGTTCTCGCACTTGGCGAGGCCGTTCTGATACTTGACGTCGTCGTTGCGCCCGTACATCGACGGACTGATCTCGCCGCCGGCGAAGGAGAGCTGGATGTTCCGTAAGTTAGCCATGTTCCACTCCGAAGTCGCCGTAGAAGCCCTGCGGCGCGAGGTCGCCCGTGTAGGGCGTCGGGAAGACGATTCGCTCCTGCTCCTGCCGCGCGTCAAGCTTCATGGCCCGCTGCGCGTAGAGGTCGTAGGCCTGCAGGTGCTTGCTCATGAGGTCCATGCCCGTACCTCCCGGGATGACTGCGCCCGCGAGCTTGGACGCCAGGAGGTGGGCGAGAGCCTCCACGAAGGCCGCCGGGAACTGCGCGGCCGCGACGCGGCTCGTCGTGTAGACGACGAAGTTCACGGGCTCGCGCGTGACGAGCATGAGGCCGTTCTTGGACTGCTCGATCGTCCATGAGCGGCACTCAATGCCCGGAGCGCCGTAGACGTAGAGCATGCGCAGGCAGTTCGAAGGAAGCGCGTAGGCGAACTGCACGGAGTCGGGCTTCTCAGCGAGCTCCGCGAGCGTCGTGCGCACGGTCGCGAAGGACCAGGGGAAGGCCTGCAGGATCTCCTGCAGGGCCATCGGATAGAAGCGCGCGCAGTGGTCCGCCTGCGGACTCTTGCCCTCGGGAGGATTGATGGATGTCACCGTCGCCCGGTCGCCGAGGAAGCTCAGCGCGACGTTGCAGATGTCGACCTCTGTAGCCATGAGATGCTCCTATGAAAACGGCCGCGCGAGGCGGCCGTTGGCTGTCAAGCCGGGTTCAACAGGATCAGCAGTTCATTTCGAACTGCTCGATGCCCTTCTGAGACTGGGCGCGGAGCGTGATGCCCGCACTGATCGCACCGCCCATGCTCGTTCCCGTCGCGGTGAGCTTGAGGTAGCGGCCGCACCCCGGCGGGATGACGATCGTCTTCTGCGTGCCGACGTCGGAGTTGGCCGGGAAGTCGACGCTCGCGACGGTGTAGTAGGTCGTGTTGTCGCTCGACGTGCGCAGCGCGACGTTCGTTGCCGCCGTCACCTTGGTGTCGACGGTGACAACCACGTAGCACTGCTGCGCCTCGGCGATCTCGCTCTTGCCGAGGTCGAGGACGTTCGTCGAGTCGGTCGTGCTGCCCGAGAGGGTCTGCTTGTCGCAGAAGGTGGAGAGAGTGTCAAAACGCATGATCGTGCCTCCTTTTACTTGACCGCAGTTTCGGTGGTGCTGATCGCGTCACAGACTTCGAGCGGGATGCCGAAGAACGTCGTCTTGAACTGACCGGCGGCCTCGACGATCGAGAGCGCGGTCGAGGACTTGTCAAGAGCCGCTTTTTCGAGGACCGTCATGAGCTCGCGCGTGAGATAGATCTTCGTGCGAGCAAGGTACTTCGCCTCGATGCGGTTCTTGGCCGTGATCATGCTGTTGATGAGCGTGTTGCCGTCAACCGAGGAGAGACTGATGTTGCAGACGCGCGCGCACCCGCGCCAGTCGTCGAGCGTCGTGCCGACCTGCCACTTGAAGTGGGTGCGGTACGCCTCGTACATCGAGCCGTCGTCATTGACGATCGTGACCTGGCCCTTGTCGGTCTTGGAGAGACCGGCCTTCGAGCCCTTCGGGAAGATGCCGTGGAAGACCTGGTGGCTGATGAAGTAGATCGACGTGAGGCCCGAGCCTGAGCCGCCACACGAGACAACGTTGCGCGCGGAGGCGCACCCGGAGAGCTTGTTGTAGCGCGGGGCGAGGCCCATGAAGCGCTCAGGGGTCTTCGTCGTGTCGCCGTAGAAGATCGTCTCAGCCATCTGCTGAGACATGCCCTCGATGAAGGCCGCGTCCTCGGTAAGGCGCCAGCGGGCCTCGTTGCCATTGATGTCCGCGAGATCTTTGTCGACCTCGGCATAGACCTCGAGGTTGCCGCACGTGTCGGTGACCTGCGCGGTCGTGCTCTTCGTCGGCTGCACGCCCTGATAGAGTTTGCGCCACGTCGCGGACGGAAGACCCGTGCGGATCGTGTGGAGGTGACCGTCGGTACGGTTGCACTCGATGAAGCCGAGGTCCTTCAGGATCGGAAGGTTCTGGTTGAGCACCTCGGCGATCGGCGCGATCTTTCCCTCGCCGTCGAGGCGAGCGACAAGGTCCGCGAGCGTCGGATACTTGGTGGTGAGAATCGCCATGACGTCTCCTTAATTCATGTTCGAGTTGTCATAGAAACCAGCGAGGGGATTGCGGTTGCCAGACGGCCGCCCTCGCACCACGGCGTCATCCGAAAGTGATTTCCCGAGCGTGTGGAAGAGCCTGATCATGTCGGGGTGAGTGTTCAGACCGGAGCCCGCGAGAAGTTCGCGGAGCGCCGGCGTCGTGTACTGCTTGTAGGCCGCGTTGGCCGTGGCCATGGTCTGCTTGAGGTTCGCTCCGCCGAGCTGAGGATCCTTCGCGAACGCCTGCAGGTTCTGCTGGCGGAACTGCTCGAGCTGCGCCTCCTGCGCCTGCGCGAGGACCGGCGTCATCTGTGTGACGATGGTCGAGAAGGCCTTCTGCGAGAGCCCCATCTCGCCGCAGACCTTGGCGAGCCCGCCGAGCGTCGTCTCGTCGAGCTCGTAGCCCTCCGGAAGCTGAATGCCCTCGTTTGTGTAGTCGCCCTCGGGCGCGCCCTTCCATTCGTCGACAGGAGGAGCGGCTTCAGGCTTCTCGGGCGCGGCTTCGCCATCGAGGCCGCCAGCCGGTGCCGCCTCAGGCGCCGGGGTGGCGGCAGAGGCCGCGGGTTCTGCGGCCGGCGTCTCGGCGGTTTCGGTCGCGGTGGTTTCAGTCGTTTCGTCCATAGCTTTCCTGCTCCATCTGGATGAACTGCTTCGGACAGGCGCTGATGAGCCTGTCCTTGAGTGCGAGCCCGATGTCGCGCCGCGCGGCGGCGGCCATCATCCGCATCGGGTTCATGCTTGTCACGGAGGCGTCGAGGCCCGTGAGGCTGAGAATCCAGGCGACGGTCTTGCGGCCCGCTCTCGTGCTCATGAAGATCGCGAGCGTCGCATCGATTTCCGCCTCGACGACGCGCTCGAGCCTTTCGGACTCCTCGCGCTCCTCGATCTCCGCGAATACGCCAAGGTTCTCTCCGGCGGAGTTCACCTTATGGACAGCCCTGTCATTGCCCCGCGTCATATCCCTGCTCCTGAAGCGCGGACGCCATCACGTCCTGTGCGGAAGGCGTCGCCGAGACGGCCTGCGAGAGATCCTTGAGCCCCTGCGCAGCGTTGATCGCCTGCTGCTGTTGCATGGCCGCCTGCTCCTGCTCTGCCCTTTGGTTGCGGACGAGCGCGACCTTGTTGCCGGCGACGATCATCGACGGCGGGACCGAGTTCATGTCTGCGAGCATGTCGATCGTGGCGTCGACGTCGAGCTTGTCGAGCGCCTCGGGCTTGAACTGCCCGATCATCCCGATCTCCTGCACGGTCTTGATGATCCCGCTCACGGCGCTGTTCCTTTGCTGTTCGGCGAGGACCGAGATGTACTCGACGTTGAGCTCGCGCCCCTGAAGCTCCTCGGGAGGCTCTGGGATGAGATCCTTCTCAACCATGAAGGCAAAGCAATTGGTGACGAGCGGGTCGAGGAGTTCCGTGTGCAGTCGCTCGAGCACGGGGCCGAGCATCATGACCTTCTCCTGCTCGAGCGCCGCCACCTCGGTCGCCGTGCGCTGGCCGTCCTGCGTCGCCGCGATCATCTGGAAGATGTTCACGTAGAAGTAGGACCGGATCTCCTCCTTGCGTGCCTGGATGAGCGCCTGCACCATGTCCGGCCTCGTCGCGACCTCCCATGCGGTGCGCAGGGTCTGCGTTTCGTTCTGCTCGACGGCGATGCGGCCGCCCGGGCGGAAGTTCTGGAGCTGACTGCGCATGCTCGCCGGATACTGGATCGGCGGGTCGGAGAGGTAGTCGGTCAGGATGCCCAGGCGCATCTGCAGGCGCTGAAGCGCCTTCGCTGCGGATAGCGCCTTCGCGCCGGGGCCGCGTCCGTAGACCGTTCCGGCCGTCGTGATCCACCTCGGCGCAAGGACCGGAAAGTCGTCGAAGCCGCCCACGGAGAGCGGCCTGTCGCACGCAGACTCCTCGAAGTAGATCGAGGCGTACGGCTTGTTGATGCCGTCGTGCTTCATGATGTCGCGGTCGATGCGCGGCTCGATGGCGTGGATGACGTCGAACCTCTTGAAGGGGTTCGTCGCCAGGCACGAGCGCACGCCGTCCGAGAGCGCGTCCACGCCGAAGGCCTGCGCCATCTGCTTGGCCGTCATCTGCAGACGCCGGTACATGGTGTCCACGCGACCGAAGGGATCGTCCGCGATCCAGTACTCGCCGATAGTCAGATTGAGCAGGTCGATGACCTTCTCCGGATGCCTCTGCACGATCGAGCAGGCGGTCCCGAAGACCGGAAGCTCGAGGTACGAGCGATGGAGAGCGTTGTAGATCTCGGACTTCGCGAACTGCATGAGCATGACGTCCTGCACGGCCGAGAGCCACTCCTTCACGGCAGGGCTCTGGTCGAGGTCCGCGTCCATAGTTGTCAGGCGAAGCCACGGCCGCGACGGCGACGAGACGCCGCCGAGAAGGCCCGCCGCGAGGATGTCCGTGCAGTTGGCCGCCTCCGCGTCGTAGAGACGCTGATAACGCTTGCCGCCCTGGTGCACGTCCTCGCCCGTGAAGCACCCCATGTCCGGCAGGATGTAGTCCCGGAGGTCCTTCCACAGGGTCTCCCACCCCGAGCGGTCCTGTTTAAGACACTCAAAGCGCTGACGGAGCCCGCTGACGTCGACGTCACTTGACATTGCTGCCTCCGAGCGCCGTCACCGGCTTGTAGAGCTTCTGCTTGACTTTGCCGCCCGTGAGGTCGGTCGCCGGCCGATCGTAGGTGTTGTCCGAGAGGAGCTGGTCGACGTCGACCTCCTTGCCGTTGGCCTTCGCGCGCTCCTGCTCCTCGTTCTGGTACGCCTGCTTGGCGGCCTCGTACTGCTTCTCGGCGAGCTCGTTCTGCTTCTTGAGCGCGCGGTTCTGGGCGTAGCCGTTGGCCACGCCCATGAGTCCGCCAACGATCGCGCCAGCTATTGATGCCTGAGCCATGATCAGGCCCCCAGGAGCTTCTTCTTGCCGAGCTTGTACTCGTCATCCCCGAGTCCGGCGAGCATCGTGTCCATGCCGGAGTCACCCTCCGCCTGAAGCCCGGCGAGGTCGGCGGACTCGCCGCGGGACTTTCGCGCGGCCTGATCGGAGTTCGCCTGGAGACGCTTGTTCTTGGCCTCGAGCTCCGCGGCCTGCTTCTTGGCCGCCGAGTCGTTGCCTCCTCGATTGATCAGCTTGCTGATCGGCTTGGTGATCGCCTTGATCGCATGACTCATGTTTGCTCCTCAGCCGCCGAGCGGCTTGTATCGTTTGGCGAGAGGCTCGCGACGGCCGCCGATCCCTTCGTCTGAAGATCCCGACCCGCTTTCCGTGGTGTCGGAGGTGTCGCTGGCGTCCGAGGCCGTCTGTCTGCGGTAGCCCTTCTGCGCAGGCTGGTTCGAGCCGGTGAGGTGGTGCTTGTCGAAGCGGCCGTAATCCGAACCGGACGAGTCCGACGTCGCTGTACCGGAAGACGGAGCGTTGTCCGAAGTCTCACGGTTCACCGGAGCGTCCGTCGGCTCTCGGTAGCTCGGCTTGCCGGCGTTCTTCCAGTCCTTGAGGTAGTTCGCGGCGCTCGGCGCGGCGCCCACCTCTCGATCGACGACCTCCTGCCGGGAGACAGAGATGCTCTTGTACCGTGGTCCGCGGTCGTGCGCGTTGCGCCCGGCGCCGGTGTAGTACTTCTTCTGCTTGGTCTCGCCGGACGCCTGCGAGAGGCTGTCCTCTGACCAGCCGCGTGACTTGAGAAAGGCGGACTTCTTCTCGTTGTAGGCGTCAAGCTGCTTCTGGTACGCCTTGCCGTAGCTCGAGTGCATGAAGTCGCTGTCCTTGTTCGCGGTTTGGGCGAGGTCGGCGTTTTCCGCCGCCCTCAGAGCTGCCAGATGAGCCATCACCGGCCCTCCACTTTTCGACGCCTGAGGTGCTTTTTGGCGAGCTCGTCGTCGCTCGGTCTCTTGTCGGTCATGCGAGCCTCCTTGCGTACGCGACCTGATCGATGGGGGAGCGCTTGCGAAGCGCCTTGTCGAGAGGAGAGTCGACCCCGACCTGCCAGAAGAAGACGGAGACGCCGCGGGCCTTTGCCTCGCGCTCGGCGCGCACGAAGAGCTGGCCGCCGACGCCGCGGTCGCGGTACTCAGGACGGCAGTAGATCGAGTCATTGATGGCGAAGAGCTGCGACGTGTGCAGGTCCCGCGTCACAAAGACGGAGCAGATCCCGATCGGCACGCCTTCGTCGGCGGCGACGAGGCAGAAGCTGTCCGTGGCGGAGAGCGCTTCGTAGGTCTCGAGGTCAGGTTTAAAGTCGAAGCCCTTGAGGCCGGACTCCCTGAAGTTGTCCTCGAGGAGCTGACGGCAGTGCTTCAATACCCAGCTGTGGGGGAAGATCTCGTATCTCATGCCCGCATCCTCTCGCTCTGGATGCGCGCTCTATGGACAGATGCTCAGCGCCACTGCTTCTCGAAAGCCCGGACGGGGTCGTAGTCCTCCTGCACGCCGTAGACCTGGCGCTCGAAGCGGGGATCCAGGCGCGGAGCGACGGGCGCGGCGAAGGTGAGCGCGAGCGCGTCGGCGAGGTCGGGCGAGCGGCCGATGCGCTCCTTGATCTTGTCCTTCGCCTCGAGGATCTTGACGCCCTTGCCCGTGGTGTAGCCGTAGGTCGGCGCGGAGAGATCGGCCTGAAGCGTCTCGCCCGGAGGGATGGCGCCGCCGGCCTGAAGCCACTGCCGCATGAGGTCCCACATCTCCATGCGGCGGTTCGCGTAGTGCGCCTGGTCGATGGCCGCGCCGCCGAAGGGCACCTCGGTGACGGGGAAGCGCAGCTGTCGCAGGCGATCGATGACGCCCTGCCCGTTGCCTGCGTCGACGAAGACCGCGTCAGGATGATGCGCGCTGATCTCGATCGCAACGCGGTCGGCGACGGCCATGTTGTCGAACTTGCGGATGACGATCGGCTCGAAGGCGACGAGGCCCTGGCGCCTGAAAATGACCGAACAGTCGGAGCCGAAGCGCGCGACGTCGACGCCGAGGATCACGGGCGAGCGGTTGAACTCTGTCTCGGGGTAGTGCCGCGCGGCGGCCTCGCGCACGACGTCGATCGGGATCAAGGCGTTGTCGTTCGCCGCGTTGAAGTCGCACAAGAACTCCTGCCGGAACTCGTTGTCACTCATCTCGTTCCGCAACGCGAGGAGCTCCTTCTCGGGCAGGACGTGAGTCTGCTCGACGGAGTAGAGCATCGCGATCCAGTCGGGATCACCCTGCGCCTGCAGCGCGAGCGCCTTGTCGTATGTCTGCGAGAAGAGGTTGATGCCCTTCGGCGTGCCGATGAAGACCGCCCACCCGTGCCGGTCCGAGAGCGCGGGACGAATGATCTCGCCCCACACTTCGGGCTTCATCTGGGCGACCTCGTCGAGGACGGCGCCGTCCAGGTAGATGCCGCGAAGCGCGTCGGGATTGTCCGCGCCGTAGATGCGGATCATCGCGCCGTTGGGCAGCGTGATGCTGAGCTTGGCCTCGTTGATCTTGAGGTCCGGGATGACTGCGGTGTAGTGCTTGAGGTAGCCCCACGCGATCTGCTCCGCTTGGTTGCGAAAAGGTGCGATGTACGCGTAGACGCCGCGCTCCTTGCCGTCGGTGACTGCGCGCTTGATCAAGTGGTTGACGGCGAGCACGGTCTTGCCCATGCGTCGGTGCGCGACGAGCACTGAGAAGCGGTGCGCCTCGAGCTTCGCGTGGATCTCGGTCTGCGGGTACCTGGGGCAGTAGGGAATCGTGACGTGCATCAGTCTTCCTTGGGCTCGGAGCCCGGCGACATCCACCCGAGCGAGAGACTTCCCGAGAGCTCGGTCTGCTGCTTCTCGGTGGGCTTGTAGCCCGCGGTGTCGCGCAAAGCGACGAAAGCCTTGACGTCGCCCGCCATGGCGTTCTCTATCATGCTCGCGACGAGCGCCTCGCCCACGGTCATGTCGGGATCATCCTTCGAGTCCGCATCAAGCATGACCCGGACGATATCCTGCAGGCGGCGCTTTTCGCGGCGCGCCTTTCCTGAGGCGCGGCCCGCTTTCCTTGCGATTTCCCGTCGTTCGTCCGGAGTTCGGTCCTCTCTCTTGAGCAAGTTCTCCACTCGTCCCTTCGGCATCAGATCCTCACCACTCTTCTCTTCCATCCCTCCGGCGTGACGCAGCGGAGCTTCCCGGCACATATGGCCTGCACTGTCGAGCGTGGCATCTCGAGCTTCCGGCTTATGGCCGAGAGAGAAAGGCCCTCATCACGGAGGAAGAGGACCATCTCGATCTCGGCGTCGGTGTAGATCGCCCGAGGGTGCCACTGCCCGATGCGAACTCCGTGCTCGCCGACTGGCACGAGCTCAATGCAAGAAGCAGTCCGGCCATCTAGCTTTGACTGCCACGATTGCATCCTGGATCGTGCGGCGGCGAGCCATGCTTCCGTCGGGCAGTGTCTCGGCTTTTTCTGCAGCTCGGACGAGGATCTCTCGGGCGAGCTTGGGGTAGAGCTCGCAGACTCCGAGGGACTCGTAGTGTCCAGCTCCGGGAAGAGACTCAGCTGAGTCGGGATCCGCTCCGGGGTCTCGGAAAGGCAGCAAGGCGTCATTCATCTTCGTCCTCCCAGTCGAGAATGATCACGAGATTTCCGCGCTTGGCCGGATCGGTCGCATGCCACTCCTGCTCCCTCAGGTGAAACAGGGTGTCGTTGATCTGCGCGGCCTCGGCGATCCCGTCGAAGTAAGACTTGCAGTTGGCGATCAAGTTGTCTTCGTCGCGGTACCGCAGAAGCGGCGGCGTGCAGATGAGCTTGAGGTTGAGTCGCCCTCCGTCTCGAAGCTGCTTCCCGCCCTTCGGGTTGATCGCAGTGAAGCCTGCCTGAGTCATCGCGCGGCGGGTCTCGAAGTAAGCTTCGCGCTTCGCTTTCTGGAAAAGGTTGTTCTTCGAGAAGACGTTGAGTCGCGCGTTCGGGCTGAGCCCGCGCGGCGGCCACTTTAGCTTGAGAGTGAGAGTCTTCATTTGTCCTCCCATGCGGACTTAATTGAGACGACCATCAACGTCACCGCTAAGACGACGATGGTGAGAGCGACGCCGCTTGCGCCAATTACGAGCACGATGTCTTCTGCGCTCATATCTACTCCTTGGTCTCCGTGGGATGATTGAGGCGTCCTACTTCCAACAACCAAACCACGGAGAAAAACGTGTCGTATTCAGACATAGTTGCGACGGTGTCACTCGGCCTGACGATAGTTGCGTCCATACCAGGCATCTGGGCCTGGCTTGAACAGAAGAAAAACGCAGGGGTGAATGTGTCCTTCACGGTTAAGTCCCTCTATTACTCGGCGATGTATCCAGGCCAGCGCTGGCTGACGATGAGAGTGAGGCCGGGCGCGAGATCGATCCGCCTGCACTCTTTGGAAGTACTTGAGGCTGCGGTCGGAGTCTCTGCCCAGATATCCAAGGTAGAGCCTGATTGCATGAGCTGTTCTCCTAAAGTTCCGCTGACACGGGGGCCCATCACTCTGGAATGGGCAATACCATCGGAGACTGATTCGCGCGAGCCGGTTTTCGCCGTTTTTGCGATTCGCTCCTCGGACATGGAAAGCTTTGCGTCAATCTCTCTGGAGATCATGTGGACGACGTCGTCGAGTTGGCGATTGAAGTTTTTCCACAAGAGCAAGGTGAGGATCATGCTGAGAGACGCGACAACACAAGCAACAGTCAACGCGTACAAAGAAACTTGGCTGTAGTCCATCAGAAAAGCTCCTTTCCGCCGCGCTGGGAGAGCCAAGTGAAGCGGACGAGTTTGCATGTTTCGCGCATGCGGTCGTAAGCGAGATCGCCAACGCGCTGGCGCAGTAGCACGTCTTCACAGTTGCAGACATAGATCGTTGGTCTCTGCTCGAGATAGCGTGCGTCGACGATCTGGAGGAAGTCCTCTTGCTTCGCGGGCGAGAGGTCTTCGCGAGCGCACTCGTCGACGACGAGGAGGGGCGCTTCGCAGTACGCGCGTCGCACATCTGCTTCGGAGAGGCCCCCGGAGCGACCGGCGTCGCCCCACGTTTCACGAATGCGCTGCGTGATCCAGCCGGCCTGCGTGTACTGCCCTGCGACGTCCTCGACAAGTGCTTTCAAGACAGCGCAAGCGAGATGCGTCTTTCCTGTGCCCGGCCACCCCACGAACACCATGCCGATGCCGCGATCTTTGAGCTCATCGAACTTGGCTACGTAGGACTGCGCGATCTCTCTCACGCGCTCCATGTCCGCGCTCGTCGGGATCCAATTTTCGAAAGCCGCGTTGGTGAAGCGCTTAGGGATAGCGAGCGAAGCGGTTGCGCGGGCGAGTCGTGCGCGTTGCGCTTCGAGTCGCATACGACGAGCTTCCTCCTCTTCCTGCTTGCGCTCGAGCTCGAGCTTGATCTGGTGGCAGAGCGGGCACTCGGACTCGTGCACGGGAATGCCGTCGAAGAGATGCACCTTAGCGAAATACTCCCCGTGAGCTTCGCAGAAGCGACGCACGCGTGCGTCGGACTCTTCAAGCGGGCTCTTACCGAAGAGCTGTCCGTCGCAAAAAGTGCGACCGCTCGAAGGAAAAAAATCATTCTGTGAAAGCCCAGTCACCGTTTGCCTCCATGTACGCCGGATTGTTGTTGAACTGCTCTTGGAGCCCGTTAGTCTTTGATGAAGAGCGCTTGTTCTTCTGCTCTTCCTCCTCGTTGATCACCCACTGAGCTTTAAAAGACGCCCAGCCGCGCTCGACGGCGTGCTTGACGGCCTCGGCGGGCGTGAAGCCGACCTTCTCCGCCTCGACGAGCATGGCGTCCCAAGCGGTCTTCGTCAGCGGGAGCCGCTTGGCCTTGCGGATCTGGAGCCAGTCGCTCCAGACCTGCTCCGGGATCTCGTCCGGCTTCTTGACGGATGAAACGCCGGACGTCTTGCGCCTGCGGACGGGCGTGCTCGCGGGCGCCTGCGCCTGCGCGGAGAGAGCGTCAGCTCTCTCTATTCTTTGAGTTCTTGAGTTATTGAGTTCTTGAGTTAGGCTTTTTTTCGCTTCGCCTTCGCTTTCGTCAGAAAACCCAGCTGAAACCGACTCGGTTTCTTTCACTTTTCTTGGGCGACCTCCTCGCTTTCCGTTCGCTTTGTTAGTCACCGCGCGGGCCTGATAGGCGGCGATTTCCTTTGCGAAACCAGGGTGGATCCATCCTTCCTCCGGGTTTTCCGCATGTTCAAAGAAAGCGGCAAGGACCTCATTCGCTATCCGAGCATCATCCGAACCGAAAGCCAAAGAAACCCACTGGGTTTTGATCGGTTTTTCGGTGGACAGGTATCGATCGACCAAGCGCATGTACGCGCCGACATGTGCAAGGCTCAGACCTTGCGTTTCAAGTGCCCAGCGGCTGATCTCGTGCTGATAGAAGTGCATGGCGTCCTCGCTCATAACTCAGAAGGAAACCACCTCATGCGTGCGCATGATCTTCATGTCCTTGAAACGCTCTCGCAGATACTGCAGACGAGCGCGAGGCATCCCTTCTCGGCGCCACTGCGCGACAGCGGAGGAGGAGATCTCGCAGATTCTTCCGACGGACGTCGTTCCTCCGAGACTGTTGATCACGAGGGACGAGGTCGCTGGCGAGAGGCGGCGCGGCTTGTCCTTAGTAGTAGTGGTCATCTATTAACTCTAGTGAAAATCCTCTTAGCCGTTTGCTAAGGATACTTAAGTATAGCGCTTAGCGACGGGTTTGTCGCAACCAGTTAAGCTAGCTAAAGGAGGAACCATGAACACACCCGATATTTCCGACCGGATTCGAGGACTCCTCGACAAGAAGCAGGGGAAGACTCAAGCCGCCCTCGCTCGCTTCTGCGGCGTTTCCACTGCTGCGGTCGCTCAGTGGGTCCACAAGGGAGGCATCTCCGAGACCAACATCCAAAAGGCCGCGGAGTTCTTCAATGTGTCCGCCGACTTTCTGCGCACAGGCAAGACAGCAACGGTCCGCGCCTACTTCCCTGAAGACAATCAAGTGCCGCCTGGGTACTTCGCCATCCCTGAGTACTCTCTTGTCCTCGGCGCCAATCCGGGGAAGGATGCGGAGCCGGAATGGGAAGAGCTACACGAATCGACGCCGATCATCAAGCCTGCTTGTTTCTTTCATCGGCATCACGCCAACCCGGCGCGGTGCCGTCAAGCGCGCGTCCTCGGCGATTCGATGGAGCCCTTCATCGAGAGCGGCGACCGCGTCATCTTCGAGGAGTCGTACTCTCCGTATGCGACGCAGATGCCCGTGATCGATGGAGAGGTTTACGTGATCGCCATCGACGGCGCTTTCAAGGTGAAGCGCCTGAGCAAGATTAGGAACGGCATTCTCGTATCGTCAGACAACGAAAGATACTCGGACGAGAAATACGAACGGGAGGAGCTTGACCGCCTGCGGATCTACGGACGAGTCCTGAGCTTTGAGCGAGAGTCGCGCCGATAAAAGCACCTCTTCAACACACCAGCCCGCCTAGCGCGGGCTTTTTTGTGTCCTGATCGCTAAGCCCGCTTAACTCGAAATTGATTCACGTCAAGTTTTTCGGGTTAAGTTCGCTTTACTTTTTCGCTAAGCGTGCTTAATATTGAGGATAGTGAATCGCTAAGCACGATTTACGCCTCCACCCCCGTCCGAAAGGCGGAGAGGTGCACCGGATGATGAGTAGTCAGACGGGCGAAGGAAAGCCTTCAAGGCGCGGAGCTAGTACATCCCGCCGAGCGGACAAAAACGCATACGGGCAGACCTGAGCAGCGAAGCTCCGCGGCGGGAGACGGTTCAGACCATCGCCAAGGAGCAGGCCAACTTCAGCCCATTCTCAAGAGCGGGCTGAGGTGGGCTTTTCGTATAATGAATCGCAAAGACACGAGGACACGACGTGACACTTACTGACAATCAAAAACGCGCTTTACTGAAGCGCGGAGCCGATATGCTGGAGAAAATTGGCGTAGCCGGTTTGGCTGTTGGCCTTTTCCAAGGCAATACAATCGGCGCAGCCTTTGGGCTGGTGTTCGCGATCTTGTCTTTTGCCATCACCTACTACTTGGAGCGCTGATTATGTCTGCTGCCTGGATCATCTACATCGTTGGCGGGTGCGCCATCGCGGCGTTCTGCTTCTGCTTGCTTCGCGGTCTTCCTCCGAAGCATCGGCACTAACCGCTGACACAAACAACAAGGCCCTCGCCCCGAAAGTGGCGGGGGCTTTTTTGTTTGGAGCGCGCCGCGCACTGACCGATCACGCGGCCCGCTGAGCAAATAAAAGGCGGCGGCCCGCACCACTATTTGGAGAGCGTCATGGAGTACATGATCACCGTCGACGACGACGGCGCCGAGATGACGATAAAGATCGCTCACCCCGGCGCTCGGCTCAAAGATGAATGGGACGAAGTCCGCCCGGCGATGATCCGCGCTGCGGATGAGGCCGCTGAATCTGAGCGGAGGATCGCCTTCCGGCTGATCACTGAAGGTGATAGTTCAGGAAGCTGATGACGCCCTCGTAGGGACGGCGACTCATCAGGTCCCCCATCCTCTCGGGCTTTCGCGCACCAGCGCAGAGCGGCACGTCAGGCCGACGGACGAAGTCCACGACAAGGTCAAGCTCGTGAAGCATCACGGCGCGCTCGGCGCTTCCTTCGATCAAGAAGGCCATGACGCCCGAGCGACTTCTGCCGTCCCAGTTTTCGCCCGGGAAGCGCACAAGGTACTTCCTTCCGCTCTTCGTCGTGAGCTCATAGACCGCCTGATCGTTGGCGGGAACTTCGATTTTCATAAAACCTCCTGCGGGTGGGTTGATGGATGCCAGCTGTGGGAGCACGGCACCCTGAAGCCTAACCCGCGGGAGCCCCTTGACGGGAGACGAGCATGAACTGCATCGCACAGGAAAACGCCGAGTTTCTACTCGAGGTCTGCGACTGGGACGCCGAAGCGGCCCTCGAGCTCCTCTCTCACGAGGACACCCTCGAGGCGATGGGCATCGCCTGCGACGACGACCTCGAAGAGACTTACGACATCTTGAAGCGCTACGCGGACGAAGAGCTCGCCGCTGCGTGAAGCCTCCGGCCGGCGCACTGCCGGCCCCACAGTAAAGCGCCTTGGTCCCTCTTTCGGATATGGGGAACTACAAGCCAGGGCGCTTCACTGTGGCGGCAAAACCGCCTGACAAGCGGCCCCGCTCCTGCTTTTCATGAGCGTTCCGGCGGGACACAAAAGGGGCGCAGGAAGCTGCACAACGCCGCACGCTGCGGCACCCCTCCGCCACACTTTTTCGACCCTTGGCCCCGACGCTGCAAAGCGCCGGGGAAAAGAAACCAGATCCCCAGGGACAATGCAGTGTTGGGTCTTGATGCGCTCCAAGCAAAAAAGACGCTTCCGAATAGTTAACTGCCCTTCCGGCTTTGTCGGCGGGGCTTTTTGACACTCGCCTCTGTTTCGGGTATGCTTCCTGTGTCGACACCGCAACGGTGCGACGCGGGATTGGCGTCCCGAATGCATAGGCGGTCAGCCGCCACAAGTCATGTAGCGGCTTTTTTGTTGGCTGATCGCATGAGTACCCGCAGCGGGTACTCATCCTAAGGGAGTAACCCGCAGTTACCCCCCTTTGCAAGTCTCCGAATTACGGGAGGGCTTGCAGGCTCCTTCGGGAGGCTGGTTCCTATGCACCGGTACGCCAACCTGCAAGTCCGCCCACCTCTGATTGGCGTCAGGGTGTGCGTCCTTAATCACGCATAGGAGACACGCAATGTCCATCCCATCAGTCTTTTCTTTCGAAGACGCAAACGTTCGCACCATCGGCACGCCCGATCTTCCGCTTTTCGTAGCCATTGACATTTGCAATGCGCTACAACACTCAAACCCCAGGAAGGCCATCAAGGATCTAGTCGACCCCGAAGACCTCATCAAGTCCGAGATCGAAACGAACGGTGGCCGTCAGACGGTCAACTGCGTCAACGAATCTGGTCTCTACGCCCTGATCTTCGGCTCCAAGCTCGAAAGCGCCAAGCGCTTCAAGCGCTGGGTCACCTCCGAAGTTCTCCCGGCGATCCGCAAGACCGGACGCTACGAAGCGCCTGCCGCCCCGCAGTACATCACGGTCGAGCAGCAGTACGCGATCCAGTCCGCTGTCGCGCATCGCGTCCACGATGCCGGCGTGAGCTATCAGGTCGTCTACCGCGCCCTGAAGAGCCACTTCAAAGTGCCGAAGTACACGTACATCCTCGAAAGGGATTTCGAGGCCGCCATCGCTTTTATCAAGACCTGCGAGCTGGCGGTGCCAGAGGCCAAGTCGCCTCAGCAACCCGCCGTCCAGGATGGCGCTTGTCCGCACTGCGGACTGCACCCCGTCCCGCCCGACTACGTGGTCCTCACATCGCGGCAGGCGGATGAGCTGCTCGGGTTCATCTACTACGTCCGATACCTCTTCGCGCCCTCGTTCAATAAGTTCTACGAATTCCTGAAGGTCGCCAATTCACCGCTCGCGGGCAATTGCTGGGACGCTTTCCACGAAGTCAACTGGAATGGCGTCCTGAGCGCCCTTGCCGCAAACGGACACGACATCGAAAACCTCGAGTGCTACCAACACTGGCTGAGCCATCAGCCCGTGTGAGCGATTGATATTGAGGAGTGAGCCTATTCCTTAGGCTCACCCGCATCCTGTGCGTTTCGCAAAACGTGCCATGATGCGAGCATTCTCTCTGTTTTTGATCTGGACTCCTTCACGAAGATGGAAACAGCAACAGTAGCCCCTATTTCCATGAGCTCTGCAACTTCGGTGGGTCTTTCGGGGAGTTTTTCATCAAAGAGACCGGGAGGCGGAACCTTCACGGTATAAGATTCTCCCCCCGGAATCTCTACCAAATCAACTTTGAGTATTTCCCCTTCCTTGTGGAAACCCAGAATTTTGCATGTCACGGAGAGGGTATCTGTCTGAGGCTCTTGCCGAGCAGCCCTTGAATTTAGTTTCGCAATGTCATCCTGATCAAAACGACGGCTACCGAACTCAACATAGTTTGCATTTTTTGCTGCCTTTGCAGTTGCCACCGCAGCAGCCTCTGTAGCTGCAGAGATAGGAGCGACGTAAGTTTGCGCCATTTTCAGCATATTTTCATTGGCTTGAGACAAGGCTTCTATGGACTGATTGTGCTTTGCTTTGTCGGCCCATATCCCATTAATAGGAATTGCTGTAAATGCCGCGATTGCACAACATGCAACTATCGCAATGTGCTTTGATTCCATTTTTTCAATAGCCTTGTTTGCGAGTTTCCACGTGTATTTCCCGCCGGGGATCTTCAGAGTTGAACATCCAGCTGAAACCTGAATGACGACCTCTAGAGCCGCCTTCTCTTCTGCGCTAAGGGCAGAGATGCTTGGAGTGCCGTGAAGGATTTCCGCAGCCGCTCGATAAAGTGCTGATTGGAATGCGCCCAAAGCCTTGGCGACCTCACCCGTGAGAGAGCTGTCGAACTGATCGCCATCAATCTTGATTGTGAGCGTTGTCAAGTCCGGCGAGATGTCCTCCAATTGAAGGTCATCGCCGGCATTGATCAACTCCTCCAGAGTGTTGAACTTGTAGACCGTCTCCATGCCGTCATCCTCCGTGAGTGTCCTGACTCCATGATAGGCGGCGTAGCTTTCTTGCGCCTGAGTACTTTGCAGCTCGAGGGCGCCGCACACACGAACAACCGTAGCCTCGGAGCAATCCGGGGCTTTTTTTATCGGAGGTCGTATGCCTCGCTTCCTTGACCTCTTGTGCGGCTCGCCCGCCGAGAGGTGCGATACCGAGCGCCGCGCCCAGATGGCGGCGCTCATCCCGGCCGCCCTTGCGGCGATGGCCGGTTTCGGCCTCCCCTATCTTTTTGCCCGCCTCCTCCGCTGGTACGCGACGGGAATTTTCTAAGGAGACACACATGACGTGGATCAATCCCCGCCGGCCGGAGCTGGTCGAGGCTTTCCTCCAAAAGGTGCAGGAAGAAAAGCCCTTAGTCCTCTCGGTCCGGCACAACCGCCTCGAGCTGTCCTTCTTCACTCGCATGTGTGAAGCGGGAAGCAAGCACCCCGAGCTTTTCGCGTGGACGCTCGCGTACTTTATGCCGCGGGAAGGAGACTTCATCGAGCGCATGGAAGGCGCCGCCGCGCAGATCCGCATGGAGATCGAGCACCGCGAGAAGGCGGCCGCCGATGAAGCGGCCCAGGCGATGGAAGAAGAAGCGGAGCGCAAGGAGGGAGCAGCATGATCACGTTCTTCGACGGCGCGTGGGAAGCCACGAGCGCCGATATACAGGCGCTGCCCAACTTCGACATCGTCTATGAGTGCTTCTGCGAAGAAGTCGCCGACGACGAGAAGCGCTTGTGCCGCCCGCTCACGGACGAGGAGCTCGATGAGAAAGCGCGCTTTCATGCAGACAGCTGCGACGCGCCCGAGCTCCTCAACCTGATCGCCGACGAGCTGGTCTATATGTGGAAGCACGACCGGGAGGCGGCATGAAGCGCAAGCAGATTAGCTATTCCCTCCGGCGCCAGCTCAAGCAGCGCGACGAGCGCAGGCGAGAGACGAAACCCAAGACAGAACCGAAGGCCCGCACTGCACAACGTGCGGGCCTTTTTGCACAAATCAAGATTCTCCTGGAGAGGTGGTTCAGATGACAGATCAGATCAGCGAGAACATCTACAGCGCCCTGGCGGCCGCGCAGGCAGAGTTCAGTGCAGTATCCAAGAACAAGAAATGCACGGCATTCGGGAATAGCGTTTACCGATACGCCGACTTGCAGTCGATTCTTGATGCTTGCCGCCCTGCGCTCAATAGGCACGGGCTTTTCCTGACGCAACGCGCTGAAGTTGAGAGTATGACCGTAAAGGTCGAGACGATCGTCACTCACGTCTCAGGAGAGAGCCTCTCGTCGGGCGTGATGGCAATGACCGCTCAGGCAAGCGGAAAGATCAGCGCGGTGCAGGCTATGGGCTCGGCGCTGACGTACGCGCGCCGGTACAGTCTTGCTGCTTTTCTCGGCGTCGCGGCAGACGACGATGACGATGGAAACGCTGCCGGCGGCGGAAATGAGAAGCCGTCGCAGACTCCGCCCTTCGTGCTCACGCAAGACATGGTCGAAGCGGCCAAGGCCGCCGCCGCGAAGGGCGTCGCGGAGTACGAAAAGTACTTCAAGTCACGCCCGGTCGAAGAGAAGCGGGCCCTCGTCGAGACAGGCTGGCACAAGTCGCTGAAGGATGCTGCAGAGGCGGCGGGGAGTGCATCATGACGGAAAGCAATCCCTTGCAGCGCACTGCAGAGTGGCTGCACCAGCGCGCGGGATGTCTGACAGCGTCCCGCGCCGCGGCAGTGCTCTCCCGCTCGAAGCGCACCGGAGAACCCCTGCAGGCTTACTACGACCTGCAGGATCAGATCATCGCGGAGCGGATCACGGGGCAGAGCATCGGCGTCTGGACGACAGCCGCGATGCAGTGGGGCATCGATCACGAAGGCGATGCGCGCGTCGCCTATCAGGTCGAAACCGGCGAGGTCGTCGACCTGGTCGGCTTCGTGCTGCACCCCACGATCGCGCGACTCGGCGCCAGCCCCGACGGCCTCGTCGGGGCGGACGGGCTGGTCGAGATCAAGTGCCCGAACACCGTGACGCACTTGAAGCGCATCGCCACCGGCGTCGTTCCGGACGAATACAAGCCGCAGATGCTTGTCCAGCTGCTATGCACTGGTCGCAAGTGGGTCGACTTCGTCGACTTCGATCCGCGTCTCCAGGGCCCCTACGAGCGTCATCAACTCTTCGTCGTTCGCTACGAACCCACTGCCGAGGAGCTCGAGGACGCAAAGCAAAAGTGCGTCGCGTTCCTCAACGAGGTCGAGGACGAGATGCAGAAACTCTTGAAAGAAATTGCGAGGTAACCCATGGACAAGATTCACCCAAACTACTACGCGCCGATCGTCGTCGAAAAACGCATCGTCGCTGACCCGCTCGACATCATTCGCGAGTGCAGCTTCTCTCTGGGTAGCGCGCTCAAGTATTTGTGGCGCGCGGGCAAGAAGCCCGGCGAATGCGAAGCGGACGACCTTCGCAAGGCGGCCTTTTATCTGAAAGATGCCCTAGATCACGACGAATTCATCCCCGACTTCGTCGCGCGCAGCAAGCGCGACAAGTTCGAGATCCTCTGCGAGAAAAATTACTTTTGGGAGATTCTTCTACTGAAAGAATATTCTTCACAAGCGCGGTTCATTTTGACTCTGGGCGAGCTAAGAAAAAGACTCGAACAAATCAAAAAGGGGGCTGGGCGTGGCTAAAAACCGACGGAAAAAGCGCGCGTCCCCAGAAGTAATTCAGGAGCGCAAGCGATACGCGCGGACCTTCTTCCGCGCGGCCGGGACGACGCTTAACGAAAAAGATCATGAGAAACTCGATATCGGGATTCTCATGGCCCTCAGACAGATTAAGGACGGAGACCTGAGCGACCGCCCGAGACTCGAGATTTGCTACGTCCTTTGCGCGGTGCTGAATCTCGCCAACCTTTTCCCGGAGAAAGAGCGGATCGAAAACACCATCCGATTCGCATATCTTTCGCTCTCTTTCGCGAGGGAGGTCAACGACCAGTGCGGCCCGGAGCATCTCAAGTCTTTGCCGGGAATCTTTGATGCGCTGGACTTCGGCATTGACATCTATTGTCAGATGCACCAGGCGGTCTCGGCGCGCGAGCTTCTTTCAGCGCTTCATAAAGCGCAGCACGACCTGTCGCCGGTTGTCCGCCTCGTCCGCGGGAAGTTTTGCTCGCTGGTCATCCCAGAGTCGACTGAAGACGGCGCCCTGCCGGCGACCGACGACCCGAGCATGGTCGCGCGCCGAGGCGTCGCGTGGATCCATGACGCCCCGACGCCGGGGCGCTATCTCGAAGACGAGCGCGGGTACGCGTGGGTCTCGGACTCCGGCGCTCGCATCGCGATCGACAAAGCAATGCCAGTCGTCTGGCAAGGAGAAAAAAGTGGTCTCAAGAGCTGAAGTATGCAGGCGCCAAGTCGAACGTTTCTACCGAATCGAGGGCTCCCTCGCCCCGCGCAAGCGACCGACCGTCGCGCCGGTCGGCGTCATCGAGCTGATCGACCGACGCCGCCAGCATGTGCAGAACGTCAAAGAACTACTCGAGCGCTACGAGGCCGCGCTGGTCGATCAAGAGACGAGACGACTCAAAGGACTCGCCTTCGCGCCCGATGAAGGCAAGCGAAGCGCGTACCACGCCAAGGAGATCCTTGACGAGCTGGTCGCGGATCTCAGGAAGGAGGACCAGGCATGACCGACATGATCAACCACCCGCCGCACTATGCCGGCGTCACGATTGAGCCGATCGACATCTGCGAGCGGTATCCCTTTGCGCTCGGATGCGCAATCAAGTACCTCGCCAGGGCGGGGATGAAGGAGGGCGTCTCCGAGCTGGAAGACATGAAGAAAGCCCGCTGGTACTTGGAGCGGTGCGCTGACTATGGCATCCCGCCTGTGCTCTTTGACGCATTCGGAAGCTCCAACGCCCAGCTGAAGAAGTTTGATCGCATGATCGAGCTTCTCTTCGAAAAGAACGTGTATCTCGCGCGACTATTCGGGCTCGAAGAGGACGGATGGCACTTCGCGATCAACAAGACGCGCGTCAGAAACACGCTTTACGACATTGAAGAACGGATTGAAATCCTCGAGGAGGATGAGGAAGACATCGAGGAGGAAGAATACTGACATGGCATCGATCAACAAGGTAATGATCATCGGCAACCTCGGCCGGGATCCCGAAGTCTCTCAGAAAGGAGACATGACCATCGCCAACCTGGCCGTCGCAACGTCGAGGAAGTCCCGCAGCAAGGACGGCCAGGTCATCGAGGAGACGGAATGGCACCGCGTCGTCCTGTTCGGCCGGTCCGCTGAACTCGCCCGCGACTATCTGAAGAAAGGACGCTCCATCTTCATCGAAGGACGCCTGCGGACCAAGAAGTACCAGGCGAAGGACGGGACGGAGAAGTCCGTGACCGAGATCGTCGGCGAGAACATGCAGTTCATCGCCAGTGGGCGTCAGGACGATCAGCAACCTGCACAGCGTCCAGCGCCCGGGCCCGCACCGGCGGCGCGTCAACAGAGACCGCCGCAGCGGTCATCTGGATACGACGACTATCCTTTCTGACGAGGAGGCCTCATGGCAACTCTTGCCCTGATTGATGATCCTTCCATTCCTGAGTATCGAAGGATCTATGCCGAAGAGCTTGCTGATGCCTTCGGTTGTACTGCAGAGCACCTGACCGCACTGGTCAAGCAAGGCGCCTTGCCGCCCGCCTTCGGGCGAGAGCAGAAGCGCAGAGTCTGGCTTGTCGGACAGGTTCGCAGTTGGTTGATGCTTCGCGCGAAGGAGGCAAACGAGAAGGCGATCAAGCAGAACGCCCAGGGCGGTTACACAAAGGAAGACTTTGAGAACGACCTGCAGGCCGGGCGCCTGTGAACTTTTGTCGCAGTGGGGGACAGGTGGGGGACAAGTCGAGCGCATCGACATGCTCCCGCATCTGTCCCCCGCTTTTTCTATTTGATCTACTTGAATAAATCTCGAGCGAGCTTCATCGGGCAGAAGGCCGGTCCGCACATGGAGCAGAAAAGCAAAAGGCATCGCTCACGCCTTCCTCAACCTGCGTGTATCCTTTGCTCACACTGTTTTCATTGGAAAATCCCGTTTCACCACTTCCACGCCCGGGGTTCATACGGGCCTCAACCGTCGTTGAAGTGGGGGACAGGTGGGGGACAAGAATGGCTCTTACCGCTCGCTCTGTCATGACCGTTCCTGACGGCAGACACGCCATTGAACCGAAGCTGTCGCTCGTCGTAAAGCACGGAGGAACGTCCCGAGTCTTCGTGTTCCGCTATCAGCTTGACGGCATCAGAAGAGAGATCACCTTAGGTTCTCCTCCTGACGTCACTCTGACATCAGCCAAAGAGCAGGCTTCCGTCTTTAGAGCAATGCTCGCCAGAGGCGTGGATCCTCGAGACGCTCTTGATCGAAAGAAGGAAGAGCGGCGCAAGAAAAGATCAATCCCGACCCTTGAAGAGTACTACGAGGAAGCATTGCACGACGTCTTCGAAGTCCGAGGCCTCTCCCGTCTCGCGACTCAAAAGGCGCGCCTGGCGGCTGTTCGCATGTATGCGCTCCCGGTTATCGGTAGCAAGCGCATCGACAAGATCTCGACATCCGACGTCGCCGGCGTGCTGAAGCCCATTTGGTCGAGGCAGGTCGGCGCTGACTGCAAAGGAAGTCTTGAAGCGATCTTCGCCATCGCCAGGAGGGACAAGCTCATCGAGACGATGAACCCTGCGGTATGGCGCGGGAACCTTGATGCATACCTTCCCCCTCAGAACCGGGCAAGACTTGTCTCGCACCACCAAGCACCCACCCTCGACGAGCTTCGACGCATGTTGGAGAAGCTCAAGATGATGCCGGCCGCCTCGGCGAAAGCGATCCTCTTCGGCGCCTTGACCGTATGCCGGTCTCAAGAGTGGTACTTCGCAGAGAGCCGCGAGATCGATATGCAGCGAGCCATCTGGAGCGTAGCTGCCATTCGCCGAAAAGACCGTCGTCCGGAAGATTTCCTCGTTCCGCTGTCCACTCAAGCCGTTTCCGTCATACAGTCAATCGACCCTCGAGACGGCCTCTTTTTCGCGACACAGCACTACAAGCCCGGCATTCGGCCCTTCGCTCCCGCTCAGTTCTGGGTCAAGTACAGAGAGGGAGGCTACAAGCTCCACGGCATCCGAGCGACATTCTCAACATGGTGCGGAGAAAAAGGTATCGACCCTATCGTCCGTGAGAAGTGCTTGATGCACACGACGGAAGGCGCCGTTGCGGCAAGCTACATGAGAAGCGACTACCTTGACCAGCGAAGGGAGGTTCTTCAGGCCTGGGCGGACGAAATTATGCCAACAGAATACTTATCTTGACAAATTAAATTAAAACAGTATAATTACATCAGATAAGTAAAGGAGGTGAGAAACTTGCACTTGAAAGTATTGGGTAATCGGATTTAATGGTTGATATACCGTGGTGAGAATTATTTTTCACAGCGGATGGAATGGTTGACACGTGGCCACTTTTGGTGCATACTTTCCTCACCACATGAAAAAGATGTGGTCGGGATTGGCGTCCCGGACTATACGGCGAGCAATGACAAGCCGCCACCGTTGTAAGCGGCTTTTTTGTTGCCTCGTGCATGGGGTCGTGAAACGCGACCCCATCCATAAAGGGGGCTCTAAAACACATACCCCTTTGAAAGGATGCCCTGTTTCAGGGCCCCCTTTGTAAGTCTCTAAAATTACGGTGGGACTTGCGGGCCTCTTACGAGGGCCGGGACCGTATAGCCGGTACGCCAACCCGCAAGCCCTGCCACCCCGATTGGCGTCGGGAAGCAGGATCAAGACTGAT
>CALEDY010000129.1 GCA_937949355.1 uncultured Collinsella sp. | reverse complement strand
CTGTCCCTCCGTCACATTATTGGCGGTTTTGGTGGCGGAGCTTGTCGATGGTGGAGTCGGTGCTGCGGTTGCGGGCTTCGGCTGCGGTTTGGCGCTTGTGGCGGTAATCGATCATGCCTTGGATGATGGGCTTGCCAAAGCTCACGACATCATCGTTGTAGATGGCGGTTCGGGCTGCGAGGAGGCAGTCGGTAAAGTCCATATGGGTCTTGCCAAAGAGTTTGACGGCAAGGGCGACAACGGTGGGCTCGTCGACCATGACGTCATCGAGCAGCCTTTTCATGGCCGCAGCAATCTCAACGCGGGGAACCTTATAGACGTCGCGCAGCGTGACCACGACGCGCGTGATGATCTCGGGGTAGACACGGGCGGTGCGCGTGGCGATGACCTTGGCGGCGCGTGGCGACAGGATCTCGTCGTCGTCGAGCAGATAACGCAGGATGACGGTCTCGTCGATGATGGTGCTACTCATGGATATCTACTTCCTCGGGACCCAAAATCGAATCGTCGCTTTCTGTGGCAAGATACTCAATCCAGGCATTGCGCTCCTCGGAGCGGCGATTGGGGTCCCCATATGCTTTGAGCGATCCATAGGCGGCGGTGCCGTCCTTTGAGCGCACGGCGACCGGCTGAAAGGGGAGCTTGCGCATGAGAATGCTCTGCGCGACAAAAAGACGGACGGCCTCGGCGAGCGATGTGCCCATGGCGTCGTAGAGACGCTCGGCATGCTGCTTGTCTTCCTCGCGAATGCGCACCTGCAGGATGGCTCGTTTTTGAGTCGATGACATCACTGGCCTCCCTTAATGAGCGTGCAATTTGAATAGTCAAATACAGCATTGGCTAATAATAGCCAATCTTACAACCACTACTTTATTGCACTAGAGTAATTGAGTGTAAACGATATTACAAACGTACTACATCCTTCAGAAATGAGCGTGAAATCTTTCTTGGGCGTACGCATGTAATACACTCACCTTTATATCCTATCGAGAATAATTCCAACCTGCCAAAACCCCTGCAATACACCCGTATTGCAGGGGTTTTGCTCAAGTTTGCCACCTGCAACTGCGTATATTTAACCAGTATATCGTTGGAGGAATTCTATCGAAGTGCCCGTTTCGCCGCAGGCATTCGATACGCCGATGCCAGACCACGGGCGGTCTGGGGCAACGTCGACAGGGTCTCTCCGGCAAGGGATTCAGGAGGGAGTGAACAACATGGGCAATAAACGAGTCGTGGCCGATTCTTCGCGCTGCATCGGGTGTCAAACCTGCATGGCGGCGTGCATCGAGGCGCACGATATCCCCGGCAACATCGCCGCACCGCGCCTGCGCGTGACGCGCACCTACGAGATTTCCGCACCGGTGGCCTGCCACCATTGCGAGGACGCTCCGTGCGCCAAGGCATGTCCCACGGGGGCGCTGTTCTTTGATCCAAAGAACCATCGCATCGGTGTGAACGAGGACAACTGCATTGGCTGCAAGAGCTGCGTCATGGCATGCCCCTTTGGCGCCGTGAGCGTGGCGACCACGCAGGTCCCCGTCTTGATGGGCGATGTGCGCGTGGGGTCGCAGACCAAGAGCTTTGTGCTCAAGTGCGACCTGTGCGTCGATCGTCCTGGCGGCCCGGCGTGTGCCGAGGCCTGTCCGACCAAGGGCCTTTCCTTGGTGGACGAGGAGCGCCTGGCGGAACTGACCGCCGAGCGTGCCCGCGCCACGATCGAAAATGAGGCGTAAGCGGCCGGCGAATCCGCCCAACGTTTGTCAAACAAGTACCGAGTAATCGGTAGTACCGAAAGGAAGGAGGGTGTCATGGAGAAGCATAAAGTGATCTGCCCGTATTGCGGCGCCGGTTGCCAGTTTAACCTCCTGGTCCAAAACGGCCAGGTCGTGGGTACCGAACCGCTCAACGGCATCACCAATCAGGGCGAGCTGTGCCTGAAGGGCATGAGCGGCTACGACTTCATCAACGACACCAAGATCTTGACTCCTCGCGTGCTGCACCCGATGATCCGTCGCACCAAGGGCGCGGATCTGGAGCGTGTGAGCTGGGACGAGGCACTGGATTTCACCGCATCTAAGATGCAGGCCATAATTGACGAATATGGTCCTAACGCTGTCATGACCACCGGCTCTTCGCGAGGCGGCGGCAATGAGGCGAACTACGTCATGCAGAAGTTTACGCGTGCGTGCATCGGCACCCACAGCGTGGACAACTGCGCCCGTACTTGACACGGCCCTACTGTCCTCGGTCTGATGGACACGGTTGGTTCAGGTTGCATGTCTTGCTCCATCCCCGGTATGGAGGATGCGGGCTGCATATTCCTCTTCGGCTATAACCCTGCCGATTCGCACCCGATCGTCGCTAGGCGTATCGTGCGAGCCAAAGAAAAGGGTTGCAAGATCATCGTCGCCGACCCGCGCCATATCGAAACCGCGCGTATCGCCGACATCTACCTTCCGATCAAGAACGGTTGCAACGTGGCGTTCCTCAACGCCTTTGCCAACTGCTTGGTCAACGATGGCCTCTATGACAAGCAATTCGTCGCCGAGCATACGAACGGCTTTGATGAGTGGTGGGAGACCATCAAGAACTACACTCCCGAATCCGTACAGGACATCACGGGTGTCGAGCCCGCGTTGATCCACCAAGCTGCCGAGATGTACGCCACGGCGAAGCCTTCTGCCATCATTGGCTGGGGCATGGGCGTGTGTCAGCAGAAGCAGAACCTGAAGACGGTGCACACCATCGCCTCCATCGCCTGCGTTGCCGGCCAGATCGGCAAACCCAATTCCGGCCTCGCGCCCGTGCGTGGCCAGAACAACGTCCAGGGCTCCTGCGATATGGGCATGCTGCCCAACCTGTACCCTGGCTACCAAAAAGTCACCGACCCCGCCGTGCGCGCCAAGTTTGCCAAGGCTTGGGGCGTGCCCGAGGAAAAGCTCCCCTTGGAGGAGGGCTACAAGCTCACCGACCTGGGTCACCTGGTCGACGAGGGCAAGGTGCACTGCTTCTACAACTACGGCGAGGACCCGGTGCAGACCGAGCCCGATTCGGCCGGCATGCGCAAGACGCTCTCCGAGCTGGATCTGTTCATTTGCCAGGACATCTTTATGACGCAGACGACCATGCTCGCCGACGTCATCCTGCCCGCCACCTCCTGGGGTGAGCACGAGGGTGTCTTTACCGCCTCTGACCGTAGCTTCCAGCACTTCGACGCCGCGGTTCCGCCCAAGGGCGAGTGCCGCCACGACTGGGAGATCTTCGCGGACCTGTCCACGCGCATGGGCTACCCCATGCACTACGACAACACCGAGCAGATCTGGAACGAGTGCATTAGCCTGTGCCCCAACTTTGTGGGCGCCACCTACGAGAAGATGGCTCCCGAGGGCGGTTACGCTCAGTGGCCCGTCAAGACCACCGACGTCAACGACCACGGTACGCCCGACATGTTCGCAGGCGGCAAGTTCACCACCAAGGACGGCCGCGCCAACCTGATGGCGCACGATTGGGAGGCGCCCTCCGAGCTTCCCGACGATGAGTACCCGCTCATCCTGTGCACCGTCCGCGAGGTTGGTCACTACAGCTGCCGTTCGATGACCGGCAACTGCAAGACGCTGGCGCTGCTCGCCGACGAGCCCGGCTTTGTCCGCATGAATCCCGCGGACGCCGAGGCACGCGGCATCAAGAACGGCGACATCGTCTCGATCCACAGCCGCCGCGGCCAGGTATACAGCCGCGCCGACGTGAGCGACCGCATCAACAAGGGCACGGTCTACATGACCTACCAGTGGTGGATCGGCAAGTGCAACGAGCTGACCATGCACAAGGTCGACCCGGTCTCACACACGCCCGAGGACAAGTTCTCCGCCTGCCAGGTCGACCCAATCGCCGACCAGGTATGGGCCGAGGGCGAGGTCGAGCGTCAGTACACCGAGCTTAAGCAGGCTCTGGTGGATGCCGCCGCTCCCCAGGATGTTGAGCCCGGCGTCGCCAAGTTCGACGACGAGACGCACGTGAACCAAATCGTGTAGTCCCGTTCTCGTTGGCTTTTTGGGCCGGGCGTCCCGTACGTTCGGGCGCCCGGCCCGTTACTTTGAAAGGAAGTGGGGATGAACCGCTTCATCGACATCAACCCGGAGAGGTGCATCGGTTGCGGAACATGCCAGTCCGCCTGTGCCGACGCCCACCGGATGCAGGGTCTTCAGGACACGCCGCGTCTGGCGCTCGTGAAGACCGGCGGCATTTCGGCCGCCCTTGCCTGCCACCATTGCGAGGGTGCCCCCTGCGCCGAGGTCTGCCCGGTGAATGCCATCGAGCACGATGGCGACCGCATCCACGTTAAGGAGCAGGAGTGCATCGGGTGCAGGCTGTGCGCCATCGCGTGCCCCTTCGGAGCCATCCATCCCGATGGCACGTCTATCGCCGGTGTCGCAGGCATGTGCGACCCGACGCCTTCGTATCCTAAGTCCCTGAGCAGCCTGCTTACGTGGGCTCCTGGTCAGTACACCTGCGCTGTCAAGTGCGACCTGTGCGCCTTCGATCCGGACGGCCCGCATTGTGTGGCGGCGTGCCCCACCAAGGCGCTGACCGTCATGGGCGGCGCGGCCGATCGCGAGCTCGACGAGGCCAAGCGCCTGCGCTCGATCGAAAACGGTCCGGTCGTCGACGTTACCGCTGTGGCCCAGGGCCTGTCCGAGAAAGCAGAAGGGAGCGTAAACAATGGATAGCATGACGCTGTTTATCGCATCGCTTGCCGTCTCGTGCATCGGTGCGCTCGCCTCGGTTCTGCTGATCAAGGCCGATAACGCCGCCAAGACCGCCGGCTGCCTTATCGGCGCCGTCGCCGCGGTGCTTTCGTTTGTGGCCGGTATCCAGGCCGTGCTGGGCGATGTCACGTCGGTCGACACCATCGTGTTCTTCCCGTTTGCCCATTTCCAGCTGCTGCTCAATCAGCTGTCCGGCCTGTTCGTGGCGCTCATCTCGGTGCTCGCGTTTGCCGGTTCGATCTACGGTCTCAACTACTTTGATGAGTACCCGGGCAAAAAGGGCCGCGCCGGCTTCTTCTTTAACACCTTCGTGGCGTCCATGATGCTCGTCATTACCGCCGACAACGTGTTTTGGTTCCTGGTCGCCTTTGAGCTCATGTCGCTGACCTCGTACTTCCTGGTCGTGATCGAGGAGAACGAGAACTCCATCCATGGCGGTTGGCTCTACTTTGTGATCGCGCACGTGGGCTTCGTGCTCATCATGGCGAGCTTCCTCACCATGACCAACTTCGCCGGCGGCTCGTTTGCCTTTGCGGATTTCCGCGCCACGCAGTTTAGCCCCGCGGTCGCATCCGTGTGCTTCGTGCTCGCCTTCTTTGGCTTTGGCGCCAAGGCCGGTATCATCCCGCTGCACGGCTGGCTGCCCAAGGCACATCCCGAGGCGCCGTCCAACGTGTCGGCCCTCATGTCCGGCGGCATGATCAAGATCGGTATCTTCGGCATCCTCAAGGTGGGCCTCGACCTGCTCTCCGCCTCGGGCGTTCAGGTCTGGTGGGGCCTTATGGTCATGGTCTTCGGTGCGATCTCGTCGGTCCTCGGCGTGGCCTTCGCCCTGCAGGAGCATGACATCAAGCGCCTGCTGGCCTATCACTCTGTCGAGAACATCGGCATCATTCTGCTCGGCGTCGGCGCCTCCATGGCCGCCATGGCGCTCAACTCGGTCGGCATCGCCGTCCTGGCTCTGATGGCCGCCCTCTACCACACGTTTAACCACGCGATGTTTAAGGGCGAGCTGTTCTTGGGCGCCGGTGCGCTGCTGTACTCCACGGGTACGCGCAATATGGAGAAGATGGGCGGCCTGTTCCGTCGTATGCCGGCTACGGCCATCTGCTTCCTTGTTGGTGCGCTTGCCATCTCGGCCATCCCGCCCTTCAACGGCTTTGTGTCCGAGTGGTTTACCTATCAGTCGCTCTTTAATGCCGCCATGCAGGACGACAAGGCCGTCATGATCGTGGCCGTGTTCGCTGCCGTCGCGCTTGCCATTACCGGCGCTCTGGCCGTCACGTGCTTCGTCAAGGCCTATGGCGTCTCCTTTGCCTCCGCGCCCCGCTCCGAGGCCGCGGCCAATGCCAAGGAGGTCCCCGCCCCCATGGTGTTTGCGCAGGGGCTGCTTGCGGCCATCTGCGTCGTGCTGGGCATTGGCGCTCCCGTGATCGCGCCCGTGCTGGTCGATGTCGCCGCGTCCGTGCTGCATCCGTACGGTGGCGTGTTTGCCGCCGAGGGCATGGAGCTCATGAACCAGTACTCCGGCGCTGCCACCTCCACGCCCGCGATCGCCATTGCGCTCGTGGTGCTCGTCGGCCTTGCCTGCGGTTATCGCAAGCTCAAGACCGTCGGCAAGGTGCAGAAGTCCCAGCCGTGGGCATGCGGCTATGCTCCCAACGAGCATATGCCCGTCGTGGCTACGACCTTTGCCTCCGAGGTGTCCTGGTTTATGCAGCCGCTCTACACGCTGCGCGACCGCTGCACGGCCGTCTGCTGGTCCATCGCGCACTTCTTCCAGAAGCTCACCGGTGTGGCCGAGGCTGTGGAGCCCGTACCCGACAAGGTTCTCGTCGATGCCCCGCATAAGGGTGTCGAGAAGCTCGCCGATCTCGCGACTAAGCTCGAGGGCGGCAACTACAGCATCTATATCTGCTACATCGTCGCGGCACTCGTGGTGTTCCTCGTGCTCGCCGTGCAAATGGGTTAAGGAGGGGAGAGCATGAACAACATCGTACTTGCCGTTCTGCAGGGCGTGGTCGTTATGGCCGTCGCGCCGTTCTTCTCCGGTCTCGGCCGCGTGATCCGCGCCAAGATGCACAACCGTCGCGGCCCCAGCATCATGCAGGACTACCGCGACCTGGCCAAGCTCTTTGCGCGCCCCGAGTCCCAGTGCGAGGACGCGAGCTTTGCGCTGCGCATTATGCCGCCGCTGTTCCTCGCCGTCGCCTTTATGCTCGCGATGGGCCTGCCGCTCTTTACGGCACAAAGCCCCATCCCGGTCTTTGGTGACGCTATCACCATCATGTACAGCCTGGCGCTTGCCCGCTTCTTCTTCGCCCTCTGCGGTGTGGATTCGTCCAACGCCTACGCCGGTATCGGCGGCGTCCGCGAGCTGCTCATGAGCGTGCTCATCGAGCCGTCCATGCTGCTGGCGCTGTTTGCCGCGGCCCTGGTGTGCGGCTCCACCGACATCGCCACCATGGGTCAGCACATCATGACGGGCGCCGTCGACGCGCCGGTCGCCGTGATCCTCGCCGGCATCGCCTTTGCGATTGCCTGCTATATGGAGCTCGGCAAGCTGCCGTTTGATCAGGCCGAGGCCGAGCAGGAGCTCCAGGAAGGTCCGCTCGCCGAGCTTTCCGGCCCGTCGCTTGCGATGGCCAAGCTCGCCATGTCCATGAAGCAGGTCCTGGTCGTCGCCTGGTTCTGCGCGATCTTCGTCCCCTGGGGCGAGCCCGCGACCGTGGGCGCCGCCGCCGTTCTGGGCGCGGTCATCTTCCTGGTGAAGTGCCTGATCGACTTTGTCGTGTGCGGCGTGATCGAGAACTCCTGCTCGCGCTCGCGCTTTAAGGTGCTTGGCAATCAGACCTGGGCCGTCGTGGGCATCGCCGTTCTGGCGTTTGTCTTCGTGGTCGTCGGCGTGTAGGAGAAGGGAGAAACAATGTCATTTGCAGTCAGTCTGTCCCTTCTCGGCTTGGTCGCTATCGCGGCCCCGATGGTGGCCTCGGTGCTCGTCGCCCTGTTCCCCCGTCCGTACGCCAAGTGGTTCAGCGTTTTGGGTGCCGCCGTCTCGACGGCCTGCACCATCGCCCTCGCCGCGAATTTCGCCGGCGCCGGCATGCCCGACACGCAGGTCCCCCTGATCTCGTTTGGGCAGACCCTCGTCATGGGATTCACCTTCGATCGCATGAGCACGCTGCTCGCGCCCGCCTTTGTGGGTATCGGCCTGCTTGTCGTGATCTATTCGATTCCCTATATGAGCGAGAATAACCGTGAGCATCCCGACGCGCCGCGTCGCCGCTTCTACGCGTACCTCGCGACCTTCATCGGCGCCATGGCCGGCCTTGTGTACAGCTCGACCCTTTTGGGCCAGCTCGTGTTCTTTGAGATCACGGGTGCGTGCTCTTGGGGCCTCATTAGCTACTACATGACGCCTACGGCCAAGAAGGCCGGCATGAAGGCCCTGATCATCACGCATATCGGTGCGCTCGGCCTGTATCTGGGCGCCGCCATCGTGTTTGCCCACACCGGCACCTTCGCCATTACCGCGATTGCCGGCCTCGACGCCAAGCTCAAGGCCATCGTCCTTTTGCTCGTGCTGTTTGCGGCCTGGGCCAAGTCCGCACAGGTTCCTATGTACATGTGGCTGCCTTCGGCCATGGAGGCGCCGACGCCTGTTTCGGCCTACCTGCATGGCGCCTCGATGGTCAAGGTCGGCGTGTGCGTGTTCGCGCGCGCACTCGTCTCTGCCGGCGAGATTCCCGAGATCGTGGGCTGGGTCGCCATTATCGACGCCATGGTCACCATGCTCTTTGGTTTCCTTATGTACCTGCCGCAAAAGGACATGAAGCGACTGCTGGCCTTCTCCACGATTGCCCAGCTCTCCTATGTGTTCTTTGGTCTGGGCCTTTCGGTCTTTGGCAGCCAGCTGGCCTTTGACGGTGCCGTGTGCCACATCTTTAACCACGCTTTCGCCAAGACGCTGTTCTTCCTGATCGCCGGTTCGTTCTCCTTTACGCTCGGCACGCGTATGCTGCCCAAGCTTCGCGGCATCGTAAAGAAGTACCCGATCTCGGGCGTGGGCTTTGGTGTCGCGGCACTCGCCATTGCCGGCGTGCCGCCCATGAACACGTTCTTCTCGAAGTTCCAGATCATCGCCGGCGGCTTTTCCGTGGGTGCCGGCAACGTCGCGATCCTGGTGCTCGTGTGCATTATGGTCGCCGAGACCGTCGCCACCTTTGCCTGGTTCCTCAAGTGGATGGGCTATTGCCTGCCCGGCGAGCCGAGCGACGAGGTCGCTGCGGGAGCCCCGCTTCCCCGTGCGATGGCGTTCGTGTTCATCGTGCTCATCATCATGGTCATCGTCAGCGGCCCGCTTTCGGCCAGCTGGATCGGTTAGGAGGTAGAACGACATGGGTTATTCGATCGTCAACATCCTTGGCGGCCTTCTGATCGTCACGTCCACCATGGTGGTCGTCTCAAAGAACATCAAGCACGCCATCCGCTGGTATGCGGTGCAGTCGCTGGTGCTCGTGGGGCTGCTCGCCACGCTCGGTGCCACTACCGGTGCGCAGGAGTTGCTTATGTGGGCCGGATCTGCCTTTATCACCAAGGTCGTCCTGGTCCCTTATATCCTCAACCGCGCATACAAGAAGATGGGCGAGCCGAGCGACGCATCGCTCAAGGCCGGCCTTAAGCCCGCGTGGGCTATCTGCATCATCGCCGTGGAGGTCGCGATCTGCTTTGCCGTCGTGACGCAGATCAGCCTGCCCACGGCCGAGGTCGCAACGCCTGCGCTCGCCATTAGCTTCGCTCACTTCTTTGTGGGCCTCACCTGCATCATCTCGCAGCGCAACATCATGAAGCAGATCTTTGGATACTGCCTTATGGAAAACGGCAGCCACGTGACGCTGGCGCTCCTTGCGCCCACCGCTCCCGAGATCATCGAGATCGGTATCGCCACCGACGCCATCTTTGCCGTCATCATCATGTCCATCGTCGTGCGTCGCATTTGGGATGACTCCCACTCGCTCGATGCGCGCGACCTGTCCGAGCTGAGGGGGTAGTCCATGGAAACGTTGATTCTCGCCCTGCTCGCGACTCCTTTGGTGTTCTCGCTGGTCATGGCGTTTTTGCCCAAGAACACGTCCTATAGCGTGTTTGCGGGACTCAACCTGGTCTCCGTCGCGGCGGTCCTGGTGCTGTCGATCATGACGGCCGGTGACGTCCTTATGAGCGGCGACACCGCAAACGCCTGTGGCCTGTGGTTCCACCTCGATTCGCTGGGCGCTATCTTTGTGCTGCTCATCGGCTTTATCGGTTTTCTTACGGGGCTGTTCTCGCTGCCCTATGTAAAGGCCGATATCGAGGAGGGCTCCATGCCCGCCGAGCGCGCCAAGCAGTATTTTGCGCTGTTTAGCCTGTTTGTGTTCACCATGCTGCTCGCGTGCCTGTCCAACAACATGATCCTCACGTGGGCCGCCGTGGAGGCAACCACGCTTTCCACCGTGTTCCTCGTGGGTATCTACAAGAACAAGACGGCCCTCGAGGCTTCTTGGAAGTATGCGATGGTCTGCACCGCCGGCGTGGCCTTTGGCCTGTTCGGTACGCTGCTGATCTACGCCAACGCCGCCGATGTGATCCCCAATGCCCACGAGGCCGCGT
>CALEDY010000128.1 GCA_937949355.1 uncultured Collinsella sp. | reverse complement strand
TACAGGTGAAATCCAAACCTCGACCATACAGTCGATGACCCCATGCAGGTGCTTTTTGCGCATGTACGGGGTGTAAGCGTCGAGTGGCGTGCCGCCCGCGCATGCGTATACATATCAAACAATCCACGGATAGCGTGCCTGTCTGGCCGCGGTCCGCAGGAATAATGATGGGGAGCACCATTGAATTATCTGAGTGAGATGCTCAAATTGCCGGTCTTGGACGTCGACGGCGAAAAGCTCGGCGTGGTCAACGATTTTGGCATTGCTACCGGCGAAGTTTTTCCGCACGTGACGTCGCTCGCGTTTCGCGGCCCCGGCAAGACGCCGTTTATGATCAGTTGGCGCAAATGGGTCGACCGTATCGACGAGACGGGCGTGTATCTTAATACGTCTGCCACCAACATTCGCTTCTCGTACCTGCAGCCGACCGAGCTTCTGCTCGCGCGCGATGTGCTCAACAAGCAGATCGTCGACACGCAGGGCATGAAGGTCGTGCGCGTCAACGACATCAAATTCTCCATGTCGGGCGAGAACCAGCTGCGCCTGCTGGGTGCCGAGGTCGGTGCCCGCGGCCTGCTGCGCGCCATCAGCCCCGCGCTCGAGCATGTCGTCGAAGGCTTTATGAAGCATCTGGGCAAGCCGCTCAGCGAGGACATCATCGCCTGGTCCTACATGGACCTGCTTGACCGTTCGACTAAGAACATCCAGCTCTCGGTTTCGCATAAGACGCTTGGCGAGCTGCACCCCGCCGACATCGCTGACATTATCGAGCAGCTCGACCCGCGCTTGCGCGCGCAAGTGTTCGCGCAGCTCGATACCGCCCAGGCAGCTGAGGCCATCTCGGAGTTCGATGACGACGAGCTCATGACCGAGATGCTCGAGGGCCTGTCCGACACGGACGCATCGTCGATGCTGGCCATGATGGACCCGGACGACGCCGCCGACCTGATCGACGAGCTCAGCTACGAGAAGGCCGAGAAGCTCCTGCGCCTGATGGGCGTCAAGGAGGAGAAGGCGATTCGTAACCTGCTGGGCTACGAGGACAACACTGCCGGCCGCATCATGACCTCGGAGTTTGTCTCGCTGCCCGCTACGGCGACGGTCGGCGATGCCATCGAGGCCATCCGCAAGCTCGACGAGGACTTCGAGAGCGTCTACTACGTCTACACCGAGGATCCGAGCGGCATGCTGACGGGCGTGCTTTCGCTGCGCACGCTGATCGTTGCCGACCGCGACGCCACGCTGGGCCAGCTCGCCTATCGCGACCTGGTCTATGTGTCGCCCGACGAGGACCAGGAAGACGTGACGGACGAGATGACCAAGTACGACCTGGTCGCCATCCCTGTCTGTGACGAGAACCGCCATATCCTGGGCATCGTGACCTTCGACGACGCCATGGACGTTATCGCCGAGGAGCATCAGGAGGACCTGCAGATCGCCGGCATCGGCTCGGGCGACAGCGCGTCGGACGACTCGACGAATGTGCTCAGCTGGTTTGTGCATCGTCAGTACTGGGTTGTCGTGTGGGGCATTGCCTCCTGCATCATGGCAACGGTGCTGGGAACGGCGCTGGGCTCCGCGCATCTGGTGGTGTTCCCCATGTGTGCCATGCCGCTTGTGCTGCTGGCTGCCTCGCGCATGGTGTCGTTCGTCAAGAACTACTTCCTCGAGTACGACGGCCACGACGACGAGCCCAAACCGTACCTGGGATTCTTCTTCCAGAGCACGGGCATGGGTCTGATCCTTTCGCTCGTGACCTACCTGTGTGCGCAGCTGGTGCGCACCGCCGCATTCCCCGATGCCCCCATGTTCGAGGAGCAGCTCTTTACCGGCTGCTTTAACCTTGCGGCCATCATTTGCCTGGTCGGCAACATGAGCGCCGTGATTTATCTGATGGTGCTGTTCTGGCGCGATGAGCACGACCTCAATACGTCGGGTACCGCCATGAACGTCATCGCCGTCATGATCTCGTGCGTGGCGTACTGCACCGCCGCGGTGCTGCTCACCATGTCGGTCATGGGATAGGTGGTCGCGTGCAAAACACGAAGCAAAAGCCGAGCACCAAGCAAAAGCTGACCATTGCGGCCATCTTTGGCGCCATGGGCCCCGGTCTGCTGGCGGCGCTTTCGGGTAATGACGCCGGCGGCATCGCCACCTATTCCAGCGCGGGCGCCAGCTATGGTTACAAGATGCTCTGGATGCTTCCCGTCATGACCGTGCTGCTTATCGTGACGCAGGAGACCGCGGCGCGTTGCGGCTGCGTAACGGGCAAGGGTCTGGCTTCGCTCATCCGCGAGCGCTTTGGCGTTCGCAAGAGCGTGCTGGCCATGGCGGCGCTGTTGATTGCCAACACGGCCGTGACCATCTCGGAGTTCGCGGGCATCGCGAGCGGCCTTGCTCTGTTTGGCGTCCCGGCGAGCATCTCGGTGCCGCTTGTGGCGCTGCTGGTATGGATGCTTACCATGTCGGGCAGTTTCCAGCGTATCGAGAAGATTTTGCTGCTGGTGAGCTGTGTGTTCGTGACCTACATCGTCGCCGCATTTATGGCCGGCCCCAACTGGGGCGAGGTCGCGGTCGACTTGGTCGTCCCTAATATCCAGAACGATCCCAGCTACGTGTCGCTCGTGGTCGCAACGATCGGTACCACCATCGCGCCGTGGATGATCTTCTTGGCTCAGAATAACGTGGTCGATAAGAATGCGGGCGAGGACGACATCGTGCTGCAGCGTATTGATACCGTGAGCGGCTCGATCGCTGCTGATATCATTGCGGGCTTCATTATCATCACGACCGGTACGGTGCTGTTCCCGGCGGGTATTCAGATTAGCGATGCCGCCGATGCCGCCCGCGCGCTGGAGCCCATCGCGGGCCAGTGGTCCACGGTGCTGTTTGCCTCGGGCCTGGTCGCGGCGAGCTTCTTGGCTGCCTGCGTGCTGCCGGGCGTTACGTCGAGTGCCATCTGTGAGGCTTTTGGCTGGGAGCGCGGCGCCGATCGCAGCTGGGACGAGGCTCCGGTTTACCGCGGCATCATTACGGCCATTATCGGCATTTCTGCCGTGTTGGTGCTCATGCCTGGCGTCGATTTGTTCCAGATTATGATGACCTCGCAGGTCATCAACGGCGTGCTGCTGCCCGTAGTCCTGGTATTTCAGGTAGTTATCGCGGCGGATCGCCACATTATGGGCGCCAACCGCAACGGCCGAGTATGGAACGTGCTCACGTGGGCGACTATCGGCGTGATTACGGTGCTGACGGTCGTCATGTTTGTGCTGCAAGCGATGGGCTACAGCGCGTAGCGCCCACTTTTGCTTCCGAACAGGCCGCAGCGATGGGCTGCGGCCTGTTTTTCGTCTGCTATAGGGCGTTAGTTATATGGCGGTGGGCAAAAAATGCCAAATATGAGTACTGTTGCTACGTGAATAGCATTTACATCCAAAAAGATAATGAACATAACCTATAGTATGTTCATTAAAATTGGCTTCAATACGCCTTAAACCAGTCAGGTTGGCTGCTTTAGGGGGTTGTAGGGGATGCTCGGACGTCTTTTTGGGTGGTTTTGCCTGCGACTAAAATGGTAACAGTACTCATATTTGCCCTTTTTTGCCCACAGCCCTTTGAGGTTGCGGCGAAAAGGGCTTGTTTTGATTGTTTGGGGCAGGCGCGAGGCGCGGAAATGATGTCTGGAGCGGCGGAGCGGCTTGGAATTCATCCGTAGAGGTCTTCATTGGCCGCGCCAGGAGTGCCTCCAGGTGCCGGCAGTTAAGGAGCGCCCCCTGCGGGTGTAAACAGATTTTGCTGCGCGTTACTTGTCGGTGCCCAGCTTGTGCGGCTTGTAGGCGAGGGCATTGACGAGTGCGTCGGCGGCGGACTTGACGGCTGCCGGCTGCGGATCGTTGACGTGGTCCTCGGGGTGCACGGGCAGGTCTTTCTTGACCGCATCGTGGATCAGGTTGAGGTACTCGGTCACGCCGGTAGTCGACAGGTGCGTGCCGTCGCCGTCGAACAGGTCGTTGCGGTTGGCGCTGTGCCCGTACCAGTCGATAACGCGTACATTCTTGTAGCGCGTGGCGGCGTTGGCGATGGCCTGGTTCGTGGACCCGACCCAAGGCTGCGGGCTACGTGTGTTTACAAACACGACGATACGCTGCTCGCCGGCGTCGGCCATAATCGCGTCAACCTGGGCGTCCGTTACCAAACCGTTGGTGCCCAGGGCAAAGACCACGATCTTGCCGGCAAGGTTCTGCTGGATATAGCCCTCAAATGTCGCGCGGCCCGCATCAAACTGGCGGCCCTTTTCGGCATCGATATGGCTGTGCGGGAACATGCCGTCAAAGGAATCAACGGCGCGCAGCGACACGGAGTCACCGATCATCAACAGGTCGTAGGAGCCATCGGGGAAGCCGTCGTTGTCCTTGTCGGTGTCGTCGACCGCTTGCTGGTCGGTGGGCGCGGTGTTTTTGGCTTCCTTGTTCAGAACTTCGGCGCCCTCGCCGCTCAGTGCAGACGTCTCGGGCACAAAGATCAGGCCGCCCAGTGCAACGACCAACACGACAGCGCAGGCTGCGCAGGCAGGGACGTGCGCGCGTACCCAGTTGGCGGGCGTGGTGGTGCCATCGCGGAATTCGGCGACGGTGCGGCCGAAGGCGCCCTTCCTAAACGGCGTTTCGATAAAGCGATAAGAGCACTCGGCTACGGCGACTACCACAAGTACCTGCAAGATGTACTGCCACCAGGGCGTATCGTTGATGTTGGCGACCGGGTTCATGAGCAACAGCAGCGGATAGTGCCACAGGTAGATGCTGTACGAGCGCTTGCCAACCCACACGAGCGGCTCGGCGGACAGCGCACGGGCAACCATTCCCTGGGGCTGCACGCAGGCCGCGATGACCATGAGCGTGAGGATGGAGCACAGCAGTGTGCCGCCGCGATACTGAAACGCCGTGTAGCCGTTGGTGAGTGCGACCATAGCGGCAAGGCCAACCAGGCCCACGATACCCAGCACATCGATGGATGCGGGCGAGGACCAAAAGCGCACGAGGGCGCTCGGCTGTGCCGAGGCGGTCTCGGCTGTGTTGTCGGTCTTCTCGCCGGGCTTGTCCTCGGCATTCTTGTCACGCTTGGCGGCGCCGGCCAGGCGATTGAGTCCCAAACGATGTGCGAGACGCACCGGCGCCAAGTCGTGATCGGGGATAAAGGCCATCCAGGCACCCAGCAGCAGCGAGAACACGCGGGTGTCGGTGCCGTAGTACACACGGCTGGGGTCGGCGGCGGGGTTGTAGAGCACCATCATGGCGATGGCGGAAACCGCGGCAAGGCCCAGAACCACGCGGCGCGTGTTGGGCTTGCTCACGTGCATGGATACCATGGCAAACAGCAGCGGCGGCCAGATGAGGTAGAACTGCTCTTCGATGGCAAGCGACCAAAAGTGCGTGAGCGGCGAGGGCTCGCCCAGGGCGTTGAAGTACGAGACGTCTTGGGCAATCTGCCACCAGTTATTAAAGAACAGCAGCGACGGCAGGATGTCGGGGCGCATCTTGGTGAGCATCACGTGGTTAAAGATCGTACACAGCGCGCAAGTCACGAACACTACCGTTACCACGGCGGGGAACAGACGGCGGATGCGGCGAATCCAGAAGCTCTTGAGGTCGATGCGCCCGGTCTTGGCGACTTCGTTGAGCAGCAGGCGTGTGATCAGATAGCCCGAAAGCACAAAGAAGATCGTGACGCCGAGCAGGCCGCCCTGCGCCCACGTGAGGTTAAGGTGATAGAGCACCACCGCGACAACGGCGAGCGTGCGCAGGCCGTCGAGCGCGGGAATGTAACGAGATTTGGGACGAGTGGGCGTCTGGTCCGCGGTGGCGGCGCTGGCATGGTCCGCTTTGTTGGTGGGCACACGATGGGGGCTCGGGGCGCGTCGCGAGTCGCCGTTGCGGCGTTCGGCGCGCGGGCGTTCGCGTGGCGCCTGGTTGTCGGGCGCACGGCGCGTGCCGCGTGGGCTCGATTGCGGGAGTTGTTCCATAAAACATCATCCAATGACAAGAATAATCAGCACGTATTCATTGTAGCTGCCCGCTCCTGTGAATGCTTGCTGCTGGCGCAACCTCAAGCGCGCGTTCACATCAAAGTGAACTAAAGTTATAGAGATGCGAAAGCATACGATTGACGGCCGACGGTGGGCATAAAGCCCGCAGACGAGGAGGTTTCCATGGCAGATCGCGGCATCGTTGCGGTGTTCGGCAGCATGAACATGGACCTTTCGGTGGCGTGCGAGCGCATGCCGCGTGCGGGCGAGACCGTCGGTGGCAGCGGTTTTATCACCAATGCCGGCGGCAAGGGCGCCAACCAGGCCGTGGCCGCCGCGCGCATGGGCGCGCACACGTGCATGATCGGTGCCGTTGGGCGCGACGCGTTTGGCGACGCGCTGGTGGCGGGCCTCCAAGATGCCGGCGTGGGCGTTGAATTTGTGGCGCGTCGCGATGACGTGGAGACCGGCACCGCGACCATCATTCGTTGCGAGGGCGACAATCGCATCGTGTTGTCGCCGGGCGCTAACCATGCACTTACGGGCGAGAACGTGGCCTGCGCGCTGCACGGCCTGGTGGCCGACGAACTCGACGGTGATGTCGACGAGGTCGCCCCAGCTGCCGGAAGCGTCTTTGTCGCCCAGGGCGAATGCGACCTGATGGCAACGGCCGCGGCGCTCTCTTGCGCCCACGGGCTGGGGTTCTATACGGTCTTTAACCCGGCGCCCGCCTGCGACCTGCCGGCAGGAGCGTGGTCTGCGGTCGACCTGGTTTGCCCCAACGAGACCGAATGCCAGGTGCTGACGGGCATCCTGCCCACAGACGATGAGAGCTGCGTCGCCGCACTTAACGCCCTGCTCGCCAAGGGTTCCGGGGCCGCGGTCATCACGCTGGGCGGTGCCGGCTCGGTTACGCTGGGTGACGACGGTGAGCTGCTGCGCATGCCGGCGCTTTCGAGCGCGGTAGTCGATACCACGGCCGCCGGCGATACGTTTATCGGCGCATTTGCAGCTGCTCGCCTGGAGGGGCTGTCGCTCTTTGAGTGCATGGCGGCAGGCGCTCGCGCCTCGGCAGTGACGGTGTCGCGCCTGGGCGCTCAGCAATCGATTCCCACGCGCGCCGAAGTTGAACATTGGTTTGGTTAAACGATAAAGACGGAGAAGCGGAGTAGAACAATGGCAACCAAGAAGCTGATCCTTGATCTGGATATGGGTGTGGACGACGCGATGGCGCTCGCCTACGCCATCGCGAGTCCCGAGGTGGAGCTCGTCGGCATTACCACGTGCTTTGGCAACGTGCGCGTCGAGCAGTCGGCACATAACTGCCTGGCGGTGCTCGACCTGTTGGGTCGCCCCGAGGTGCCGGTGTACCTGGGTGCCGATCGCCCGATTCGCGCGACCGAGCCCTATACGCCGCCAGCGTCCACCACGCTCATTCACGGCAAAAACGGTATCGGAGGTGCGAGCATGCCAGCATCTCCCTACGAGCCGGTGGGGGCGACGTCGGCCGACGGCAACGCGGCGGTCGATTACCTGATCGATGCCGCACGCACCTATGGCCCCGACTTGGTCTATGTGGCGACCGGTCCGCTTTCCAACTTGGCGCTTGCTCTGGAGCGCGATGCAGCGGCGATGATGTCTATTGGCCGCGTGGTCGTGATGGGCGGCGCCCTTACCGTGCCCGGCAACGTGAGCGCAGGTGCCGAGGCCAACATGGCGAGCGACCCCGAGGCCGCCGATGCCGCGCTGCGCTCGGGCCGCAAGCTCACCATGGTCGGTCTGGACGTAACGCATCGCGTGGTGCTCACGCGTCGCGATATTGCCGGTTGGACGGGTTCGGGCACTATGGCCGGTTGCGCGTTTGCGAGCATGGTCGAGCACTACATTGGCTCGTACGAGATGAACGCCCCCTACCTGGGCGGCTGCGCGCTGCACGATCCGCTTGCCGTTGCCGTGGCGATCGACCCCACGCTCGTGGGCGCGCTCGGCTGCAACCTGCGCGTCGACCTGCTCGGCGAGTATCGCGGCCGCACCATCTGCGACGAGCACCGCCTGTCCGATCCGGACAAGAGCGCCCTTGTTGCCCTGACCGTTGATGCCCCGCGCTTCCTGGCAGAATTCAAGGCACGCATGGCCCACGTCCTGGGCTAAGTGATTCCTACACCCCGTCCCAAGTAGCTAATTTGGGACGGGGCTTTTTTAACTACCCTAGAGCCCCGTTCCAACTTAGCTACCGAGTAAATGCGCCCGTTGGGGGAATAGTTGTGCCGCTTCGCTTGACAACAGGCTAAACTAGCTAATAAACATTTACTATTCTGTTTAGATTGAATTTGCGGTCGTTTAGTCGCCGAGCCACGGGGCGGTCAAACCACGATGCCCGGCCGCGACCGTTGCTAGGGGGAACGATGGCTAAAGCAAGCGTCCGCGAGATCAGCCGCATCACCGGTTTTTCGCCCGCGACCGTGTCCAACGCACTCAACCGCAAGCGCAGCGTGAGCGAAGAGACCGCCAAGGTCATTCTTGAGTGTGCGCAGTCGCTCGGCTATCAGCAGTCGACGCAGCTCGAGAGCATCCAGTTTGTGCTCGCGCGCAAGACGGGCGCCATTCTGGACGAGAGTACCTTCCACCCTGCGGTCATCGAGGGCGTGGAGCGTCAGGCTCGTCGCCACGGTATGAGCACGAGCTTTGTCTCGCTCGACTTTAGCGACCTGGACGCCGTGCGCCCGCAGGTCGAGGGCCTCATCGCCGATCCGTCGGCTGCCATCGTGCTGATGGGCACCGAGCTGGGCGAGGAGGACTACGCCCTGTTCGCCAACGCCGCCGCCCATCTGATCGTGCTCGATGGCTGGAGCGACCGCCAGTACTTCGATGCCGTGGTCATCGCCAACACCGATTCGGTACTGCGCGCTGTTGATTACCTTATCGAGAAAGGTCACAAGCAAATCGGCTATCTGGCGGGCGACCTTCGCATCCGCAACTTTAAGGACCGCGAGCGCGGCTATCGCCAAGCGCTTGAGGATGCGGACCTTGAGGCCAACCCGGCATGGCGCGTCACGCTGGGCACCACGCTCGAGGGTGCTTACCACGACATGGGCGCCTGGCTCGATACCGTCTCGCGCGACGATCTGCCGACGGCTTTCTTTGCCGAGAACGACGTGCTCGCCGTGGGCGCCATGCGTGCGCTCAACGAACACGGCATCCGCGTGCCCGAGGATGTCTCGATCATCGGCTTTGACGACCTGTCGTTGGGCGCCTTCTCCAATCCACCGCTTACCACGGTGCATGTTCCCAAACATGAGGTGGGCGAGATTGCGGTGCGCCGTCTGGTGGGCAACATCCGCAATCCCAAGAGCTATACCTGCAAGACGGCCGTGTCGACCTACTTTGTCGAGCGCCAGAGCGTGCGCGAACTCTAGGCGAAAGCGCCGCCTGCTCGCGATAGATGCACCCGCGCTGCGGGCGGACACATAAAGTGCCTTAGAGAGGGGGTCCTTCGGGACCCTCTTTTTTGTCAAGACTTTAGTCTGCTGGGCGCGCAGCGGCCAGCTTCAACCCACCCGCTATGCGGGTGGAGACAAACGGCTTTACAAAGCCACCCCTCCGACCGATATTGACGATT
>CALEDY010000127.1 GCA_937949355.1 uncultured Collinsella sp. | reverse complement strand
ATACGCGTGTCTTTTGCGCTCTTCGAACGCTTAACGTCGCGAAATCCCACGGTCCCTCCTGGTGTGTATTAAAGCTGTCAAACGGAGGATGTTTCACGTGAAACATTCCGATTCGATATCAACCGCTATGTTTCACGTGAAACAGTGCAAGTTGTTAGTATCCATTATGTTTCACGTGAAACATCTAGGCAAGCGGATTCTTCTTTGCCATGCCATTTGCACGAGGCAATGAAACGGATGCTGGATGACTCTTCTTAAGAACAATGAACTCCCTGTGGCCCAAGCCCTCCGGCAAATCGATTGAGTCATTCAGAAGCAAAGTGAAGCCACAGATCTTAGCGGCCGACATGCCGGAAGCAAGCTCCTCATCAGATGGATTGCCCTTCGTGATGACAAATAACCCTCCATCTTTGAGAAACGGGGCCGCATACTCAACAAGAATAGGTAGTGGAGCCAGTGCGCGGGCGGTTACGACAGAGAACTGCTTCTTATAGCTTCGAGCATATTCTTCAAGGCGATCATGGACTGCATGACCATATTTCAATCCGAGAGCATGAGCAAAAGAATTGACAGCATCAACCTTTTTGCCAACAGAGTCAATATAAGTAGCTTTACGATGCGTGGTTAGCGTTAATGGAATACCAGGGAAGCCTGCGCCTGTTCCCATATCGAGCAAAGCTCCATCAGGAGCCTTATTGACATAAGGAAGCAAAACAAGTGAGTCGAGGATATGAAGTACCGCAGCATCTTCGACGTTAAGAATACGAGTGAGATTGGTTGTCTTATTTGTTTCCAGAACCAAATCCAAATGCTGGATACATTTCCTCAGCTCAGCATCAGTTACGCTCAAGGAATACTCTTTGCAATAGGAAGTTAGACGGCTGAGCATCTCGTCAGCCTGCTGATCAGTAAGTACAAACAACAGAAGCTCCTTTCTGACAAAAATCAGTGTATCGAGAACTTTTGACAAAAAAAGGGGACGTGGAAACCACGCCCCCTTAGCATAAGCTCGAGTAGATTATCGAGCAACAATCACCACATGGCGATCAGGGTCAGAACCCTCAGAATGGGTATCGACAGCATCATTGCCACGAAGTGCAATATGAACCAGTCGGCGCTCATAGGCATTCATGGGCGGAAGCGAAACACTCTTATGGGTACGGATGGCACGCTCGGCGGCCGACTGAGCCATTGAGGCAACCTTGTCCTGACGACGGCTCTTGTAGCCCTCAACGTCAACCACAACCGGATACCTAAAGCCAAGCTTGCGGCTCACCAGCAAAGAGAACATGACCTGAAGAGCATCAAGGGTACGACCATGACGGCCAATGAGAACAGCAAGATCAGGAGCGGTAACATCCAAAATCAGCTCGCCCTCGTCGCCCTCGTACTCATCAATAGGAGAGTTGGCGGCATCGAAGTGCGAAAGGATGGAACGCAGAATGGAAATCGCAACATCGGCAATGGTGTCGAGCTCCCCATCGGTCAGCTCTTCACCGGCCTTGTAGCGCTGTGCAATCTCGGGATAATCGCCCGCAATCTGCGGGGCAACCTCCTCAAGCATATCCTCGATGATCTCTTCAGACATAACGTACTCCAAAAGTTAGGTACCTAAATAAGATTGATATCCCGACTACTTCTTCTTGTGCGGACGCGGCTTCTTCTCGCGACGGGTAACCTCGACCTGCAGCGGAGCGTTCTTGAGTCGCTCCTCCTCATCGGCCTTAGCCTTGTCGATAACCTTCTGCGTCACGAAGATCTGCTGGATAACCTGCCAGGCAGAAGACACATCGTAGTACAGCAGAACGCCGACGGGCAGGCTCCAGCCCATCCAAAGCATCATGACGGTCATGACGACAGCCATCATGCGCATGCTCTGGGCCTGCTGACCAGTCTGATTGCGGGACATATACAGCTGTGGAATCAGGGTCAAGACAGCAAACAGGATCAGGCAGATCAGCGCAGGCAGCGCAACCATAAAGCCATCGGCAAAAGAGGCGCTCGGCGTGGTGGTCAGATCGGGCAGGATGTTAAAGAACGAGAACGTGCCCTCGTTAAAGTACTGCGGCAGGTTGCGCAGAAGCGTGAACAGGGCGATAAGGATGGGCATCTGAATCAGAAGCGGCAGGCAGCCGGCCAGCGGATTGAACTTGTTCTCGCTGTAGAACTTCTGCATCTCCTCGGCCTGACGCTGGGGGTCGTCGGCGTAGCGCTCCTGGATCTCGAGCATCTTGGGCTGCAGCACCTGCATGCGAGCCGTCGACTTGGTCGACTTGAGCATGAGCGGCGTCAGCAGCAGACGGATGATGACCACCAGGATGATGATGGACAGGCCCCAGTCGACCGCAAAGGTCTGGATGAGCTTGAGCAGCTCAAAAAGGATGTTAACGATCCAATCCCACATGTAAGTTTTCCTCCGATAGCGAGTGCCCGCTAAGGCACAGGGTCATAACCGCCGACGTGCAGGGGATTGCAGCGAGCGATGCGCCTCACGGCAAGCCAGCAGCCTCTCAAAATACCGTACTTCTCAATCGCCTGAACGGCGTATTGCGAGCACGTTGGGTAATAAATGCAGGCGTCAGGTAATAAGGGCGAAACAACCTGTTGATATATGCGAATAGGAGCGATGGCAACACGTCGCAAAACGTGATTGCTCATCGCTCCTCCCCGGCAACGCCGGCGCGTTTCATAAGCGAACGCAACGCCTTGTCCATCTCCTCCGGCGAGGAAACCCTCGTCTTGGGAGTCGCGAACAAGATGATGTCATAACCCGCAACGGGAAATCCACAGCTGCGGGCGGCCTCGCGCATCACACGCTTAGATCGGTTGCGCACGACAGCACAACCGAGTCGTTTAGCACCAACGAAGGCGACCCTTCCGGAGTCGCCTTCGCCAACCGATTCACATATGGTCATTCGAATCAGAGGGTGATTGAAACGACGCCCCTGACTGAACACATGCTCGAAATCTTGCCGAGACTTAATAGTCTTCATGCGAGATGTGTGTATCGCTGCTAGACAGTGAGACGCTTGCGGCCCTTGGCGCGACGACGGGCGAGCACGGCACGACCACCCTTAGTGGCCATACGGGCACGGAAGCCATGGGTCTTGGCACGCTTACGCTTATTAGGCTGATACGTACGCTTCATCTTAAGTTCCTCCTGCTGCATTTCGAGTGTCCGCGGGGACGCGGACGCAGATATAGACACGTGAGCTTGAAGATTGTAGGGAAATCAATGTTCAAATGTCAAGAAATCAAAGGTAAAAGGTTGCAAAGAGTACACGGTTCCCCCATAAGCAGAACCGGCATTTGAGGCTGCAGGCAACTTTTCACGAAATTTCATCGAGTTTTCAACAGGTCGTGTTGGAAATGTTGAGAACTTTTCGTCCGTTTTCCAAAGTTTTCAACAGGTTTTGAAAACTTGTCGAAAGATGAGAAACATTGCGCGGTGAGCTACTATTTGTTCAAAACCTTTTGAAAGATTGCGAGCGGCATGTCTGACGACTTCTACACCATGGTCGATTCCGGTGATCCGGCACCCGACAACGAGCACATCACCGGCGTGCGCGAAAAACGCAACGAGAGCGAGCAGGTCACCGCACAAGCACCGAAGGCCATGTATGCAGCGCGCATCGCGGTCTACGACGACATGCTGTCGACACCGCGTGTCATCGTCATCGAACCGCAAGACGTCCGTACCTACCTGGAAGAGACAACCAACACCGTCTACCAGTGCATGAAGGAGCAGGGAGGACGCATCTCGTTGATGGTTATCCGCGAGATTGTCGAAAACTTTATCCACGCGCATTTTGCAGAGCCCATCATCTCGATTCTCGACGGCGGTGACACCATCCGCTTTGCCGATCAGGGTCCGGGCATCGACGACAAAGAGCGTGCCTTCGACTTTGGCGTAACCAGCGCAAACAGCAAGATGAAACGGTATATCCGCGGCACCGGCGCCGGGTTTCCCATGGTACAGGAGTACTTGGAAAACGCCGGCGGCGCCGTCTCCATCGAGGACAACATGGGCAATGGCACCGTCGTGACGGTAAGTCTGAACCCCAAGCGCGTGCAGGAAATCGAGCGTGCCGGCGGGCGCGGGGCAGCCGTGCGGCCCGAAACAGAGCAGCAGGCATATCCCATGCCGGGCGCCTTCACGCAGCAACCCGCAGCGATGCAACAGGTGCAACAGCAAATAGCCCCCATGCAGCAGCCTGACATGCCCCCCGTGCAAGAGCCCCAGGCACCCTCGGGCGCGATTCCCCAGAACATACCCGATGCAATGCCAGCGATGGGCCAGGATGTGGGAACCTTGCAGCAGATGGCGGGTGCATCGGCTGCACAGCAGATGTCCTATCAACCGAACCTGCAAGGGTATCCGGCTCAATACGCGCCGCAAACGGGATATGCGCAGGCATACCCCCAGCAATACCCGCTGGGATACCAGCAGCCGTACCAACAAATGCCCCAGGCGCAGTACAACCCATGGGCCCAGCAGATGCCTCCGCAGCCTTACCAACAGTGGCCGCAAAGTTTTCAACAGCAGCCGCTGCCCATGCAGAGTTCTCAACAACCAGCAGCTCAAATGATGTATCCTAATGCGGCGAATCAATATGCACAGCCGCAGCAAAACGTATTCGTGAGCGAGCGCGGCGAAGCGGCACTGGGCTATCTGGCTCAAAACCAGGAGTGTGGCGCAACCGACCTGGCACGAGCGTTTGGAAACTCGGCGCCCACGTGGTCGCGAACGCTCAACGACTTGGCACAGGCCGGCTTGGTAATCAAACATGGCCAGAAATATCATCTGACCGAAATAGGCAGCGCTCGCGTGCGAGCCCAAAGCTAAGGAACGGGAGAAACAGTGGACGAGGAAGCAAGCATCATCCTGGGAGATGCCATCGCCTTTTGTCAGCGCGACGACCAAGATGCACGCCTCATCAATATGCTGGGACAATCGCGCGCTGTGAGTTTAACCGAGGACACTCTGACGATTGAGGCCCCTTCACGCTTTGCCATCGCCCAGCTCAAAAAGCATCAGCCGACCATCGAGGCGTACCTAGAAGAAATAGCCTTTGCACCGATTGCGCTCAATATCGTGGCACCGCAAGGCGCCTCGGCAAATACGGCCCCGGACACTCGCCCGGCAGCGACCGCCACCGCAGCGGCAACGCCGGCGCCCGGACCTCGACGCGACGATGTTTCCCGTGAAACCATGACACCGCAGCCGGCCGCTTCGGTCGCACCGGCGGTAGAGCCAGCCCCCTCACCCATCCCGACCGCCACGCATATGCCCGTGGCACACGAGGCGACACCCGGCGAGGAATCGGGCATTGCAATCAAAAACACGTTGTCCGCCGACGATTTCCGCCGCATGATGACCCAAATGAATGGCAGGCCACCGGCGAAAAGCGCGAGTTCGTCCGCAGCGCCGGCAGCACCTTCGGCGGCGGCCCCGGCGGCAGTCGAGAAAAACGCAGACGGGGCACCCCTCGCAGCGAATTCGAAATTCACGTTTGAAAACTTCGTCTTCGGACCGGAGAACAGTCTTGCCTACCGATCGGCGCTCAAATTCGCCATGCTTGCAGACACGCCCGGCACCTGCACGTCGCTGTTCATCTACGGCAAATCGGGCCTGGGCAAGACGCATCTGCTGCTCGCCATCAAAAACGAGCTGGCAGAGAAATCACCCGAGATCAAGGTGAAGTACGCCAACTCGCAGGCATATCTGGACGACTTGATGACGGAATTCGACCGCCAAAAGAAGAGCAACGCCCCCATTATGCAGGCGTACCACGGCGTCGACGTGCTTATCATCGATGACATCCAGAACATCATTGGCAAGCGCGCGAGCGTGGATTACTTCTTCCAGTTGATGGACGAATTCATCCGTAACAACAAGAAAGTCGTGATCGCCGCCGATCGCGCTCCCAAGGACCTTAATATGGACGAGCGCCTGACCAGCCGCTTTAATGCCGGTCTGCTGTGTCTGGTGGCGGAGCCGAGCTACGAGATGAAGTACAAGATTTTGCAGCGTTATTACGAGAACACGATCGCCGCCGCGCCCGAGGCGGGCAACGACTCGCTGCTGGCGGCCTACGGGGGCGACGGCGGACATCTGACCGACGCGCACTTTAAACACATGGCCGAGGTCTCGGGCACCAACATTCGCGAGCTCGAGAGCTTTTGCGAGCGTTGTGCCGGCGAAGCGGGCGATCGCGAGCGCGAGGGCAGGGAACTCACCTTTGACGACATCGACGCCATCGCCAACCAGTACTTCGACACATCGGCCAAGAAGATCAATGTGCAGACGGTCCAGTCCGTCATCGAGGAGCAATACGGTGTGACGCACGAGGAACTCATCGGGCCTCGCCGCAACGCCAACATCGCCAAGGCGCGCCATATCGCTATCTACCTGGCGATCGAGATGTGCGAGATGACGACGACGGCCGTGGGCGCCGAGTTTGGCAACCGCAACCACTCGACCGTCAGTACGAGCTATAAAAAGGTTCAGAAGATGATTCAGGAAGACCGGACTGTTACCGAAGACCTCAAGTCGCTGCGCGATAAAATAACACTGCGCTCGTAGGTAAATGGACACACCTGTTGAAAACTTGTCGAAACGGCGGTTATAAGGTGTCAAAAACTCGAGCCGCGGTGATGAAAAGTTTTGCGCAGGTTTTGAACGTGGAAAACATACCCGGTTGCACACAGGTTCCTGTCGACTCTCTTTTTAGGGCTGACCTGCACTTTTAGGAGTAATCAACAGTTTCGTCAGTACTATTACTATTATTAAGATATTTATATCTATAGAAAGGTATTAAAAGATGAAGTTCACCGTCAGCCAGAGCTCGCTTACGCAAGCCATCGGCGTCGTTATGAAAGGCGTCGCTTCGGCATCCACCCTTCCCATCCTGTCGGGCGTGCTCGTTAAGGCGCAGGACGGCATCTTGGAATTCCAGACCTCAAACTACACCATCTCGATTCGTCACCGCATTGCGGCTCATGTCGAAGAGGAGGGCGAGATGGTGATTCCCTGCAAGATGCTCTCCAACATCACCAAGACCCTTCCCGATGCCCCGGTCACCTTTGAGCTGTCCGAGCGTCAGGTTTTGATTGGCTGCGAGAAGAGCTCTTTCCGCCTCAACACGCTCGATGCCAACGACTTTCCCGAGTTCCCGGCATACGCCATCGAGAGCGCCGTCGAGCTGCCGACCGATATCCTGTCCGAAATGGTAAGTCGCGTATGGCGCGTCACCTCGACTGACAAGGCCCGCCCCATCCTGGGTGGCGTGCACATGAAGGTCGAGAACAACACCGTGCGCCTGGTCGCGACCGACTCCTTCCGACTGGCCGTGTGCGATACGCAGGTTGAGACCTCGACCCTCGAAGGTTCCTTTGAGCTCAACGTGCCTGCCGACGCCTTCAACGACGCGCTGAGCATCATGGCCAGCCAGGCTACCATCATGATCGGCGCAACCGACACCCAGGTTGTCTTTGAGGCCGGCAACACCACCTACGTGTCGCGCCGCATCGAGGGCGTTTATCCCAATTACAAGCAGCTCATCCCCGATTCGTGCGTGACGAGCGTCAAGATCGACGTGGCCGCCTTTAACGCCGCCCTTAAGCGTGTGGCCGTTATCGCGAGCGCCAACCCCGCTGTCAAGTTTGAGATTGACGTCGAGAACGGCCAGATGGGCCTGTCCTCCATTTCCAACGACCAGGATCTGGCGCAGGAGACGATCGATGTCGAGGCCGAGGGCGAGTCAGGTACCATCGCCTTCAACTACCACTACATCTTTGGCTGCCTCAATGCCCTGTCCAAGGAGAAGGAAATCACGCTGGAGCTCAAGAGCTATTCGCAGGCTGGCATCTTCAAGTCCTACGACAAGATCAACTATCTGTACCTGGTCATGCCGGTACGCATCTAGCGCTGCCCATGACCATGTTCGCACGCGATCTTTCCGTTGCGCGCTATCGCAGCTTCGACAGTTACCGCCTTGCCCTGAGCGACGGTGTGACAGTGCTCGCAGGTCCCAACGCGGCGGGAAAGACCAACCTCATAGAGGCGCTGCAGCTGCTGACGAGTGGCGCCTCGTTTAGGCATCCGACCGCTGCCGAGCTCGTGCACGACGGCGTGGGCCCATGCAAGGTCGAGCTGAGGCTCGAAGGTGATGGGCGTGTGCTGGACATGGGACTGAGTGTGGAAGATGGCAAGCGTTCGTTTAGTCGCAACGGCAAGCGCTGCGCTGCGTCCGGTGTGCGCGGGGTGCTGCCGAGCGTTCTGTTTTGCCCGGACCACCTGGATATGGTCAAGCGGGGTGCCAGCGTGCGCCGCACCGCACTCGATGACTTTGGCGTTCAGCTGAGTGCGCGCTATGCCGATCTGGCTAGTGCCTACGGGCGCTGCGTGACCCAGCGCAATGCCCTGCTCAAGGAGACCTGGTGCTGCCGCGAGATGCTCGGCGCCTGGAACGAATCTATCGCCCGCGCCGGTTCGGCCCTGCTCGTGCATCGTCTGGCCCTGCTCGGCCGGCTGTCGGGCCATGTGCGCGACGCCTATGGCCGCGTGGCATCCGGCGAGCCCGCCGGCGTGTCCTATGTGTCCACGCTTGGCGACCTGCCTCGCACCGAGGATCGGGACGAGCTCAGGGGCTGGGCGTATGAGCACATGCTCTCGGCGCTCGATGAGCGCGCCGACGAGGAGATCCGTCGCGGCGTGACGCTCGTCGGTCCGCATCGCGACGAGATTGAGTTTTCCGTCGCGGGTCGATCGGCCCGTTCATTTGCCAGCCAGGGCCAGCAGCGAACGCTGGTGCTTGCCTGGAAGGTGGCAGAGGTGGCAGTGGCGCGCGATATCCTGGGCATCGCGCCACTGCTGCTCTTGGACGACGTGATGAGCGAGCTCGACGCCGGGCGCCGAGGCGCTTTTCTGCAGCTGATCGGTGATGATATCCAGACGGTCATAACCACCACCAATCTGGGGTATTTTACCGATGACCTGCTTGATCGAGCCAAGGTGGTGAGCATGGGTGAGACGTGCTAATTACGAGCGCGAGAACGGAATGGTTGCCTTTGGCGGCTTTTTGGATGCCGAGCGTCAGCGCATCCTGGCGGCCGCGACACCTGAGCGCCGCGCGCAAATGGAGGCTGCAGAGGAGTCTCGTGCGGTCTATCACGCCTGGAATGCAGTGTGCTCGGGCACGCGCGAGGGACGCCATGTGACGGGCCTGCGCTACCTGCCCGAGTCCAACGAACTGCTGGTGTACCTCGATTCGCCCTCATGGACGCAGGAGATGACACTTTTGCGCGAGATTATCCGCGCGCGCATGGAGCGTGCCGGCGCGCACGTCGATGGGCTGGTGTTCAAGACGACCGCCCCCGGCCACACACCGCCCGCTGCAAAAGAGCGCCTGCGTCCGGCCGTGGCCGAGCGTCCGCCGGCTCCGCATGCAGACCTAAGCGGTGCCGAGCGTGCCGAGATCGAGCGCCAGGTGGCACCCATCGAGGACCAAAAACTGCGCGAGGCCCTCGAGAACGCCATGAGAGCCAGTGCCGAGTGGGCCAAGGGCGTGCAGGGCAAAAAAGAGCCTTAAATCGCATCTGGTGGCCTTGTATAGCCAAATACCCTCGTCCACGAGGGTATTTTTTTACGATAAACTAGTAAGGCTGTACACATTTTCTTAACTGAAGGAGGACGTGTGGCAAACGAAAACGATTACGATGGCGGCGAGATTAAGATTCTCGAAGGTCTCGAGGCCGTTCGTAAGCGCCCGGGCATGTACATTGGCTCGACGAGCGCCAGCGGTCTTCATCACCTGGTGTGGGAGATCGTTGACAACTCCGTCGACGAGGCCATGGCCGGTTTCTGCACCGAGATTCAGGTGACGGTCCACGCCGACAACTCCATCACGGTCGTCGACAACGGGCGCGGCATCCCCGTCGACGAGCATCCTATCAAAAAGATCCCGACGCTCGAGGTCGTCATGACGATCCTGCACGCCGGCGGTAAGTTCGATAACTCGGCCTACAAGGTCTCGGGCGGCCTGCACGGCGTGGGCATCTCCGTCGTCAACGCCCTGTCCAAGCGTGTGGTCGTACAGGTATGCCGCGATGGCAACATCTACGAGATGGAGTTTTCGCGCGGCAAGACCGTCAAGAAGATGGAAGTCGTGGGCACTTCGGAGGCGACGGGCACCACTGTCAACTTCTGGCCCGACGACGAGATCTTCGAGACCTGCATCTACGATTTCGACACGCTGCACAACCGTCTGCAGGAGACGGCATTCCTCAACAAGAACCTCAAGATCGTGCTGACCGACGAGCGCGAGGCGACTCCCCGCGTGGAGGAGTTTTGCTATGCCGGCGGCATCATCGACTTCGTCAAGTTCCTCAACGAGGGCAAGGATGTCCCCGAGACCTTTAAGGAGCCCATCTATATTGAGGGCAAATCGGATCCGGATGCGCCCGTGACCAAGATGGGCGAGGTCGAGGTGTCCTTGCAGTGGAATAGCGGCTACGGCGAGAACGTCATGTCGTTTGCCAACGACATCTACACCCCCGAGGGTGGCATGCACCTCGAGGGCTTCCGCACCGCACTCACTCGCGTGATTAACGATTACGCTCGCAAGCAGAACCTGCTCAAGGAAAAAGACGCCAACCTGACCGGCGACGATGTGCGCGAGGGCTTGTCGGCCGTTATCTCGGTCAAACTGCCCGATCCGCAGTTTGAGGGCCAGACCAAGGCCAAGCTCGGCAGCTCCTATATGCGCACGCTGACGCTCAAGATCGTGACCGACGGCCTCGCCGATTACCTCGAGGAGCACCCCAAGCCCGCTCGCGAGATCGTCAAGAAGGCCCAACAGGCCTGCAAGGCGCGCAACGCCGCCCGTAAGGCGCGCGAGGCGACCCGCCGCAAGAGCCTGCTCGAGACGGCGTCGCTGCCCGGCAAGCTCGCCGACTGTTCGGTGCGCGACGCCGAGTTGACTGAGCTCTTTATCGTAGAGGGCGACTCGGCAGGCGGCTCGGCCAAGGACGGCCGTCGCCGAGACATCCAGGCGATCCTACCCCTGCGCGGCAAGATTCTGAACGTCGAGCGCGTGGGCGACCACCGCGCGTTCTCGAGCGACACCATCCAGTCACTCATCACCGCGATCGGCTGCGGCGTCACGACGAGCGCCGGTGACGGCGGCGACTTCGACATCACCAAGGCCCGCTACCACAAGATCATCATCATGACCGATGCAGACGTCGACGGTGCGCATATCCGCATCCTGCTGCTGACGTTCTTCTACAAGTACATGCGCCCGTTGATTGATGCCGGCTACGTTTACGTCGCTTGCCCGCCCATCTTTGGCATCAAGGTGCGCAACAAGATTCACTACGTGTATCCCAACGGCCGCCAGCCCGAAGACGAGATCCTGCGTGACACCATCCAGAGCCTGGGGCTGAACCCCGACGACAACGACGAGGACGGCAAGGCCAAGGACGGCAAGATCACCAAGAAGCGCAAGGGCTACACCGTCCAGCGCTACAAGGGCCTGGGCGAGATGGACCCCAAGCAGCTTGCCTCGACGACGATGGACCCCAAGACCCGTATTCTGCAGCGCGTGTCGATCGAGGACGCCGTGGTGGCGGACCGCGCCGTGCGCGAACTGATGGGCTCCGAGGTCGGCTATCGCCGCGAGTACATCGAGAAGCATGCGCATGACGCACGCTTCTTGGACGCCTAGCTTTCCCAGGCACCCCATCTTGCCCTTCAGGATTTTGGGCGCCGCACGCAAGGCGTGCGCCCTCATCCTTCAGGGCAACCTGGGGCACCTGGAAAACCTAGGAGGGTTATCCAGTGTTCCCGGTAATCCGTCTCCGTGGTAGGGAACTAATGGACCACGCAAACCATGAGGAGGTAACGTGGCAGACGATATCAACAATAACGAGGGTATGGACGAGGCCGGCGACGCTGGCATGCCCGACGATCTGAAGCGCCTGCTTGCCCGTGCTGAGCAGGGCGAGGACGGCGACCCGGACGCCTATAACCCCGATGCCGATGATGATGAGGAAGAAGACGATGACGGTGAGCTCGAGGAGAGCTTTGGCGAAGTCGACCGTGGTGCCTCGGCCGGAGAGGATATCAACGGTGGCCAGCTCCAGATTTCGGAGTTCGGCCGTGAGATGAAGCAGTCGTTCATCGAGTACTCGATGTCGGTCATCACGGCGCGCGCCCTGCCGGACGTGCGCGATGGCTTAAAGCCGGTGCACCGTCGCATCCTGTATGCAATGAACGAGAGCGGCATCTACCCCAACCGTCCGCACAAGAAGTCGGCCTGGACGGTCGGCGAAGTTATCGGTAAGTACCATCCGCACGGCGACTCCGCGGTCTATGAGGCCATGGTCCGCCTGGCACAGTGGTTCTCCATGCGCACGCCGCTCATCGACGGTCACGGCAACTTTGGCAACATCGACGGCGACGGCGCCGCCGCCATGCGTTACACCGAGAGCCGCCTGGCTAAGCCCGCCATGGAGCTCCTGCGTGACCTGCAGAAGGACACCGTCGACTGGCAGCCCAACTACGACGAATCGCTCGCCGAGCCCGTGGCACTGCCTGCACGCTTCCCCAACCTGCTGGTCAACGGCAGCCAGGGCATCGCCGTCGGCATGGCAACCAACATCGCCCCGCATAACCTCACCGAGGCGATCGAGGCCACGTGCTACCTGATCGACAACCCCGACGCCACCGTCGATGAGCTCATGCAGATCATGCCCGGTCCGGACTTCCCCACCGGTGCCATCATCATGGGCAGTGCCGGCATTAAGCAGAGCTACGAGACCGGCCGCGGCTCCATCACCGTGCGCGCCAAGGCCCATGTGGAGTCCACCAAGACCGGCCGTAGCCGCCTGGTCTTTACTGAGATTCCCTACATGGTCAACAAGGGCACCCTTCAGGAGAAGATTGCCCAGCTCGTCAATGACAAGCGCATCGAGGGTATCTCGGATATGCGCGATGAGTCCAACCAGAAGGGTATCCGTCTGGTCATCGAACTCAAGAAGGGCGTCATCCCGCAGGTCGTACTCAACAACCTGTACAAGTACACCTCGTTGCAGACGACCTTTGGTGCCAACAACCTGGCGCTTGTCAACGGCGTCCCCAAATGCCTGAGCCTGCGCGAGATGCTGCAGCACTACATCGACCACCAGGTCGACGTCGTCACCCGCCGCACCCGCTTTGACCTCAAGAAGGCCCAGGCGCGTGCCCATATCCTCGAGGGCTACCTGATGGCTCTCGACCATATCGACGAGGTCATCAGCATCATCCGCTCCTCGCAGACCGACTCTGAGGCCAGCGGTCGCCTGATCGAGCGCTTTGGCTTTACGCCCGAGCAGACTACGGCCATCCTCGAGATGAAGCTGCGCCGCCTGACCGGCCTGGAGCGCGACAAGATTCAGGAAGAGCTGGACGGCTTGCGCCGCGCCATCGCCTACTACGAGGACCTGTTGGCGCACGAGGAGAAAATTCTGGGCGTCATCAAGGAAGAGATGCGCGAGATCTCCAAGAAGTTCGGCGATAAGCGCCGCACCGAGATTAGCCATGTCGAGAAGGACCTGGACGTCGAGGACCTCATCGCCGACGAGGACATGGTCGTGACCATCACCCACACCGGCTACGTCAAGCGTATCCCGGTGGCTGCCTACCGTGCCCAGAAGCGCGGCGGTAAGGGCGTGTCGGGCGTCAATCTCAAAGAGGACGACGTTATCGACGAGATGTTTATCGCATCCACGCACGAGTATGTGCTGTTCTTCTCGAGCAAGGGTAAAGTCTATCGCCTGAAGGTGCACGAGCTGCCGGTTGGCACGCGCCAGGCGCGCGGCACCGCGATCGTCAACCTGCTGCCTTTCGAGGAGGGCGAGAAGATCGCGAGCGTCATCAGCTGCCGCGAGTTCCCCGCCGACGAGTACCTGATGTTTGCCACCAAGAGCGGCATGGTCAAGAAGACCGTGATGAACGCCTACGACCGTAGCCGCCGCGATGGCCTGATCGCCATCAACCTGAGGGACGACGACGCACTGCTCGCTGTACGCCGCGTGCGCGAGGGTGACAAGATCATCATGGCAACCACCGCGGGCAAGGCGATTATGTTCCCCGAGGACCAGGTGCGCGCCACCGGTCGCGATACCAGCGGCGTCCGCGGCATTGGCATGAAGGAAGGCGTGAGCGTTTTGGGTATGGAGGTTACCAACGGCAATGGTGACCTGTTCGTCATTACCGAGCGCGGTTACGGCAAACGTACGCCGGTTGCGGACTATCCGGAGCAGAACCGCGGCGGTCAGGGTGTCTACACCATCCAGATGACCGAGCGCAAGGGTAACCTCGCGGCCATGAAGACGGTGGGCCCGCAGCATGAGCTGTTCATCGTGACGGAGGGCGCGACGGTCATTCGTGTCAAGACCGACGAGATCAGCCAAACCGGTCGTGCCACCCAGGGCGTCAAGATGATGACCGTCGACGATAACGACCGCATCTGCGCTGTAGCCCGCATGACGGCCGCCAAGGAGAAGCCCGAAGGCGAAGGTGCCGAGGCCGCAGCCGACGCCGAAGAGGCCCCAGTCGACCTAGGCGACGGCAACGACATGCCAGAGGATCTCCTCGACGAGTAAGAGGAACTAGCTGGTAGAAAATATCAGACCCCATATATCAGCGGTCGGCGCACCTGCGCGCCGACCGCTTTTTTGAAAACCTTGGGACTCGCGTTCGCCCCGGTCGCGCGGCGGCATGTGAAGTCGATCGCGAGTTCCGCACGAGCCAGAGAGCACTTAATGTGCTCTCTGCGCGAGTCAGGACTGTTCGAGCAGGCGACTTCACATGCCGCCGCGCGACCGGGGCGAACTCTTCCCAAAGAATTTCAAAAAAGTTGTTGACGCGCGCGTAACGACTCGTCTAATATATCCCTTGCGCGATGGACCTGTAGCTCAGTTGGTTAGAGCGTCCGGCTGATAACCGGGAGGTCACAAGTTCGAATCTTGTCAGGTCCACCACTTTCTTTCGCAATAAACACCCCAGCGAGAGCCGAGTCGCCGCTGGGGTGTTTATTACTTTCTCCGTGGGGGTTTAGCTCAGCTGGGAGAGCGCGGGCTTTGCAAGCCTGAGGTCAGGGGTTCGATCCCCCTAACCTCCACCATGATGGACCTGTAGCTCAGTTGGTTAGAGCGTCCGGCTGATAACCGGGAGGTCACAAGTTCGAATCTTGTCAGGTCCACCATCAAAACGTTAAGAGCCCTGGGGCATTGCCTCGGGGCTTTTTTCTTATCCAACTAAAAGTAGTCAAAATAGCCCCGTCCCAAATTAACTACTTTGATTTTGTGTGCTGGGCGAAAGATTGGGTAGTATAGCTATTCAATGCGGCGACCCTGCCGTGTGTTAACCGCTACGTACCGGAGGTGTTCCATGGTTCGTGTCGACATAGAGACCATCGTCATGGCCGCCGGTCCCGTGCCATCGCTTATCGTGCTTCGTGAGCGCTGCGGCAAGTCGGATTCGACGGCGCCCCTGCGTTCGCTTTCCATTCAGACCGGCTCGTTTGAGGCCGCGGCCATTAGCCGTGGTATCGATAGCGGTCGCGCCGAGCGCCCGATAACGCATGACCTGCTGCTTGACACCGTCGATGCCCTGGGCGCCAAGCTCGAGCGCATCGAGATCGTTCGTGCCGAGCCGCCGGTGTTCTATGCGACGATTGTCGTGCTGGTCGATGGCGACGAGCGCAAGATTGACGCCCGCCCCAGTGACGCCATTGCCCTTGCCGTGCGCAGTAATGCCCCCATGTTTGTGGAGGACGACATCATGAATCGCCTGGGTACCGTTTCTGCCCATGCCGAGGAAGTTGACGACGAGCAGGAGTTCGAGAAGTTCGACGAGTTCGTCCATACGCTCTCCCCTGATGATTTCTAAATGTCTGGCACGCGAGCGGAGAGGTCGCTGATGGGTACCCGCGTATCGGCTGAAGCGGCCGCCATCGCGCGTGAAGCCCAGATGCGCTCGGAGGCATCCGAGGCGGCTCGCATCGCCTATGTGACGCAGGCCCGCACGCTTCGCGAGCGCCGCGGCTCCTATATCAAGATGGTTATCATCTCCGCCCTTGTCGCGGTAATCTGTTCTCGTCTTCGTGGTACAGTTGGTGCGCTTGGGTTTTCGATTTCAACAGGCTTGGTAATCTGGGGTGTGGTCGATGCGGTAATGCTGACCAACCAGATCAAGGTACTCGACAAGCGCGCGATGGATATGACGCGCGCCCGCGACGCTGCCGCCAAGATCGCTGCCGAGGCACAAGAACTGTAACGACGCCGGATTCGATGGGAAGGTCTAGAGATGGCACAGGATATGCAGGACGCCGGTAACGTCTCCGCCGAGCTCGACGCCATGGTGTGTGACCTGATTGGCGCGTTCTTGGACGACCTTGCCGCCGGCGAGAATCCGGGCGTAGTCGTGGCGATCGAGGACGCTGCTTCCAACCGATATCTGGCGGCGCTCGACGAGGACGGCGAAGAGGCGTGCCTCGAGGCTGCCACCAACTTTATCTCCGAGCACAAGATGGGCCTTAAGGACGAGGGCCTGGGCCGTATCGCCCGCTATGCCATCGGCTATACCGGCTGCGTCGAGATTGACGGCGGCTACCATGACGCTCTGCTCGTGAGCTTCTTTGAGACGACGCTCGAGAGCGGCTTTTCGGCGTATGTGCTGTATGAGGGCATGGGTGCCGGCGATGGTTTTATGTGGAGCGACCCTGAACCTGCAGGTGAGGAAACCCCTCTCATCTAAAATCGCTAAAATAAACGAGTTTTCGGTAAAAGGCTCAATATTCCCGCTGAGCGTTACATCGCTGGGCGGGTCGCATACGCGTGCCGTTTGTATATGGATAGAAGATAGGGGAACTACATGCGCGTAGACAATCTGAGGAATATCGCCATCATCGCCCACGTCGACCACGGCAAGACGACGATGGTTGATAAGCTCCTGCGTGCCACGGACGCCTTCCGTGCCAACCAGCAGGTCGAGGACCGCGTCCTGGACTCTAACGACCAGGAGCGCGAGCGCGGCATCACGATTCTCGCCAAGAACATCTCTATCGAGTACAAGGACGTCAAGATCAACGTCATCGACACCCCGGGCCACGCCGACTTTGGCGGCGAGGTCGAGCGCGTGCTGCGTATGGCCGACGGCGCCCTGCTGCTGGTCGATGCCTTTGAGGGCCCCATGCCCCAGACCCGCTTCGTGCTGCGTCACGCTATCGACACCGGCCTCAAGATCATGATCGTCATCAACAAAATCGATCGTCCGGGCGCCAACCCCGAGAAGGCCTACAACGACTGCCTGGACCTTATGGCCGACCTGGGCGCCACCGACGACCAGCTTGAGTTCGCCATGGAGCACGTGGTCTACGCCAGCGCCATGAATGGCTTTGCCCGCCTTGACCCCAACGACGGCAACATGGACATGTATCCGCTGCTCGATATGATCATCGACGACATGCCCGCGCCCGAGGTTGACGAGAACGCCCCGCTGGCCATGCAGTGCGTGACCATCGACCACTCCAACTTCGTTGGCCGCATCGGTATCGGTCGCGTGTACTCCGGCACCATTCACCAGGGCGATCAGATCCTGGTTGTGAAGAACGACGGCTCCAGCGCCACCGCTACCGTCAAGCAGCTCTTTACCTTCGACTACCTGGGCCGCACCGAGTGCCAGGAAGTCGGCGCCGGCGATATCGCCGCCGTCGTGGGCATTGACCGCACCGATATCGGCGATGTCTACACCGACCCCGAGAACCCCGTCGAGCTCGAGCCCATCGAGATCGATCCGCCGACCCTGTCCATCGTCTTTGAGGCTTCGACCTCCCCGCTCGTCGGCCGTGACGGCGACATCGTGGGTGCCCGTCAGCTTAAGGAACGCCTGTTCAACGAGGCCGAGAACAACGTGACCATGAAGATCGAGGAGCTCGAGGACAAGAGCGGCGTCGAGGTCTCTGGCCGCGGCATTCTGCACCTGTCCGTCCTGATGGAGTCCATGCGCCGCGAGGGCTTTGAGTTCCAGGTCGGTCGTCCCCGCGTTCTGTTTAAGAAGGACGAGAACGGTAACAAGCTGGAGCCTGTCGAGCAGGCCGTCGTCGAGTGCCCGGACGAGTACTCGGGCAAGGTCGTCGAGGTCTTCGGTACCTCCGGTGGCATCATGACGAGCATGGACACCTCGGGCATCGTGACGCACCTCGAGTTTAAGATCCCGACGCGCGGCATCATGGGTCTTAAGAACCGCATTATGAACGTCACCCACGGCGAGGGCGTGTTCTACCACACCTTCCTGGAGTATGGCCCCTACGCCGGCGAGATCGGCAACCGCCAGAACGGTGCCATGATCTCCATGACCACCGAGAAGGCCGTTGCCTACGCCCTGGGTACGCTGCAGGAGCGCGGCCAGCTGTTTGTCGAGCCGGGTACCGAGTGCTACGAGGGCATGATCGTGGGCGAGCGCAGCAAGGCCGGCGACATGGTCGTCAACATCGCCCGTACCAAGAACCTGGGCAACCAGCGTTCCTCGACCTCCGACATCTCCGTCCAGCTGGTGCCGCCTCGCACCTTCTCGCTGGAAGAGGCGCTGGAGTATATCGCCGACGACGAGCTGGTGGAGATTACTCCCAAGAACATCCGCCTGCGCAAGCGTCTGCTCAACGCCACCGACCGCAAGAAGGCTGCCGTCCGCGCCGGCCAGGTCAACAAATAAACGCTGGGGCTTATAACCGCTAATAAGAAAGGGCGTCGACCGCAATGGTCGGCGCCCTTTTTGGTGCAATGGGGTCAGGTTGCTTTGCAGCACCATAAATATGCCTGGCCCTTTTGTGGTGGTTGGCGGCTAGGCGGAGGGAAGGCCTGGCGTGTTGGGGGCCTGCTGCGGCTTGAGGCGAGCGTTGCGCCAGATGATTTGGATAACGTAGCCGAGCATAAAGACAAAGGCCACGCCGCTGATGAAGTCGCCGATGAGGGGAAGTCCCGTGAGGGCACCTGCGGCGATACCGCCGACGGCTGCCATGGCGTAGCGGTTCTGGTTATGTCCGGCCATGCGGGCGATTGCGCAGCCCGCAAAAGCGGTGGAGACCAGCGCGATGCCGATAACGCCGCACAAGAGGGTTCCGGCAAGCGACAGGCCAGCGATGGAGATAATCAGCAGTAGGACGGCGGGGACGATAGCGATCGTGCCCAGAAGACCGCTCACCCACAGGGGCGTGGGGTGCTGGTGGAGCATTCCGGCGGCGCTGGCGGTCGCTCGCGGAAAGACGAGCTCGAGCAGCAGAGCGACAAAGCAGGTCGAGAGCGCCGCGGCGACGATGCCGCCGATGACATCGTTAATGGTGGAAGTATCTTCGTTCTCGGCGCGGTCGATCTTGAGCGCGCCGACCTCGGCTCCTGCGGCGCGCTCGGGGTCCTCGGAGACGTGTGCGCTCACGGTGCCGGTAATGCGGGCATTCTTGCCCAAGACGAGCTTATCGGCCCAAACCTCGACATCGCCCTCGACGGTGCCATCGATGGTCACGGTGTCGCCTGCGAGCGCTGCCGACTTGGCGGAGCCGCGCAGGGCAACCGTCTCGCCCATTGCGTAAAAACAGTTGGCGGTGCTATCAGTGTTGAGCACGACGTGCTGACCGGCTACCGTCACGCTGCCATCGATTGCGGTTTTGGAGATGTCGATGGTGCGCGCCGCCAGGCGAACGGCGCCGCCTACGGTGCAGTCGCGAATCGACAAGCTCTCGCCGGCCGCGATAATATCGCGGCCGATGGAAGCGTCGTCTAGGTTAAGGCTTTGGCCGGCCCAGTACAGGTCGCCCTCGACGCCAGACGGATTTGAGTCAACTTCGGTTGCGAGCACGTTGCCCGCGGTGTCTGTGCCGGCGAACGACGTCGTGGGAAGTACGGTTAGCGCAAGCGCGATCAGTGCGAATAGGAGGGCGATGCGGCCACGCGTTTTACGGCGTCGGGACGACGGTGCTAGGTTGCAAGGCATAGTGAATCCTTCGTTAGATACTCGACATGTATCTAACAGGGTACCCAACGCGCGGGCGCTCTAAAAGAACCTCTCAGTTGCATTTCGGGGACGAGCCCGCGCTAGCTATTTTTTGCGATGCAAGAAGCGCGCGATGTCTTCTTCGGTGGGGCTTTTGATGTCAAAGCGCAGCGAGAGCCAGCGCAGACCCATGGTCACGACAACGCATACGACCAGCGCGGCGACATTGCTCATGATGCCGCTCATAACGAGACACACATAGCTTGCCGATCCGGCGATGGCGGCGATGGCATAAAAGTTAGTACGTTGAAAAATGCCCGGAACCACGCCCATAAAGCCGTCGCGCAACATGCCGCCACCCACCGCGGTGAAGAAGCCCATCATGATGCATACGGCCGGCGCAAAGCCATAAACCAGTGCTTTGTCCGCTCCGGTGGCGGCGTAGATGCCGACCGAGATGATGTCGAGCAATGGGATGAGTTTCTCGGGTTTATCGACGATTGCCGGGAAGATGTAGATGATAGCCGCCGTGGCAATGGAAAGCGGCAGCGCCATTGGCTGGTTGAGGATGTAGACGTTGCCCACCTGCAGTGTCATATCGCGCAAAAGACCGCCGCCCAGACCACAGACCACGGCGAGTGCGACCGCGCCCACCAGGTCGAGCTTGTGTTCGCGCGCAACCAACACTCCCGAGATCGATGCAGCGACAACGGCGAACATCTCGAGCCAAAAGGGGATAGCGACCATGGCATCCGAGGCATGTGAGGTAACGGTTATAGCGGCGACGACGGGCAAGATGGGGTCCTTTGAGTTGCGAGTTTAGACAATGCCCGTACATAGTACATGGTTGGCGGGTCTCGCGACCCCATTGCTCGGCAAACGGTAGGGACTGAGCGCAGTCATAGGTCCCAAACATGTACATCAGCCTCCAAAGATGTCGAAAAATGTCGGTTTTGGAGGGTGGTGTACATGTTTGGGGGGAAGCGCGGGGTGAGTGGGTTCGTCGTTACTCAGCAGGCGACTCTTCGGCTTGATCGCTCTTCCAGTTGCGGATAAGCACCTTGCGCAGTTCGTTTTGCTTTCGCTGATACTCGGCATCTACGCAACGAGGCATGCCGAGTGCTTCGCGGATATTGTTCATGGCACGGTGGAAAGCGAGTTGGCTGGCAAATTGCGTTGAGGTGAGCGTGACGATGCGATAGCCCATTTGGGCGAGTACGGCCTCTCGCTCCGCATCTGCTCCCTTGCGTTCGGCCTCGTCGTGAAAGCCACCCTTATATTCGATGCCGAGCTCTCTGCGCTTATAGGTAACAAGAGCGTCGATTTTGAGCGTTCGAGCTTTGGTGCAATGCCAAAGTCGTTTAGGGATTTCGAGCGGCTTGTTGAGTTCGACACCTCGGATGCCAACGCCGCCTTCGCTCGTCGGGAGTGAAAGGGCGATAGCGGATGCGGTCTCCATGGGTGAGGCTGAGTGGTCGTAGATATGCCTGAGCGCGAGTCTGGCGCGTGTGGCACCAGGTTTGCCGGGGTGCCGATCGAGCAGCTCGACAATTTCGTCCTTGGAAGTGGTGGCTGGTTGATCGGTGTAAGGGTCATCGGGATTGAGCCCCATGCGATAGTCACCGCAAACTTCGTAGCCGTATTCGAGGTATTCGATTCTGTCCATCCACTCGGCAGCGAATACGAAGGTAAGGGCTTCGTCGGTGATAAAAATACCAGGGGACAACTCGTCAATATGGTCGTAGGGTAGATTTTGGCCAAGAACGTGGCAATTTACACCGTCGGCGCGGATTCGCTCGAAGGCAAATACAACGGAGATATCGATAGTCTCAAGCATGCTAGTGGGAATACAGCAGTCGGTAAGAGCCTGTCGAATGCGCGTGATACGTTGCTGGGTGGAGAGGCCTCTTGCGCCTATCTGGTAGTCGCGTTGCGCGATCGCTTGAACCAGGTCTTGTGGCGCATGATGGACGAGCCATGCGGTTTTATGCGTAATGAGAACAGGAGTATCCATTGGGGACCTCTCGCTTTATGCCGATATGCAGTCCTTATGTCCGCTGAAGGGAGGAGATATACCGATTGCTGGCAAAACGGCCGATCGTGCGCCGAGTGCAATATGCAAACATGTACATCAGCCTCCAAAGATGTCGAAAAATGTCGTTTTTGGAGGGTGATGTACATGTTTGGTTGGGATGTGCGGCCGAGAGGGGATCCGATAACAAAAAAGCTCCCGTTGCTGGGAGCTTTCTCAACCAAAATGGCGGAGGAGGAGGGATTCGAACCCTCGTGACCTTATACAGGCCAAACGGTTTTCGAGACCGCCGCATTCAACCACTCTGCCACCCCTCCGCGTGGGGTAAAAACAAAGCAGGCTCGAAGGCCTGCTTTGGAATTAACTGGCGGAGAGTCAGGGATTTGAACCCTGGAGACGCTTTTGACGCCTACACGATTTCCAATCGTGCTCCTTCGGCCACTCGGACAACTCTCCGTTAAATGCGAAAGTCAGTATACACGAGGAATCGCAAAGTGCAAACAGAAAAGTTGGCATTTTTTGAAACGTTTGGCTTCGTGATGGGATCTAGAAGGCCAAAAACGGGCTCTGACCAGCAGAGCTGCATGCGGCAAATTGATCAAAATGGGTATTTATAAACGACGTGGCAGCAATTTTAAAAATCTTTGAACAGTGTTGTGAACCACTGGTATGCATTTCGCGACCAAAGCCTTGCAATTGCTGACCTGCGGTTTGATTTGGCTTGTCCCCGCAGCGCCGTATCTTGTCCACAGATTCGTCAAGCATTTGGTCAGCATTTGGTTGGAAGACGCATGAAGTGCCGTGTGAGTATGGACATATGTGGAGGTCATGAGGTTGTAGCTGCATATTCTTGCAGCCTGGAAGGTTGAAAGATATTATTACCAAGTCTTTTCCTGCTTCAGGCGCACCTTCACGACCTGAAGCCACATTTGCCCAGAGGAGGTGACAATATGAAGGCTTATGAACTGCTGTTCTTTGTTGACCCGTCGCTCGACCCCGAGACTCGTCTCGCTGTTATGAAGCGTATCGATACCACGATCGCTGAGGGCGCTGGCAAGGTCGACTCCGTTGACGAGTGGGGCAAGCGCAAGCTCGCCTACGAGATCAACGACCTCACCGATGGTGACTACACCCTCATCAACTTCCACGCAGATCCTACCCAGATCGCCGAGCTTGATCGCGTCCTGCGCATCACCGACGCTGTGGTCCGCCACATGATCGTCCGTCGCGACGACCAGGAGTAAGACTGTCGTTTTGGACTGGGCTTGTGCCCCAAGAGGAAGTAGTGAGTTATGAGCATCAATCGAGTGAACATCACCGGTAACCTCACGCGTGATCCCGAGCTGCGCGCCACCGCTGGCGGAACCCAGGTTCTGTCCTTTGGCGTCGCCGTGAACGATCGTCGCCGCAACCCGCAGACTGGCGAGTGGGAGGACTATCCCAACTTTGTCGACTGCACTATGTTCGGCACGCGCGCCGAGGCCGTGAGCCGTTTCCTGGCAAAGGGAAACAAGGTCGCGATCGAGGGCAAGCTGCGCTACAGCTCTTGGGAGCGCGACGGCCAGCGCCGGAGCAAGCTTGAGGTCATCGTCGATGAGATCGAGTTTATGAGCTCCCGCGGTGGCCAGGGTGGCTACGATCAGGGCGGTTACGCCCCCGCAGCCCCTGCAGCGCCCGCACCGCGTCCTGCCGCACCGGTGGCTACGCCGCCCGCGGTCGACGTCTACGATGAGGACATCCCGTTTTAAGGGTTGTTCACCTATTTTTGAGTGAGAGGCGGCTTCGGTTCGCCGAAGTTGCCAAATGAAAGGTATTTTGACATGGCTAATGATTATTCTGCACGTCAGCCGCGTCGTAAGTACTGCCAGTTCTGCAAGGAGAACACTGAGTTCATCGACTATAAGGACACTCAGCTTCTCCGTAAGTACATGACCGACCGTGGCAAGATCAAGCCCCGTCGCGTCACTGGCGCTTGCACGCAGCATCAGCATGACATCGCCAACGCCATCAAGCGCGCCCGCGAGATGGCTCTCCTGCCGTACACCGTCCCCGTGGTTTCCTCTCGTGGCAACCGCGACCGCGGCTAAGAAGGGAGACGCATCATGAAGGTTATTCTTCTCGATGAGATCAAGGGTAAGGGCGGCGAGGGTGACGTCGTAGAGGTCGCTCAGGGTTACGCTGAGAACTTCCTGTTCCCCAAGAAGCTCGCTGTTGCCGCCACCAAGGGCAACCTCAAGCAGCTTGACGAGCGTCGCAACAACATCGCCAAGCGCGAGGCCGTCCGTCTGGCTACCGCCAACGAGACCAAGGCTGCCTTCGAGGGCAAGACGGTCACCGTTGACGTCAAGGTCGGCGACGAGGGCATCCTCTTTGGCTCCGTTACCGCCGCTATGATCGCTGACGCCATCAAGGATCAGCTCGGTATGGACATCGACCGCAAGCGCGTCGAGCTCGGTAAGCCCATCAAGGTTGCCGGTGCCCACACCGTTTCCATCTCGCTGTACCGCGAGATCAAGGCCGAGGTTGTCGTTCTCGTCGGCGTTACCGCCGAGGAGCTCGCTGCCGAGGCTGAGGTCGAGGAGGCCGCTGAGGTCGCCGAGGCCGAGACCGCCGAGGTCGAGACTGAGGCTGCTGCCGAGTAGCATTTGCTGCAACGCAACAATCTTGTTCTAAGAAGGGCGCTCTGGGAGACCGGGGCGCCCTTTTGCTTTTTAGCGCTCTGTGAGTGCCATAGGGGATGTTGCGGTGAGGTCTATTTGTGGGACCGTTCATCCGTTTCGTTCGGTGATGATTGTCGGCATGCGGCTTGTTTTAAAGCGGTGGCTGATACTATGGATGCTCGCAAGCGATATGAATGAGGATGCTCATGGCATATGACGACAGGGAGACCGGGCTGACGGTTGAAGACCGTGGCTCCAAGTTGGGTCTTCCCCAAAACCAAGATGCAGAGGCCAATGTTCTGGCCGCCATGCTGCTATCGCCCGAGGTGGTCGAAGAGGCCCAGGTCGAGCTGCAGCCCGATGACTTCTACCGGCCCATTCATAAGACCATCTATACCGCGATGGTCGATATGTACAACAGCCGCATTCCCATCGACTCCATCTCGCTGATCGATTACCTGCGCAGCATCAACAAGCTCGATGCCGTGGGCGGCGAGGCGTACATTTTGGAACTGATGGGGCAGACCCTGTCGCTCGTCAACTGGCAGCACCATGCCGCCATCGTGCGTCGCGACTCGATGCTGCGCGAGCTGATCGGCGCTACCAACGAGATCAACGCGCTGGCCTACAATGCCCCCACCGACACCAAAGAGGTTGTTGAGCTGGCCGAGAGCAAGTTGCTCAAGGTCACGGCGCGCGAGGTTAAGTCGAGCTACAAGACGCTGACCGAGTTTATGGTCGAGGCCTATAACGAGGCCGAGGAAGTGTGCCAGGCCGGCGGCCAGGCCGCGGGCGTGCCCACGGGCTTTCCGTCGCTCGACCGTATGCTTATGGGCTTCCGCGAGGGTCAGCTCATCATCATCGGCGCCCGCCCTGCCGTGGGTAAGACCTCGTTCGCTCTGAACCTGGCGCTCAACGCCGCGGCGGCCGGCTATACCGTCGGCTTCTTCTCGCTGGAGATGTCGGGCAAGGAAATTGCCCAGCGCCTGATTTGCGCCTATGCCATGATTTCGATCAGCGACTTCCGCATGGGTCGCATTAGTCCCGAGCAGTGGGCCAACATCAACGAGGCCACGCAGACTTTGTCTAAGCTCGACATTTTGATCGACGACACCCCCGGCACCACGGTGACCGAGATCCGCGCCAAGAGTCGCCGCATGCTCCATAACAAGGAGAAGGCCATCATCATCCTGGACTACCTGCAGCTGGTGAGTCCTCCGCCGGGACGTCGCTCCGAGAGTCGTACCGTCGAGGTCTCCGAGATGTCGCGTGGCATGAAGATCATGGCCAAGGAGCTCAAGATCCCGCTGATCGCGCTGTCGCAGCTGTCACGCCAGGTCGAGTCCCGTACCGGTAAGCGCCCACAGCTTTCCGACCTGCGTGAATCGGGCTCCATCGAGCAGGACGCCGATATCGTTATGTTCTTGGACCGCTCCGCCGACGAGGCCGAGGCCTCGCGTGACGATCGACCCGACGAGGGCGTTACGCGTATCGTCGTGGCCAAGAACCGTTCGGGCCCGATCGGCGACGTCGACCTGATGTTCCTGCCGGCATCCACCAAGTTCTATGAGCTTGATGGGGCGCATACCGAGGAGTAGGACAGGCGCCCGTTGCACGGGTATACTGGGAATGTTTTGTGCTTCTGCCCGCCATTGCGGCGTGCAGACAGTCCATGTATGTAAGGAGTAAACATGCCGTCAACCGTTTTGGTCGGTGCCCAGTGGGGCGATGAGGGCAAGGGTAAGATTTGCGACCTGGTCGCCGGCGACTTCGATGCCGTCGTGCGCTATTCGGGCGGCAATAACGCCGGCCACACCATCGTCGTCAACGGCAAAAAGTACGGCCTGCACCAGGTGCCCTCCGGCATCATGTATTCCGACCACGTGTCGGTGATCGGTAGCGGCTGCGTCGTCAACCCCAAGGTTGTCCTTGAAGAGATCGACATGTTCGAGGCCGACGGCATCACCACCAAGAACCTCAAGATCAGTGGCAACGCGCATGTCATCATGCCGTACCACATCGATTTGGATGGTGCTTTTGAGCAGAAGCTCGGCAAGAAGAACATCGGCACCACCAAGCGCGGCATCGGCCCGTGCTACCAGGACAAGATGGCCCGCATTGGCCTGCGCATGCAGGACATGCTGGACGAGGAGCTGTTCCGCGACAAGCTGGAGACCGCTCTTGCCCGCGTGAACCCCGAGCTCGAGCTCATCTACAACCTGCCCACCTACACCGTGGACCAGATCTGCGATGAGTACCTGCCCATGGCCGAGCGCCTGCGCCCCTACATCACCGAGACGAGCCTGCTGCTCAACAACATGATCGACGAGGGCAAGGACCTGCTGTTTGAGGGCGCCCAGGCGACGCTGCTCGACATCGACCACGGTACCTATCCGTACGTGACGTCCTCCAACTGCACCGCCGGCGGCGCCATCACCGGCTCCGGCGTGGGTATGAAGAACGTCGACCGCGTGCTGGGTGTCATGAAGGCCTACATCACCCGCGTCGGTTCGGGCCCCATGCCCACCGAGCTTTCCTATGAGTCCGAGGCCGGTCACACGCTGACCGAGGAGGGCTATGAGTACGGCGTGACCACCGGTCGCCGTCGTCGTTGCGGCTGGTTTGACGGCCCTATCGCCAACTATGCCTCGCGCGTCAACGGCCTCACCGACATCGCCGTGACCAAGCTCGACGTGCTTTCGGCCTTCGACACCATCAAGGTGTGCGTGGCCTACGACGTCGATGGCGAGCGCTACACCAGCGTGCCCGAGCATCAGGTGCGCTTTGAGCATGCCAAGCCCGTCTACGAGGAGCTCCCTGGCTGGAAGTGCGACATCACCGGTTGCCGCAGCTTTGACGAGCTGCCGCAGGAGGCTCAGGACTACGTGGCGTTTATCGAGGATCTGGCACACACCCGCGTGACGTTCATTGGCGTTGGCGCTGGTCGTGAGCAGATCATCAACCGATTCTGGAAGTAATCGGGACTATTTGGTTATTGCGATATACCCCTTTGCAGCCCGGACGGGCGGCCGAGGGGTATATTTGCTTGCAAAGGGCTCGCGCGGAGCGGGCCGTTCATCCATAGAGGAGGCACCCTTGAAGGCGGACACTCAAACCATCGACATCCTGTTGTTGGGCAGCGGCGGCCGTGAGCATGCTTTGGCAGCCAAGCTCGCAGCATCACCGCGCGCCGGCAAGCTCTACATTGCGCCGGGTAACGGCGGCACCGCGAGCTGCGGCGAGAACGTTGTTCTCGACGACTGCGATTCTGCGGCCGTGGCGGCGTTTGCTCAGAGCCACGGATGCGGACTCGTGGTAATTGGCCCCGAGGCTCCGCTCGTGGCGGGCGTGGCCGACGCCGTGCGCGCGGCGGGTATTCCCTGCTTTGGCCCGGGTGCCGAGGGCGCCCAGATGGAGGGCTCCAAGCTGTTCTCCAAGCAGCTCATGGAGCGCGCCGGTATCCCGACGGCAGCCTACGGCTCGTTTACCGACGAGGCTTCGGCTCTCGCCTACGTGCGCGAGCAGGGCGCCCCGCTGGTCGTCAAGGCCGACGGCCTTGCCGCGGGCAAGGGCGTTATCGTGGCGACCGAACTTGAGCAGGCCGAGGAGGCCGTGCGCGAGTGCTTTGGCGGCACCTTTGGCGATGCCGGCAATACCGTGGTCATCGAGGAGATGCTGACCGGCCCCGAGTGCTCGCTGTTGGCCTTTACCGACGGCAAGACTGTGCGCCCCATGGCCACCTCGCAGGACCACAAGCGCGCGCTCGAGGGCGACAAGGGCCCCAACACCGGCGGCATGGGCGTCTACAGCCCGGTGCCCATCGTGACTGACGAGGAGCACGCCACCATGGTGAAGGTCATGGAGCAGACCGTGGCCGAGCTCGCTGCCGAGGGTATCGACTACCGCGGCTGCCTGTACGGCGGCTTTATGCTCACGCCTGCCGGCCCCAAGGTGCTGGAGTTCAATGCCCGCTTTGGCGACCCCGAGACGCAGGTCGTGCTGCCGCGCCTTAAGAACGACCTGGTCGAGGTCATGCTGGCTTGTGCCAACTGCGAGCTCGATCAGATTGAACTCGACTGGCGCGACGAGTGGGCCGTGGCCGTTGTCCTGACGAGCGCGGGCTATCCCGGCAGCTACGAGAAGGGCAAGGTCATCACCGGTATTGAGGATGCCGAGGCCATGGAGAACGTGACCGTGTACCACGCGGGCACTGCCGTGGTGGACGGCCAGCTCGTGACCAACGGCGGCCGCGTGCTTGCCGTGACCGCTCTGGGCGACACGTTCGAGAACGCTCGCAACCTTGCCTACGAGGCCTGCGAGAAGATTGATTTTGAGGGCAAGACCCTGCGTCACGACATCGGCCTGCGCGCGCTGCGCGGTCGCGACGCCTGGGATGCCTAAAATCCGAGAGGAATGAGACGGATGGACGAGAAGAACGAAGAGCTCGTGGACGCGCAGATCGTCGAAGAGGACAGCCGCATGTATGGGCACGCCGAGGACGAGCCTGGTGGCGAGGTCGCTGACGAGCCGGCACTGGTGCTGGGCGACGACGACCCGCACGATGCCGAGCTGCACGAGAAGATTCTTTCGGAGGAGTGCGCCTGGAAGGGCAAGATCCTCGACGTCCACCGTCTTGAGGTTGAGCTGCCCAACGGTCACCGCAGCGCCCGCGATATCGTTCGCCATCCGGGTGCGGCGGCCGTTGTGGCACTGACCGAGAGCGGCAAGATCGTACTGGTGCGTCAGTACCGCACCGCCATTGACCGCGTGACGGTCGAGATTCCCGCCGGCAAGCTCGATCCAGGCGAGGACCCGCTCGATTGCGCCAAGCGCGAACTGCATGAGGAGACGGGCTTTAGGGCTGGTCGTATTCGCTTTTTGACGTCGATTGTCACGTCCTGCGGTTTTTGCGATGAGATCATCCACATCTACTTGGCTACCAAGCTCGAGTTTGATGCGCCCAACCCCGATGATGACGAGTTTGTCAACGTGGACCTGGTGCCGCTGCACGAGCTGATCGACGCCGTACTCGACGGTAAGATCGAAGACGCCAAGACCGTCGTGGGTGCACTTGCCTGCGACAGTATCGCGCATCGTTTGGGTGGAACTGATATTTAAAAGCGAGGGTGACCCTGGGGCAAACACTACCGATTATTTTGTCCCAGGGTCTTACGTTGTTGTTTTATCTCCGAGGACTGAATGTTTAAGCGATTTCTTTCTTATTACAAGCCCCAGATGGGGCTTTTTGTTGCCGATACTGTTTGTGCTCTGGTGCTTGCCGCCATTGACCTTGCTTTTCCTATTATTCTGCGCAATTTGACCGGTGGGCTGTTTACTCAGGGTCAGGCTGCCATTATGCAGGCGCTCGGTATGATCGCGGTGGGGCTGGTGCTGATGTATGCCGTTCGCTGCGCCTGCCGCTATTTTGTGAGCTATTGGGGTCACGTGATGGGCGCGCGTATGGAGTCCAAAATGCGCGAGGACCTGTTCGACCAGTATGAGCGCTTTAGCTTTGCGTACTTCGACCGCAACAGCTCGGGCGACATGATGAGCCGCGTGGTCAACGACCTGTTCGATATCTGCGAGGCGGCGCACCACGTGCCCGAGTGGATCATCATCTGCGGCATCGAGATCATCGGCTCGTTTGTGATCCTCTTTACCATCGCCCCGGTGCTGGCACTCGCCATGGCCGTGGTGACGGCAGCGTTTGCGGTCATCATGTTTTGGCAGAACATGCGCATGCGCGAGGTCTTTAGCGACAACCGCAAAAAGATCAGCGGCATCAATGCACAGCTGCAGGATTCGCTGGCGGGCATGCGCGTGGTCAAGAGCTTTGCCAATGAGGAGACCGAACGCTTCAAGTTCCGCGCCTCCAACAATCGCTATCTTTCGTCCAAGGAGAACATGTATCACGCCATGGGCGTCTATACCGCGACGTATGGCCTGCTCTCGGGTGTGCTCTATGTGATCGTGGTGCTGCTGGGCGGCTGGCTGGTCGCCCAGGGACAGCTGCAGGCGGTCGATATGGCGACCTTTGCACTCTATATTTCGCTGTTCTGCACGCCGCTTGAGACGCTCGTCAATTCGGCCGAAACGTATCAGAAGGCTATCGCCGGCTTTAAGCGTATGGACGAGGTGCTCTCGACCGCGCCGGATATCCAGGACAAGCCGGGCGCTACGGATCTGCAGGTGACTGCCGGCGCCGTGGAGTATCACGACGTGTGCTTTAACTACGAGGATGTTGAGCTGGGCGAGGGCGATGCCGACGAGCGTCCCGTTATCGACCATATGGACCTGTCCATCAAGCCCGGGCAGACCATCGCTTTGGTTGGCCCTTCGGGCGGCGGCAAGTCCACAACCTGTTCGCTGCTGCCGCGCTTTTATGACGTGGCTGCCGGATCCATTAGCATCGACGGCCAGGACGTGCGTGATGTGACGCAGCAGAGCCTGCGTCGTGCCATCGGCCTGGTGCAGCAAGATGTGTACCTGTTCGATGGAACGATCGGCGAGAACATCGCCTACGGCAGGCCGGGCGCTACGGCAGGAGAGATCGCCGAGGCCGCCCGCCGCGCCAACATCGATACCTTTATCGAGTCGCTTCCACAGGGCTATGACACGGTCGTGGGCGAGCGCGGCAGCCGTCTTTCGGGCGGACAGAAGCAGCGCGTTGCCATCGCGCGCGTGTTTCTCAAGAATCCCAAGATCCTGATTCTGGACGAGGCGACGAGCGCTTTGGATAACGAGAGCGAGGAGGCAGTGCAGGAGTCACTCGAAGAGCTGGCACGCGGCCGCACCACGATTATCATCGCCCACCGTCTTTCTACCATTAAGCATGCTGACGAGATTGCGACCGTTGAGCATGGTCGCGTTGTGGAGCGTGGCACGCACGAGGAGCTTCTCGCCCGTGGCGGCACCTATGCCCGTTACTATCGAATGCAGTTCGAAGGTGCGCGTGCGCACGAGCTCGACTGATTGACATGACAGGAAGTTTATGGCTGACAAGAACCCTTTGACTCCGGAAGAAGTGACGGAGTTATTCTCCGAAATCGATGCATCCGGTGTCTTGGATCCCACGCTTGCCAAAAAGCGCACCGAGCGCATGCGCGAGAAGGAGGCGGCGGCCAAGCGCGGTGACAAAGCGGCGCTAGCGCAGCTGCGCAGCGAGGACCGCGCGAGCCAGGCAAAACATATCGACCCGCTGTCCGAGGACGATCCTTCGGGCTCGCAAGTGAGCCATACCATTACGAAGACTGCCATGGCCGTGGTCATCGGTATTTTGGTGCTGATCGTGGGCATGCAGATCGGCTACGGCGTGATGCGTCGTCTGAACACCGCCAACCTGTCCGAGAGCGTTTCAGTCGATACCGTTTCGACGGCGCTGAAGGGCGGCCTTGAGTGGGGCAACGGCTTTACGCAGTTCCCGCTCGAGTTTACCGTTGACGAGGCGGACGAGCGCACGGGTACGGTTGAGGTGACGGTGCTGGACACGTCGTCTGCCAATGAGCTCGAACTCCTGTCCAACGGGCAGATTCAGGCGGCGGCGCTTGCGACCAACGCCCTGCTCAACGATAAGATCGACCGCGTGGTGTATAACGTGCACGCCTACATTGATGAGGACAGCAAGATTCAGCACGATTCCTTCTTTGGCATGTTTCCCGCGCAGGGCCACCAGAGCGCCATCCTGACGTTTGTGTGGACCAAGAGCTCGTCGAACGCTACGAATATCGACTGGAAGATGCGTATCGTGAGCATGGACGACACCATTGCCGAGCGCATTCAGAAGCAGGTGAACTCGGTGTCGTCGTTGATTGAGGATCCGGTGGTGAGCCAGACCAAGATTGACGAGGAGAATGCCGAGCGCAATCTGGAGCACCGCCTGCACGGTCGCGAGATTTTCCGCGGCGGCAAACCCGACCGCGCACCGTCCGATCTGCTGGAGCAGGACAAATAAGACGTCATCATCCCGCGTGAGCCAAGCGCCCCGCGGGATGATTTTTTCATCCCCGTCCCAGAAAAATCATTATGCATAGAAAGTCATAATTATCATTTCGTAAACATTTCGATGAAATTAACGCTATGGCACATACTTGCGGTTACAATACCGCGAGGCCTAACTACCAACCTTTAAGCCGGTCCCGTGAGACCGGGAAGGAGAACTATGGCGAACAACCATACCGCGGGCACTGCCGCCCGCGCCATCACGCCCAGCGAACTTTGCCAGCGTATGCTGGCCAAAACCAGCAAGGGCACCTGCGGTCCCTGCATCCTGTATCTTGAGGATGGGACCATTTTTTATGGACGTGCATGCGGCGCCGAGGGCACCGCGACCGGCGAGGTCTGCTTTAATACCTCGCTCGAGGGCTATTTTGAGGTCATGAGCGACCCGAGCTATGCCGGCCAAATCGTAACCATGACCTATCCGCAGATCGGTAACTACGGCATCGACGAGACTGACGTCCAGTCGGCTTTCCCTGGCGATACCGCTCGTCCCGCGAGTGCTCCGGCCATGCGCGGCATGATCGTGCGCGACATGTGTGCCACGCCTTCTAACTGGCGCTCGGCTGTCAGTGTGCCGGAGTATCTGCGTGTTCACGGCATCGTTGCCATCGAGGGCGTCGATACTCGCGCCCTGGTGCGTCACCTGCGCGACAACGGTTCAAAGATGGGCATTATCTCGACCGAGATCTTCGACGTCGACGAGCTTGCCGAGCGTCTGGCCGCAGCACCCACGCTGGTGGGCGAGAACCTGGTCAAGACCGTGAGCTGCCCCGAGCCTCATGAGTTTGCAGCTGCCGACCTGCCCGTCACGCATGACTTTGCGCTCGCGGAAGCCGCTCCTGCCCGCCACAAAGTAGTCGCCTATGACTGCGGCGTGAAGCGCGGCATTCTGGAGGGTCTGGTCCGCGCCGGTTGCGACCTCACCGTCGTGCCGTGGGACACGCCCGCGAGTGAGGTCCTCGACATGAATCCCGACGGCGTCTTTTTGTCCAACGGCCCCGGCGACCCGGACGCCGTGGTGGAGACCTATGAACAGGTGCAGCAGCTGATCGGCAAGGTGCCGGTCTTTGGCATTTGCCTGGGTCACCAGATGATCAGCCTGGCCTGCGGCGCCCAGATGGAAAAGCTTAAGTTTGGCCACCGCGGTGGCAACCAGCCGGTTATGAACCTGGTGAGCCGTCGCGTGGAGATCACCGCGCAAAACCACGGCTTCGGCCTGCTGTTCCCCAGCCTGGGCAAGCTGATTCCCGAGCTTTCCGGCGGCGAGACCGAGCATGCGGCCGATGGCGATCTGCGCACCTGGGTGCGCCGCGGCATCGCGCCGGTCGTGATGAACGAGCGCTTCGGCCGCATTCGCCTGACGCACGTGAACCTCAACGACGGCACCGCCGAGGGCATCCAGCTGCTCGACGCGCCGTGCTTCTCGGTCCAGTACCACCCCGAAGCCTCGCCCGGCCCCACCGATGCCCACTATCTCTTTACCGCCTTTACGCGACTCATGGACGGCGAGGAGAACTACCTGGACATCGACACCGCGAAGGACCGCCTGGCTGGCTGGAATTTCGCCGACGATGGTTCCGCCGTTCTACCGAACGGCGGACCGGTCGACGTTGCGGCTGCATCTGGCACATCATCTTGCCGTTCTGCTTCGGGCGCGCGGGCATAAGCCCAGCGCGCCCTCGCATCACGGCAACCTGATGCACCAGTTGCACCCTCGCTGACTTTTCCAAAACATTGAGTCAGCCTCTCTAGGAGGTTTTAAACATGCCGAAACGTACTGACATCAAGCGTATCCTCGTTATTGGCTCGGGCCCCATCGTCATTGGTCAGGCCTGCGAGTTTGACTACTCCGGCGCCCAGGCTTGCAAGGTGCTCAAGGAGGATGGCTTTGAGGTCATCCTGGTCAACTCCAACCCGGCGACCATCATGACCGACCCGGGTCTTGCCGACCGCACCTATGTCGAGCCCATCACCGCCGAGTTTATCGAGCGCGTGATCAAGAAGGAGCATCCGGATGCGCTGCTGCCCACGCTGGGCGGCCAGACCGGCCTCAACGCCGCTGTTGAGCTGGCGAAGGACGGTACGCTGGACAAGTACGGCGTCGAGATGATCGGCTGCGACCTTGCCGCTATCGAGCGTGGCGAGGACCGCAAGCTCTTTAACGAAGCCATGGCCGAGATTGGCCTGGAGGTCGCGCGCTCGGGCTATGCCTACAGCGTGGAAGACGCCGAGGCCATCGCCGAGCGTGTGGGCTACCCCTGCGTGCTGCGCCCGAGCTTCACCCTCGGCGGTGCCGGCGGCGGCATCGCACACACCCACGAGGAGCTCGTCTCCATCGTGAGCCAGGGCCTGGAGCTCTCGCCCGCGCACGAGGTGCTGGTCGAGGAGTCCATCGAGGGCTGGAAAGAGTACGAGATGGAGGTCATGCGCGACCACGCCGGCAACGGCATTATCGTGTGCTCCATCGAGAATCTCGACCCCATGGGCGTGCACACCGGCGACTCCATCACCGTGGCGCCGGCGCAGACCCTCTCCGACCTTGAGTACCAGCGCATGCGCGTGGCCTCGCTCGCCATTCTGGAGAAGATTGGCGTCGAGACCGGCGGCTCCAACGTGCAGTTTGCCGTGAACCCCAACACCGGCCGCTTGATCGTCATCGAGATGAACCCGCGCGTGAGCCGTTCGTCCGCGCTTGCCTCCAAGGCCACGGGTTTCCCCATCGCCAAGGCCGCCGCGCGCCTGGCCGTGGGCTACACGCTCGACGAGATCGTCAACGACATTACCAAGGCAACTCCCGCGTGCTTTGAGCCCACGATTGACTACTGCGTCGTCAAGGTGCCGCGCTTTGCCTTCGAGAAGTTCAAGGGCACCGATCCCACGCTTACCACGCGCATGAAGGCCGTGGGCGAGATCATGGCGATCGGCCGCACCTTTGAGGAGGCCTTCGGCAAGGCCATGCGCTCGCTGGAGGACGGGCATCAGGGCATTTGTGTCGGTGGCAAGGAAGGTGCCGACAAGCTGAGCGACGATGAGCTCGCTCAGGCCGTGGCAACGCCGACCGAGCATCGCATCTTCTTTGTGGTCGAGGCCCTGCGCCGTGGCTGGGATGTTGCGCGCATCCACGCTATCTGCGGTATCGATCCGTGGTACCTCAACCGTATCAACGATATGGTGCAAGTTCAGGAGAGCATCCGCGGCCTGCGTGTGGAGGACATTGACGCCGACGCAATGCGCCTGCTCAAGCAGTATGGCACGAGTGACGCCGAGATCGCCGCGCTGACCGGCTCGGACGAGCGCTTTGTGCGCGCCTACCGCAAGGGTCTGGGCGTGGTCCCCAGCATGAAGACGGTTGATACCTGCGCTGCGGAGTTCTCGAGCGCCACGGAGTACCACTACAAGACGTACGAGAACATCTACCGCACAAGCCCGGATGCCAAGAAGTGCGTGGCTCCCGACGAGACCACGCCGGCGGACAAGCCCAAGGCGATGATCCTGGGCGCCGGCCCCAACCGCATTGGCCAGGGTATCGAGTTCGATTACTGCTGCGTGCACGCGAGCTACGCGCTGACGGCCCGCGGCTTCGAGACCATCATGGTCAACTGCAACCCTGAGACCGTCTCGACTGACTACGACACCTCGGACCGCTTGTACTTTGAGCCGCTCACCTACGAGGACGTCATGGATGTCATCGACGTTGAGCGTCCCGACGGCGTCGTGGTGACGCTCGGTGGCCAGACCCCGCTTAAGCTGGCGCGCATGCTCGAGGAGAGCGGCGTGAACATTATGGGCACCAAACCCGATGCCATTGACTTTGCCGAGGACCGCGAGCGCTTCGCCGCCCTACTCGACAAGCTGGGCATCATGTACCCGCCGGCGGGCCAGGCCACCTCGTTTGAGGAGGCCGAGTCCGTGGCCGCGCATATCGGCTACCCGCTGCTGGTGCGTCCGAGCTACGTGCTGGGCGGCCGCGGCATGATGATCGCCTACGATGCCGAGCATCTGCGCGATTACATGGCCGAGGCTGCGCGCATCAGCCCCGATTACCCGGTGTACCTGGATCGCTTCCTGGAGGGTGCGATTGAGTCCGACGTCGACGCCCTGTGCGACGGCGAGGAAGTCTACATCGGCGGCATTCTGGAGCACATCGAGGAGGCCGGCATCCATTCCGGCGACTCCGCGACTTGCATTCCGCCGTTCAGCTTTAGCGAGAGCCTGCAGGCAAAGCTTCGCGAGACCACGCGCCGCATCGCGATGGCGCTGGGCGTGCGCGGCCTGGTCAACGTGCAGTACGCCATCAAGGGCGAGACCGTCTACGTGATCGAGGCCAACCCGCGCGCGAGCCGTACCGTGCCGTTTATCTCCAAGGCCACCGGCGTGCCGCTGGCCAAGTGCGCGGCACGTATCATGGCTGGCGATTCCATCGCCAGCCTGGGCCTGCCGAGCGACGAGCGTCAGCTCGATTGGTTCTGCATGAAGGAAGCCGTTATGCCCTGGGGCCGTTTCCCCGGTGCCGACGTTATCCTGGGGCCCGAGATGAAGTCGACGGGCGAGGTCATGGGTATCGCCAAGAGCTATCCCGAGGCATACGCCAAGACGCAGCTGGCGATCGACTACAAGCTGCCCGATCCCAGCAGCGGCAAGGTGTTCATCAGCGTGTGCGACCGCGACAAGCGTCACATCCTTTCGGTCGCGCGTATCCTGCGCTACCTGGGCTTTGACATCTGCTCCACCGAGGGCACGGCGCGCGTGCTGCGCGGTGGTAACGTGACCTGCGAGGTCGTGGAGAAGATCAGCGGCCCGCACGACGGCGAGCGTCCCAACATCGGCGACCTGATTGCCGATGGCAAGATCGCGGTGATCGTCAACACGCCGTACGGTCCGGGTTCGCGCGGCGACGGCTACCTGCTACGTACCGAGGCCGTGCGCCGCGGCGTGACCTGCGTGACCGCGATGTCCGCGGCCAACACGTACGTGAGCGCCATCGAGGCCGTGCGCGAGGACCAGCAGGGTCACGGCAGCGCCAACGACATGGGCATGGACGTCATCGCCCTGCAGGACCTGCCGCAGTACACGGTGTAGACTGACCTGTCCGGCCGGGGCGGGGGATCGAGTTTACCCCTTCGCTCCGGCTGCAAGCAGAGTCGCTCGGTGGGAAACTCGGCTCCCCCGCCCCGGCCTGCGGTGACTTGGTTGCACCGTGTGCTGCGGAAGGGGCTTTGCGCGATGACTAGAGCTGAGAAATAAGGTGTGCGTGGGCCCTGTCGTTCATTCGAACGACAGGGCCCACGTTTTGTATGGGGTCTCCTGGCGAATTTTCATCCGCCAGGAGACCTTTTGGCAGGGGCGAGACACACTCCTGGACAGTTAGTTCAGATACGTATTTTTCAGAGGGTGAGTAAAGGCTGAGTTGAGCCCAATTGGGCTTAATTTGACTTTCTGAACCGATGGAGACGCTCATAAAAGGGCGAGAAAAGCCCATTATTGGGTCCAAAGTGGCTCCAACCCGATCTATTAGCGCCAATATGCACGGCCAAAAAATACGTATCTGAACTAATTGTCCACCACCCTCCGTAAACCTCTCATTCAAGCAAAAATCAGCCAACGTACGTCATAGCAATCCCCGGTAGGTCCCCGGGTGCCCCGCGGCGGGCTGGGTTTATTATCTGAGCGACTTTGCGAAGCAACCGGAGTGAAGATGAAAACACCAGACCGCCGCGGGGCACCCGCAGACCGCAGGGACGGGAGCAGCTATACTACTCTCAGTAGTTAAGGGTCGCGGATTCGCTGCGTCACCGCTCTCAACAGGAGGTCTATGTTTATGGCAGATCAAAAGCCGGTTGTCGGGATCATCATGGGTTCCAAGTCCGATCTGGGCGTTATGGAAGGCTGCACCGCCGAGCTCGAGGCATTGGGTGTGCCCTATGAGCTCGTCATTGCGAGCGCGCACCGCACGCCGGCGAAGGTCCACGAGTGGGCTTCGACTGCCGCCGATCGCGGTATCAAAGTGATTATCGCCGCCGCCGGCAAGGCCGCTCACTTGGGTGGTGTCGTGGCTGCCTTTACGCCGCTGCCGGTTATCGGCGTGCCTATGAAGACGAGTGACCTGGGCGGCATGGATTCGCTGCTGTCGATGGTGCAGATGCCTTCGGGCGTGCCCGTGGCCTGCGTTGCCATCAACGGCGCCAAGAACGCCGCCATCTATGCCACACAGATTCTGGGTGCTTGCGACCCCGAGTACCGCAAGGTTATCGAGAAGATGAAGCAGGAGATGGCTGACGCCTAAGCGTTCCGCCGTTTCACCGCAGTATAAGGAGAGCCATGTCCGATTATCAGGGAAAACGATTCAAGGCTTCTCAGATTCCCGATCCGTCGAAGCCGGGTGCTGCCCGTGCGGCACAGCAGGGTCGGACATCCTCTCCTCAGCAGCCGCGCGCGCCGCGCCCCGTGACACCGGCGACGCATCGTCGACAGGACGCGCCGGCCGCATATCGTCCTTCGTCTTATAGCTCCGCTAAGAAGCCGCCCCGGTCTTCATCGCATGCCGCGCCGTCGGATTGCACCGAGCCGCCGCGCAAAAAGCGCCGCTCCATTATTCCCATTCTGCTCATCATCATCGGTATCGGTCTGATTGTCGCCGCCGCCGCTATTTTTATTAATGCCCAGATTGGCTATAAGCAGGCGAGCGATTCGTATCAGAAAATCGAGAAGCAATATGTAAGCGATAAGGACGCCAGCGGCGTGCCGATTATCGACTTTGATGCGCTTGCTCAGACGAACCCCGAGATTGTGGGTTGGATTTACGTGCCGGGAACCAACATCAACTATCCCGTGGTGCAGACCAACAACAACTCCAAATACCTCAACACGCTGTTCGACGGAACGGCTAACGCGTCCGGTGCCATTTTCCTGGATAGCGATGACACCGCGCCGGGAATGGTCGACCAGCAGACCACGATCTACGGCCACCATATGAACGACGGATCGATGTTCAACGTGATTTCGGACACCACTGATCAGGCGACGTTCGATAGCATCGAGTTTGTGTACTACATCACGCGCGATGCGACGTATAAGCTGCGTCCGCTGGCGACCAAGGTGGTCGAGGACACGTATGCCAAGGCGCGCACAACCAATTTTGAGGGCGACGACGGACTCAAGAACTACCTGTTCGAGATGCTCGACGGCGCTTCTGCCGTGGCGAGTGATGCTACCGATCGTGCCGCTTCGGCAACTAAGGTTGTAACGCTTGTGACCTGTCGTTCGCTGTCGCTGAGCAACACGCGCGCCGTCATGGTGCTCACGCCGGTCGAGGAATAAGTTGTTCGAGAGTAGCTAAAAAGGCCCCGTCCCAAATTGGCTACTCGACGACGGTAAGGGAGAAACGATGCTTGAGAGTGGCAAATTGATGCCTTCGATTGATGCTTGGCTGCGCGAGGCCAAGGCCGATGCTTCGGCGGCAGGCTGCGGGATGTATCTGACGCATAACGGTGTGGTGCGTGCGACGCCCAAGGCCGAGGTGCGCGGAGTCGAGACCGATGGCGTGGCACCAGGCCGCAGGGTGGGCGGCATGGTCTTTGACTACGACGCCGAAAAGGTGCGGTCTGCTATCGGGGCCACGCGCGCGATGCCGGGTATCGGCTATGTGCGCGTGTGGCTGGCAAGCGGCGAGCTTGCCGTAGGTGACGACATCATGCTCGTGCTCATCGGCGGGGACATTCGCCCGCACGTGGTCGATGCGCTGCAGGCGCTCGTCGGCACCATCAAAAATGAGTGTGTGAGCGAGGTCGAGTGCGAGGCGTAGAGGCTTGCGTCAATAGAAGTATCGTTTATAAAAATGCCCACCGGTACGTGTGATACCGGCGGGCATTTTGCGTTTTGGGCGCGGTGAGCGCTACACGCGCGTCGCATCCTTGGGGCTCATGGTCATGCTCTGGAAGCGGTTTTCCATGTATTCGTTATCGAAGTGCTCTCCGTAGAACTGTGCGACGGGAATGTCCGGCTCCGTGCCGTTAACGCGCTGGTACCAGTAGTCGAGCGACTGCAGCGTCATGACGCCGTCGACCAGCATGATAACGGTAAAGATGACGGTGGCCGAGTAGCGGCTCTTCCAGGGGATCTTGTTGATAAGCTTAAGCAGCCTCGGCAGCAGCAGCTTGATCCAGATGAGGCCGCCCAGGCCCCACAGGCAGGCGAAGCCCGTGCAGGTGCGTCCGCCCGTGAGGACCACGAGCGGATCGGGCAAACCGAACAGCGTTATGTGCGAGTAGCTCCACGAGACCACGCCAAACGCGGTCTGCATAAACCAGCCCACGAACACCTCAAAGCTGGCGCCGAGCAGGGCGCTCACCAGGAAAATGATGATGGGGTTCTTTTTGTAGAAGCGGTTAAGCACCATGGTCATGAGCACGGCGCCAAATCCGTAGATGGGGCTGAAGGGGCCAAACAGCATGCCGGCGCGGTTCTGATAGACGCCCGGGTCGTCGACCGTCATGTGCCAGATGTCCTCGGCGATCAGGCCGAGCACGCAGCAGACAAAGAATACCCAGAACAGGTTGAAGTAGTTGAGCTTGATGTAGCCTTCGCCGGTTTCATCGCGCCCGAGCATGCCCTCGGCGGCGGCGTCGCGGTCGAGCATCTCCTGCAGGCGGCGCTGCAGTTCGCGCTCCTGACGCAGCGTGGGGTCGACGGTTGCCGAAAGTGCAACGAGGATGCCGAGCTGGATCGCGGGACGCAGTAGGAAGGGCCCGATGCCCTGGAGCATCACGTCGACCAAAAGCTCGACGACGGTGAATGCAATAAGGATGTAGGACAGGCGGGCGGCGTTGCGGCGCTGGTTTTTGATAAGGTCCAGGCCAAAGATGATTAGGATGACGGCACTTGCCGCAGAGAGCATGATGCCGGCGACGATAAGGCCGACTGCGACGAGCGTGTTGTCGCCGAGCTTTTCGGTGGCGTTGCCGTTAACAAGTGCCGTGATGACCTGCCACATAAAGGCAGCGACCGACGGGAGCGTGCCCACGCCGGAAAGGATGCACAGGACGGCGTACACCTTAATGATGAGGGGGATCTTCTTGACCTCCGTGGCGCTGGGGACGCTGGGGTCGAGTTCGTTTCGATCCATACAGAACCTTTCTCGCTTTGTTGTAGATTATAAGGATACGCCGCCGACCTGCCAAAAGACAGGACGAACGTCCCAATTGCAACTTTGTAATCCCCAACGGCGGACGCGGCGGCCATCTGGGGGCGCGGGCACTTACGCTGGACAGACCGATAAAATGTTTGGCAACAAAACGGATTATTAGCTCGGTGGGCTTTTAAAAAGCGCTGCTCATGCACTGGGGAGTGCGTCACGCCGTGCGTATAATAAGGCGGGTAACGCCAAAATACGAGGCTCTGAGGGGATGCCATGTCTCAAGAAACCATCCGCGCGGCCGAGCGTGCCGCGGGACAGGTGAACACCATGTCGACGTATGATCCGGACTCCGACCAGCTGCATGAGGAATGCGGCATCTTCGGCGTATGGGCGCCCGATCGTGACGTGGCTCGACTGACGTACTTTGGCCTGCGTGCGCTGCAGCACCGCGGCCAGGAATCGGCGGGAATCGCCGTGGGTGACGGCGGCACGGTTATGGTCCGTAAAGATCTGGGCCTGCTCGACCGCGTGTTCTCCAATGCCGACTTGTCGACGCTTTCCGGCCAGCTGGCTGTGGGCCACGTGCGCTATGGCACTGCCGGCGCCAAGAGCTGGGAAGCCTCCCAGCCGCACCTCTCGACCATCAATAGCGTCATCATCGCGCTTGCGCACAACGGCACCCTCGTCAACACCGACGAGCTGCGCCGTCAGCTGATCGAGCTGGGCGTGCCGTTCCTCTCCAACTCGGATTCCGAGGTCGCGACCAAGCTCATCGGCTACTTTACCCAGCGCACGGGCCATCTGCGCGAGGGCATTCGCAAGACCATGGAGCTCGTGCGCGGCGGCTACGCCATGACGCTCATCAACGAGCAGGCGCTCTACGCCTTCCGCGACCCGCACGGCATTCGTCCGCTCGTGCTGGGCAAGCTCGTGGACGAGGGCCTGGATCAGGCCGATGCCGCATCCGTTTCGCAGCTGCCGTCGCAGGACGACGCGTCGACGGTCGACGCCGCCACCCATGTCACCCGCGCCGGCGGCTGGGTCGTTGCCTCCGAGACCTGCGCGCTCGATATCGTGGGTGCCGAGTATGTGCGCGACGTCCGTCCTGGCGAGATTCTGCGCATCAGTGCCGAGGGCCTCGTGTCCGAGCAGGGCGTGCCCGCCGCCGAAGAGCCCGCCAACTGCATCTTTGAGCAGGTTTACTTTGCCCGTCCCGACTCCATCATGAACGGCAAGAGCGTCTATGCCTGCCGCTACGACATGGGTCGTCAGCTGGCACACGAGGAGCCCGTCGAGGCTGACCTGGTCATCGGCGTGCCCGACTCCGGCCTGCCGCCCGCGGAGGGCTATTCGCACGAGAGCGGCATTCCCTTTGGCGAGGGCCTCATCAAGAACCGCTACGTGGGCCGTACGTTTATCGAGCCCACGCAGGAGCTGCGCGCTATGGGCGTGCGCATGAAGCTCAATCCGCTGCGCGACAACATCGAGGGCAAGCGCCTGGTCGTCATCGACGACTCCATCGTGCGCGGCACCACCATGGTGCAGCTCGTCAAGATGCTGCGTAACGCCGGCGCCAAGGAGATCCATATTCGCATCAACTCGCCCGAGGTCATCTGGCCGTGCTTCTACGGCATCGATACCGACGTGCAGTCGCAGCTCATCAGCGCCAATAAGACGGTTGATGAGATTTGCGAGTACATCGGCGCCGATTCGCTGGCCTTCCTTTCGGTCGAGGGCCTGCTGAAGGTCATGCCCAAGGGCGGCTACTGCGATGCGTGCTTTACCGGCCGCTACCCCGTGGCGATCCCCGAGAGCTTTGGCCGCGACAAGTTCATGGAGGGCTTTAAGCCCCGCAACCTGGACAAGCCGCTGCACTTTGACGACGACGCCGTGGTCGAGAAATATGTCGACCGCAGCTGGGAAGAGGAGCACGGCGAGGCCTAAAACCTGCCAAAAAGGGACAGGTTTATTTTGGTAGGTTTTACCTACTGTTTTGTTGATATGACGGCGCGTGCTGTTGTGGCATGCGCCGAAATGAACGCAACTATGAGCACCGTTTGGCGCCCGGGCGGCGGACGGTAGTGGGAGAGGAAGGCTCAGATGAGCGACAGCAAGCATGTGACGTACGAGGACGCCGGCGTCGATACCGCCGAGGGCGGTCGCGCCGTCGACGCGATTAAGCAGATGGTCAAGGACACCAACCGACCCGAGGTCATCGGCGGCATCGGTGGCTTTGGTGGCCTGTTCTCGGCCGCCGCGCTTAAGGATATGGAAGACCCGATCCTGATCAGCGGCACCGACGGCGTGGGCACCAAGCTCGTGCTCGCCCAGATCATGGACCGTCACGAGACGGTGGGCCAGGACCTGGTCGCCATGTGCGTCAACGACATTCTGGCTTCGGGCGCCGAGCCGCTGTTCTTCTTGGACTACGTTGCCATCGGCCACATCGAGGCCGAGCACATGGCAAAGATCATCAAGGGCGTGGCCGACGGCTGCAAGCTCGCGGGCTGCGCGCTCGTTGGTGGCGAGATGGCTGAGCACCCGGGCGTTATGGCCCCGGCTGACTACGATCTCTCCGGCTTTACCGTGGGCGTTGTCGATCGTCCTAAGATGCTCGACAACGCGAATGTCCGCCCCGGCGACGTGATCCTGGGCCTGCCTTCCACCGGCGTGCACTCCAACGGTTACTCGCTCGTGCGCAAGGTCATCGGTGTCGACGGCATCAAGCCGGGAACGCCCGAGGCCGCCGCTAAGGCCGAGGAGCTGAGCCGTCCGCTCGAGGAGCTCGGCGGCGCTTCGCTGGCCGACGCCCTGCTGGCTCCCACGCGCATTTATGTGAAGCCGATTCTGGAGCTGCTGCGTGGCGGCGCCAACGTTCACGCGATCGCCCACATCACCGGCGGCGGCATCACCGAGAACCTCAACCGCGCGCTTGCCGACGACGTCGACGCCGTGGTCACCCGCAACGGCGCCGAGATGGGCTGGGACGTTCCGCCTGTCATCACCTATGTGTCACGCCAGGCCGAGCTTGCGCCCAACGAGGCATGCAAGACCTTCAACATGGGCGTTGGCCTGTGCCTGATCGTTGCCCCCGAGGACGAGGCCGCTGTGACCGAGGCTCTAGTCGCGCTGGGCGAGACGCCGTTCCGCGTGGGCGAGTGCGTCGAGGGCTCCGGTAAGGTCGTGTACTCCGATGAGCGCTAACGAGCAGATGGCTGCTGCCGAGGGCCTGGGCTTTGTGCCTTACACCCGTCCGACCGGCACCGATACGGCCGAGCCGCTCAAGATTGGCGTGCTCATCAGCGGTTCGGGCACCAACCTGCAGGCGCTCATCGACCTGATCGCCGCCGGCAAGCTCAATGCTTCGATTGAGCTTGTGGTGTCGAGCCGTCCTTCGGCCAAGGGTCTGCAGCGTGCCGAACGTGCTGGCATCCAGACGCTCACGCTGTCCAAGGATGTCTATGCCGACCCCATCGCTGCCGACGAGATCATCGCGCACGAGCTGCTCGAGCGCGGCTGCGAGTACGTGGTCATGGCCGGCTACATGCGCATGGTGCACACGCCGCTGCTGGCCGCGTTCCCCAACCGCGTGGTCAACCTGCATCCGGCGCTACTGCCGAGCTTTACCGGCGCCCACGCGATCGACGACGCGTTTGCTCGCGGCGTCAAGGTGACCGGCGTGACCGTGCACTTTGCCAACGAGATCTACGACAACGGCCCCATCATCGCCCAGCGCGCGCTGGCTGTCGAGGAAGGCTGGGACGTCGACACGCTCGAGGAGCACATCCACGCGATCGAACATGTGCTGTATCCCGAGGTCGTGCAGATGCTCGCCGACGGTCGCGTCCACGTGCTGGAGAGCGGCAAGGTCGCAATTGATGCGCCCCGCGGCTAGCGTCGCACAGTACAATTTAGCCGAGTAGTCAGGGTGGTCATTGGCGCCAAGGCGCAAGTGGCCACCCTTTGTTTTAGTAGTCATCGGGGACGTTCTTGAATGACTAGTCGTTTAAGAACGTCCCCGATGACTAGGTGAGAGAGGTGGGCGCATGGCGGATAACGAAGCGCTTTTTACGCCTGAGCTGGTGTTTTTTGATTGGGAGTGTGCGTCGCCGGATGAGGTGTTTGCGCTGCTCGAGGACGAGCTTGCCCCGCGCGGCTACATTGCCGAGGGTTGGCTCAATGCTGTTCGTGCGCGCGAGGATGCCTATCCAACGGGGCTTGCCATGCCGGCGGCTAACATCGCTATCCCGCATACCGACCCGGGATTTGTGTCTAAACCCTATATCGCGGTGGTGAAGCCCGCCGCGCCCGTGACGTTTAACGCCATGGCGGGCATGGGTGCTCCGGTGCCGGCGCAGATCGTCATCAACTTAGGGATTTCCGAGCCGGGCGGCCAGGTCGAGGCCCTCCAGGCGCTCATGAATATCTTTATGGATGCCGACGCCGCAGCCGATGTACTCGGCCAGATCACGCCCCAGGGCATGGTCGACGCCATCCGCCGCCACTTCTAAGGTGGGGTTGGCACCTAGGGACGTTCCTTTTCTGCCGGCAGTTAGGGACAGTCCCCAAGTGCCGGCAGAAAAGGAACGTCCCCAGGTGCCAACTGCTAGACCTGTCCCCTTTGCACCAAAATGGTGCAGATTAACCTGTCCCCTTTGCGCCAGGCGTGCCGCGGGGGCCGCGTTGTGACACAATGGCGTTTGTTCGATTCGTGATGCGAAAGGCCAAACATGGCAAACAAGAAAAAGAACCCCGAGGTCGCGTCGACCCCCGAGCAGCAGTCTCGCGCCGCCTCCGGCTCTCGCAAGAAGCAGCGCAAGACCTACGTTTCCAAGACCGTCAAGATCGTCCTGGTGGTCATCGGCGTGCTGGCGATGCTGCTTTCCGTCTCGGCCATGGCGTGCTCCGGCCTGATGTCGCAAGCCGAGGACACCAGCACGGGCTACAAGCTCACCGGCGGCGTGGCTGCGACCATCAACGGCACCAACCTCACCGAGGACACCGTGACCAAGCAGATCATGAGCATGCGCACGTCCTACGGCTACACCAAGGACGAGGACTGGGCACAATACCTGGTCGACAACGACCTCACGCCCAAGAAGTACCGCAAGCAGCTCATCGACTCCTACACGCAGCAGATTCTGCTCCAGCAGGCGCAGAAGGAAAACGGCGTGACCGTCTCGGACGAGGAAGTCGAGAAGGCATGGAAGGACGCGTGCAAGAGCGCGGGCGGCGCCAAGACCTTTAAGAAGACCCTCAAGACCTACGGCTACACCGAGGACACCTACAAGGATTCGCTCAAGGAGAGCCTGGCGCAGCAGAAGCTCAAGGATGCTGTCGCACCCACGAGCAAGCCCAAGGACAGCGAGATCGTCGATTACATCAACGAGAACCTGTCCAACTACAACGATGCCCGCCGTTCGTCGAACATCCTGATTAAGGTCGATTCCGATGCGTCCGACGAGGACAAGGCTGCCGCCAAGGCCAAGGCGCAGGAGTGCCTGGACAAGATCAATTCCGGCGAGCTGAGCTTTGAGGACGCCGTGGAGCAGTACTCCGAGGACACCGGCTCCAAGGAGAAGAAGGGCGATGTGGGCTGGGACAAGCTCACCACCTTCGTCGACAGCTACCAGACGGCGCTCGAGGGTCTCAACAAGGGCGACGTGAGCGACGTGGTCGAGTCGACCTATGGTTACCACATCATCAAGTGCACCGACTACTTCCACGTCGATAACCAGGTCGATGACATCAAACAGGTACCCAAGGCCATCAAGAAGTATGTCTCCAACGTGGTGAAGACGCAGGCGGCCAGCACCGCGTACAGCGAGTGGCTGGAGCAGTACAAGAAGGACGCCGACATCACCGTTAATCCCATGCCCAAGGACGTGCCGTACAACGTCAGCCTGAAGGGCGTCACCAAGAGTTCGACCGACGATTCGTCGACGACCGAGTAATCATGGGGCGGCGCTCACACGGGTGCCGCCCACGCTATTGAGGAGGATTTGCAGATGACCAACGAAGAGCTGCAGAAGGAAATGATCGCGGCCATGAAGGCCAAGGACAAGGTTCGCCTGTCCATCATCCGCCAGGTTAAGGCCGAGGTGAAGAACATCGAGGTCAACGAACGCCGCGATGTGACCGAGGAAGACGTCAACAGCATGATCAAGCGTCTGATTAAGCAGACGAGCGAGACGCTGGAGATGTCCATTAAGGCCGGTACCGACCAGGAGCGTACCGACAACCTGACCGAGCAGGTCAAGATTCTGGAGAGCCTGCTGCCCGCGCAGGTTTCGGGCGAGGAGCTCGAGGCCCTGATCGAGCAGGTTATCGCCGAGCTGGGCGCCACGTCCAAGAAGCAGATGGGCCGGGTCATGGGTGCTCTGGGCAAGGCCACCGGCGGCAACTTCGACAAGCCGGCAGCGGCAAAGATTGTCGGCGCCAAGCTGGCATAATTTGTTACGCGGTTTTACCAAACCGCGTAACGGCTCGACGCTGCAAACCCGCACACGCGGCAATCTGACGTTCAATTTCAAGGGCGCGACCAGAAGGTCAGCGCCCTTTCATTTCACGTCACCTTGCTCGCGTGTGCGGGTTTTCGCTGACTTATGCTCAACAAAGGCGGTTGCAGCAATGTCCAAAAGGTTGCGGGTTCTTTACGGTGATGCAGTGTGGGCTGCGGAAACGTGATTCTTTCCGTACAATAGTGCAATTCGTGTTAACGCAGGGAAGGGACATTCATGGCAGACATGATCGAGATCAAGCATCTCAACAAGTACTTTGGCGACCTGCACGTGCTCAAAGATATCAACCTCACCGTCAAGCGCGGCGAGAAGCTCGTCATGATCGGGCCGTCCGGTTCGGGCAAGTCGACGCTCATTCGTTGCGTCGATTATCTCGAGGAGCCCACATCGGGCGAAGTCATTATCGACGGCACGCCGCTCACCAAAAAGAATCACCTGGAAATGGCCCGCAAGTACAGCTCCATGGTGTTTCAGCAGTTCAACCTGTATCCCAATATGACGGTGCTCGGCAACCTGACGCTCGCACCCATCAAGCTGCAAAAGAAGAGCAAGGAAGAGGCGACCCAGATCGCCATCGCCGCGCTCAAGCGCGTCGGCATGGCGCATAAGGCCGGCGAGTATCCGCAAAACCTCTCGGGCGGACAGCAGCAGCGCATCGCCATCGCCCGTGCCCTGTGCACCAAGCAGCCCATCATCCTGTTTGACGAGCCGACCTCGGCACTCGACCCCGAGATGGTCCAGGAGGTCCTGGACGTTATGATCGAGCTCGCGCAGGAAGACATCACCATGATCTGCGTGACGCACGAGATGGGCTTTGCACGCCAGGTGGCCGACCGCGTCATCTTTATGGAGGACGGCCGCATCCTGGAGGAAGGCACGCCCGAGCATTTCTTCGATAACCCCGAGAACCCGCGCTGCCGCGAGTTCCTGTCCAAGATTTTGCACTAGGCGCGGGTGATGGACATGACGGATATGACGAGGGCGGCCGTATCGCGCCGTTACTTTTTGCAGCTGGCGGGGGCCGGCATGCTCGCATTGACGGGCACCGTGCTCACCGGCTGCGGTAACTCCACCAGCGGCGAGGGCTCCGATAAGGGTTCCAAGCTCGCGGCCATCAAGTCGCGCGGCCACCTGAACGCCGGCGTCAAGAAAGACGTCCCCGGCTACGGCTATTACGACACCGCCAAGGGCCGCTTTGAGGGCATGGAGGTCGACCTGTGCTACCAGATTGCCGCCGCCGTCTTTGGCGTGAGCTACAAGGAGGCCCGCGCCCAGGAGCTTGTCGAGTTTACCGACGTAACGCCCAAGACGCGTGGCCCGCTCATCGATAACGGCCAGCTCGACGTGGTCGCGGCGACCTACACCATCACCGACGAGCGCAAGAAGAGCTGGGATTTCTCGACGCCGTACCGCACCGACTACGTGGGACTCATGGTCAAGAAGCGCTCGGGCTTTACCTCGATCGAGGATCTGGACGGCAAGGTCATTGGCGTGAGCCAGGGCGCCACCACGCAGAGCCTGATTGAGCAGATGATCAAGGACAACGGCTTTAGCTGCAAGCCCGAGTTTAGGGCCTTTAGCGGCTACCCCATCATCAAGAGCTCGCTCGACGCCGGCAATATCGACGTCTTTGCCATGGACCGCTCCACGCTGGCCGGTTACATGAACGAGACCGTTGAGCTGCTGCAGCCCGAAGTCAAGTTTGGCGAGCAGGGCTACGGCGTGGCGACCAAGAAGGGCTGCGACCTTTCGGCCGTGGTCGATCAGGTGATTTGCGATCGTCTGGCCGATGGCTGGCTCGACCAAGAGGTCAAGACCTGGGGTCTTGTATAGGCGCATCGTCCAAGGAAGGAATCAAATGCTCGAAGGATTATTTGACGCCGACCGTTGGTCGACGACATTTCAAAACATGGGGCCCTTCTGGGAGGGCTTTGGCGTGACGCTGCAGGTGGTCGTTGCCGGTCTGCTGCTGTCGCTGGTGCTGGGCACGCTGCTGGGCGTGTTCTCTACCACTCGCTCGCGCGTGCTGCGTGCGATCAGCCGCGTGTACGTGGAGTTTTACCAGAACACCCCGTTGCCTGTGCAGGTGCTCTTTATGTACATGGCCGGTCCGCAGTTTTTGCAGGCCATAACCGGTGCCGACCAGCCGGTGCGCATCGCGCCGTTCGTGCTGGGCTTCTTGGGCGTGGGTCTGTATCACGCGGCCTACATTTCGGAGGTCATCCGCACTGGTATCGAGGCGGTTCCGCGCGGTCAGATGGAGGCGGCCCAGAGCCAGGGCTTTACCCGTGCGCAGGCGTACTGGTATATCGTGCTGCCCCAGACATTCAAGATCATTCTGCCTCCGCTGTGTAACCAGGCGCTCAACCTGGTCAAGAACACGTCGGTGCTGGCGCTCGTGGCCGGCGGCGACCTTATGTACCGTTCCGACAACTTCGTGAGTCTGTACGGCTACCTGCAGGGATACATCGTCTGCTGCCTTATGTACTTCATCATCTGCTTTCCGCTCGCCATGCTGGTGCAGTGGCTCGAGCGCCGCTCAAAGGAGCGTCCGCGCGGTGTGAGCCTGGCCGAGCTGGGGCTCGACAACGTAGAGGAGGCCTAGCGCATGGAAATCTTCAACGCGACCAACCTGCTCTACATTTGGGGCGGCTTTGTTAAGACAATCGAGATCTCGGCGCTGTCGATTTTTTTCTCGCTCATCTTTGGCACGGTGCTGGCGCTCGTTAAGAGCTATGCGCCCCGCTCGTTCCGTATTTTGGTGAGCGCCTATATCGAGCTGTTCCGTTGCACGCCGAACCTGTTGTGGATCCTGTTTATCTACTTTACAGTGCAGGGTTTGGACATTGTGATTTCGACCATCGCCTTTACGCTGTTTACCAGCGCTGTTATGGCCGAGATTGTGCGCGGCGGCCTCAACTCGATTCCGCGCGGCCAGTTTGAGGCAGCGCAGAGCCAGGGCTTTGGCTTCTTTGCCACCATGCGCTACATCATTCTGCCGCAGACGTTTAAGACGATCATCCCAGCGCTGTTTAGCCAGTGCACGACCGTCATTAAGGACAGCTCGTATCTTTCGGGCATCAACGTGGCCGAGCTCATGTACACGGCAAACGTCGTGATGGCCCACGCGATCGACCTGTCGCAGGTGCTTATGCTCTACGGCCTGGTGTTTGCGATGTACTTTGTGCTCAACTTTGGTATCTCGCTGCTGGTTCGCGCATATCAGAGGCGAATGGTGGCAGCGTAGAATGTGGCAAAGGGACAGCCCCTTTGTCACATAGAGAAAGGAATCGCGATGAGCGATCTGGAGAACAAGAAGAATCCTGTGGTCATTACCATCGCGCGCGACTTTGGCGCCGAGGGCCACGAGATTGGTCGCATGCTTGCCGACGAGTTGGGGATTCCGCTGTACGATAACGAGCTGCTGGTACGTGCTTCGCTGCGCACAGGCGAGTCGCTCGACAAGATGGCCGCTTACGACGAGCGCCTGGCCGTGGAGAACATGGCGTTTCTGCCCGACCGCTACGATGCGCGTTCGTACTCGGACAAGTTGTTCCAAAAGATGAGCCAGGTGATTTTGGATCTGGGCGAGACCGAGAGCTGCATTATCGAAGGCCGCCTGTCCGATTACCTGTTGCGTAACAACCCCAATCACATTGCCGTATTGGTGACCGCTCCCTTTGAGGACCGCGTCGAGATTGTGCGCAAGAAGCGCGGCCTTAACAAAAAGAAGGGCGCCAAGCTGGTCAAGCAGCAGCAGAAGGCGCGCGAGGCGTTCTATAAGCGCTACAGCGCCGGAAAGTGGAAGATGACGAGCGGTAAAGACATCGTCGTCAACCGTGCTAAGCTGGGCCGCGAGGGCTGTAAAGACGTCATCGCTGCCGCCTACCGCTACAAAGTGGCCCAGCTCGAAGGCTAACCGATCAAAAACCACCACAAAGGGGACAGTGCATCTTTGTGGTGGTTTTTGTTTTAGGTAGAGAAAGTCAACTGGTTCTGCCGGGGCCGATCGCTCAAAGAACTCAAGGATGCTCAAAGAACTCAAAGATACTCAAATAAATTATAGATAGTAGGGGCATAATTAAGTTATATGAGTTAAAGGGAGGCTTTATGGCAGCGCCGACGGCGTACAGGCAGGCAAATCCATTCACGCCGATGTTCGGACGTGTACCGGCGTATATGGCCGGCCGTGAGCAAATCATCGATGATATGGTGCTGGCGTTTGAAAATGACGACTCCGATCCCAATCTTTGCTCGGTTTTCTATGGTGCGCGTGGTACAGGTAAAACGGCGCTTTTGGCATATCTGTCGTACCGCGCCCAGCAAGAGGGCTGGATTACAGCGAATGTGACGGCCTCGGAGGGGATGCTCGAAGACATTTTGCAGCGCCTCAACGAATCAGCCGCCCATCTGATCGAAAAGCCCGCTTCTAGGCGTGTGAACAGTGTCGGCATTGCCTCCGTAGGAAGCATGAGCTGGGAAAACATCGATGTTGAATTTGAGGGCGCTAACTGGCGTACTAAGATGAACGCTTTGTTTGCTCAGCTTGAAGCGACTGACACCGGGGTGCTTATCGCCGTTGACGAAGTGGATGCATCGTTTGCGCAAATGACGGAGCTTGTTACTACCTACCAGCACTTTGTAAGCGAGAATAAAAAGGTAGCTTTGCTTATGGCGGGGCTGCCGTTTCGCGTGCTGGCGCTGCTGACGGGGAAATCGACATCGTTTCTTCGTCGCGCGGCTCAACATTCGCTGGGATCAATTTCACCGACTGAGGTAAAAGAAGCGTTTCGACTAACGATTGAGGACGGCGGCAAGACGATTTCTGATGAGGCGATCGACCTCGCTGCCAAGGCGATCGATGGTTTTCCATTTATGTTCCAGTTGGTGGGGTATCGGGCATGGAATGCTTCGCGCCAAGCCTCCGAGGTTTCTATTGAGGATGTCGAACGAGGCGCGAAACTTGCGCAAGAGGAGCTGGAATCGCGAGTTTTCGCTTCAACAGCGGCGGAACTTTCACGAGGGGACCTTGAATTTCTTCGTGCAATGAATCCGGTTGGAACGACGACCAGGCAAGAGCTGGCAGCGAGGCTTAAGAAGAGTTCCGGTTCGATTTCAACGTATAAAAAGCGTCTGGTAGAGGCTGGGGTAATTGAAGAGCCTCTACAAGGACGTTTTGAGTTTGCATTGCCAGGCTTTGGCCGATATGTCGCATCGCTTTACTAGAGGGTCGTTGCTGCGAAGGATCGCTTCGTGTCCCTTTACTGTCTCGATCTGTAACAATAAGCCTGCTTTTAGGGGCCTATCTGTTACAGACTGAGACAAACTGGCAGAGTGGCCTTCTGCTCCGCTCAAACCACCGCAAAGGGGGCCTTTGTGGTGGTTTTTGTTTTAGGCCGAGGGGAAGGCCTTGGTGAGACCAGCGCGCGTTTGCGTGTCGGTCTTTTGGTAGATGGAGCTCAGGTGACGCTGGACCATGCGCATCGAGATGCCGAGCTCCTCGGCAATCTGCTTGAGCGGGCGCTCGTCTTGGGTTACAGCTATGAGCACGTCGACTTCGCGCGGGGTGAGAGCGTGGTTGGCGATGAAGGCCTGGCGTTGCTCCTCGATGGTGGGGGCGGCGAGTGCTTCTTCTGCCAGCTGCTCGCGCTCGCGCTCCTGCTCGGTTTGGGGTAGGCGGAACAGGCCGGCTGCCACGAATGCCGCGCAGGCGGCGACGAGCAGTACGAGCGCGCCGATCATAATGAGGGCAACGTTGCCCGAGGTCACGAGGGCAAGCGAGATGCCCGATGTAGTGAATGCACATACATTGTTTGCGGCGCGCCCCATGCCGGCCCAGAGGGCGGGTGCATGCATGCGCGGTGCCAGCTGTGTAAAGGTGGCGGTAAAGAACGTGACAAAAAAGCCCGAGCTCAGGTAAAAGACGACAAGGCCTAGGTTGGGATCGGCGCCGGCCTCCACGGCCAGGATGGAAATGGTCGAGAGCACGGCGATGCCGAGCATGACAAGTCCCATGTAGCGGCGCTCGGCAAGGTCAAAGATAAGACCGGCGGCAAGGCCGCTTGCCGCCAAAAAGAGGCGCGGCCAAGTCTGCACGGCAATGGTGCCGTGGGCGTTGGAGAGTGTGACCACGTTGTCGAGGGTGGAGAACAGACAGGCAAGAATCATGACGAGCGCGATGCTCCAGCATGCCTGTTTGGCGAGGGCGTGCGAAGGTTCGACAAAGGGATTGATACGGGAGTTCGGGCTCTCAGCGGTCTCTTGAGGAACAGCGCCGAGGGCGGATATGGCGATAGTCGCTGCGCCAAGGACGACGAGCTCTGCGATACCGCCGCAATTGAGCAGGTTGACGGCGAACTGCATCAGGATACCCGCGGCGTATGCCGCTCCCGCACCGGTGGCGAGCTTGGGGTCATCCTGGAATGCCAACGAAAAGGCGTGGTGAGTGGCGGCGCCCAGCAGGCCGAGTCCAAAGAACGCCACGCACCCCAGAATCTCGAGGGCAAGCGGGGCCGTAGGGAACTGAATTTGGGTCAGGCCCACGATGACGATAGGGACGGCGGCGGCGTTGACGACTGCCAGTGAGTGGCCTTTGCGCTGTGCGAGCCCGAGCAGCGGCGCGTATCCGATAAAGCCGAGCACGCTCGCACCTAGAATAAAGCCCTGTGCGATTACAACGCGTTCGGCACCGGCGAGCAGTCCGACATTGATATCGAAGCGAAACTCGGCGGCAAGGAAGGCGAAGGTGAAGAGCGCGAGTGCCAAAAGCGCGTTGATTTTAGGCTTACTCAGATTCAAGGACAGTCCTTTGGGTGGACGGAATAGTCGTGTTCTCGATTGTAGCGTCCCTGGGACGCGTGTGACGACAACGAAATCATATTGAATTAAACCGCAGGTAGAGACCTAGGTTCGCATCTGCGAACCTAGGCATACGGAGTCATTTGGCACATCTTGGTGGTACAGGACCACCACGAAGGGGACAGGCACCTTTGTGGTGGTATGGTCCATCGACCGAGGGAGGCACCTATGAACGGAAGTCATTTTGCCAAGCAAACGCAGCGCGAGCGCACTTGCTCGCTGGTTCACGGTTCGTGGAAACGGGCGGGTGCCAGGCTGGCGTGCGTCGGAGCGTGTGCGCTCATGGTCGGTCAGCTGCTGCTGCCAAGCGTTGCCTTGGCAGCAGATTGGATCAACGTGGGTGGCGCGCAGTACAACGGTGGTGTTGCCGCCGGCGACGAGGCGGGCACGTGGTCCTGGAACGGCGCCGACGACATGCAGCTCAACGGCTATAACGGCGGCGGCATCAGCGCCGAGGGTAATCTCAATATCGGCGTGACCAACACCAACACCGTTACGGCCGATGCTGGCCAGAGCGCCATCGAGGTCTCGGGCGGCAACCTTGCCATAACGGGCGGCGGCACGCTCAACGCGACGGGCCAGACCGATGTCATCACGGCCGCGGGTAACGGTATTACCGGTGGCGACGTCACCGTCGACGGGGCCACGGTCAACGTGACGGCGACGGGTACGGATGCAAATGGCGAGGAGTGCGAGAACGCCGAGGCCATAACTGCGTTTGGCGGAGACGTGACCATTAAAAACGGTGTGACTGTCGATGTGAAGGCAGGGCGCGCGGCGGGGTCCGGTGACGGGTATTACGGTTACGTGACGGGCATCTATGCCACTAACGGTGCACCTGGGGAAGACGGCGAGTTTGCATGGGAACATGACGGGCAGAGCAACAAAGGCGGCCGCGTATCGATCGGCTCCGGCTCAACGGTGACGGTCAAGGCCGAATCCACTCTGGAGTCTCAGGGAATTGTGTCCCGTGTCAACAACGGCGCAGCGCGTGTCGAAATTGCAGGTGATTCGCTCGTGACCGCAATTGCCGATGCTTCGAATGGTATGTGGGGTGCCGTGGGTATCGAGGCGGCCGGAATGGGCAACGATGCCACTGCCGATATCATCATCGATGGAAAGAACACGTTTGTGACTGCGATTGCCAGCGCCTCGAAAGATCGGTATTCCAAGGACACGTATGGTCTGCATACCAGCTCGGGGAGTGCGGTCGAGGGCGGAAGCATCCAAATTAAAAACGGCTCCGTTGTTGCCGAGGGCAACGATGGGGCAATCGTCGCTGACAACTACACGACCGCCAACGGTCCTGCCGGCATGATTGTTATCGGCGAGGGCGGGAAGGTCGTGCTTCCTGTCAATGGCGTGGTGCGCGACTACCAAAAACTGGGTGCCCGCCCCATGGCGCTGGGCAACCGATTTGAATATGCTGATTTTTGGGGACAGACGATTGGCGAGCCCGGCGAAGGCGTCCTGAGGGCCGATCGCGATGCGGACAAGATCGCCAAGGTCGCGCATATCGCATTCGACGGAGGTGCTATGCCTACTCCCGATCCGGCACCGACTCCTAAGCCGCAGCCGGGTGGCGAAGGCTCGACGGGCACGACGGGGGCGCCGAGCCGAGCTTCGGCACAGACCGGTTCGGCCGTGAATGTAAAGCTCGCTGCCGCCAAGGCATCCGTCACGGCTTCGAAGACGACGACTTCCGCTCTTGCGGCCACGGGCGATAGCGCCGCGTTGACCGTTGCCGCCATGGGCATTGCCGGCGCGACAGTTGCAGCCGCCGGCATCGCTGCCGCGCGCCGTCGCGAGGAATAGCAATTTTGCCTAGGGCATGCAGGGTATAAAACCTCGGTGCGCTTGATTGAGCCGCCGCGCAGGGATTTGCGTCCCCGCGTGGCGGCTTTTGCGTTTGCGCAGGTAGGGACGCGGGTTCGCATGTACGAACCTAGGCGTGGCGCCCGGTTTGCCGCACTGTGATGTCATGGAAACAAACCTCGATTAAGGAGGACGACATGCAAGGACAACATTTTGCCAAGCAGACGCAGCGCGAGCGCGCTTGCTCGCTCGTTCACGGTACTTGGCGTTGCGCGGGTGTGAGGGTCGCCAGCGTCGGTGCGTGCGCGCTCATGGTGGGACAGCTGCTACTGCCGAGCGTGGCACTCGCGACCGAATGTGCGGATTCTGCTGCTACGACGGGTGAGGTCGCTGCGGCTCCTGTGGCGCCGGCGGCTACGGTGGATGCGAATGCGGCGACAACACCGACAACCGAGGCTGCTCTGGCAACTCAAAACGAGGCCGATACTCAGCAGGTATCTTTGGCTGACACCGTCGAAGGGGCTGGCGATGCAATGCCCGCCGAGCAAAACGCTTCCAGCAACAACGCCGCCATGCCGGCAGACAACGCCATTATGCCCTGCGGTGTGACCGACGTGACGGGTGGGGGTGGCGTGACAATCGACACGAACGTCGAATCCTACTACAGGGAATGCGAGCTTCCACCCGAGATTTCTCTTACCGGAGGCGGTAGTTTCTCATGGGATTTTGGACCGGTCCCAGATGAGGTGGCGGATAAGCTATCAAACGCATCCGAAACTAAGTATTACAAGGCAGATGCCGCTACTGGCGCGCTTGTTGAAGTCGCCGATCAGTCTCAATCGAACGTGACGATTTCCATTGCGCCATATGAAGGGCAGATGCGCGCGACGCTGACCCTGACGGGTGGCGACTTTGTAGACGGAAACTATGCACTCATCCGCAACGAGGATGTGCCGTTTACTTCAACGTTGACGTTCGACGGCACCGACTATAATGATGGCATCCTCATCGGCGATCCTGATAGCACCTCCGATAAACTAGCTCAAATCGTTGTCCATGAAACAAGGACCGATTACTACCTGCGCTACAACTTCAACACCGTGGTAAAGCTAGCTGCTCATGGACAGGCAATCAATAGCGTTGATTTGGGTTCAGGATATATCGGCTATCGCGCTGGGGATACTCCCGCTCCAACCACTCATGTACCATACGCAGATTACGACAAGTATGAAATTGCTTACGAGTGCTGGGAGGAGATGGACAACAGCGATCCCACGGATCTTCATCCCGTCGCCTTCTGGTATTCCGACGAGGGCATGTACACACCGGGCATGAAGCGAATCGACAAGTTCGAAGAAGGCAAGCACTACATGCATTCTGTCATGCTACGCCAAAAGAACGGGTATGAGTTTGCCAACGGCTGCACTGTGGCAATCAATGGCGAGCCACTTAACACCATGAGTGTTCAGAAAGTCGAAGGTGGTCTGTTCCTTGCGCCGACCTCATCGTTTACCTGCGAAAAGGCTCTTGTGTGGCAAGCAATCGACACGGTCGAGATTAATGGCGCTACCGTCACGTTCAAAGACGGCGATAAGCCGGTGTTCACGGGCGCTACGTCCGACGACACTCGTTATTGGTATCAGTGCGAGTTCTGGAATTCTGAGGATGGCGCTGGAGTGAACTCGGCATGGTTCTGGGATCAAAATATCGAGAACCACATTGATACGTTTGAGGCTGGGAAGACCTACAGCTACGGTTTTTATCTCAAGTCGCATGAGGGTTTCTACTTTACTCGTGACACTAGGGTCACAATTAACGGCAAGACTTATGGCTACTGGTGGAACGAATCCGATGCGGAGAATCTCGATAGAGACGGTAAGACGACCACCATGTGGGTCTATACCAATCTTACGATGACGCCTGAAGCAACGCCTGCGCCGACGCCCGACCCCAGGCCGACACCGGATCCCGAGCCCAAGCCAGATGCCAAGCCGGGCCAGGCACCAACGACCGCCACGACTACTACGACCGTCTCGACCACCAAGACTCCGGCCGTCAAGCCCGCTGCCAAGACCACCGATGCCACCCTCGCCGCAACGGGTGACAGCACCGGACTTGTCGCCGCGGCCATGAGCCTCGCCGGAGCCATCGCAGCAGCCATTGGCATCGCCTCAAAGCGCCGCGAGAACTAGGTTTCGGCGGAGGCCCTCGTTCCCACCTCAGCAAGATCTCAATCTGTAACACCTAGCCAGCAGAAACGGCTCTATCTGTTACAGATTTAGATGAACCGGCGGGTGGCCAACATAACGTCTCAATCTGTAACGCCTAGCGAGAAATTCGGCCTCTTACTGTTACAGATCGAGACAAACCGACCGGACGAGTCCAAAACCACCACAAAGGTGCCTGTCTCCTTTGTGGTGGTTTGCGCAGGTAGAACGGTAGGTTCGTATATATGAACCTACCGTTCGCTTTGTTTTTGGACGACGATTACGCTGGATGACTTTTGGTTTGCAGGAAAGGAACGACCATGAGGTGGACTACTGTTCGAGCGCTTTGCCGCCGCCTGACCGTTGCCGCGGTGACCCTCACCATGGTGACGGGCTCGTTGCCCGCGGGCGCATTTGCCGAGACCCTCACCACCGACGGCACTTTTGTGCAGACGGATAACGGCCAAGCAGCCGACGCCGCTCCCGCCGATTCGGCTGACGCCCAAACGTCAGACTCTGCTTCCGCCGACCCCGCGCCCGATGCCGGCGCTGCCGACCCCACAGTGCTCGATGCCGATGACACCCCTACGCCCCCGGCCTCCGAGATTGCATCGGCGGCGGGCCTGACGGGCGCCGGGCAGACCGAGAGCACGCCCGTGGGTACGCTCGCCACCGATCTTGTCGAGGGTAAGGAACTCGCCGAGCAGCAGAAGCAAGAGGAGACCGCCGAAGCCGAAGCAACCTGGAATGAGGATCTTGGGCTCTGGATGACCTCGAAGGGCGCCACGGGCGTAAAGGACGAATACGACGATGGCTACGTGGCCGGCGAGCAGACCCCCGCGCAGTACTACTTCTCGATTGATAGCCTCACCAACGAAATTTCTATCGAGTATGGCGACGCGGGCATTACCACGTTGGAGGTGCCCTCGACCATCGACGACAAAAATGTCGTAAGCCTTACGGGTATGGGAAGCGCTGCGCTCACATCGATCACCTTCGCCCCTAATTCGCATGTCCGCTCGGTTGGAGGCTTGGGCGGCAGCAGCATCAAAGAGATCGCACTGCCCGATTCGGTCGAGGAGCTCAAGAGCTATGCATTCTACAAAAGCAAGACGCTCCAAACGGTAACCTGGCCCAACAACGCGGCCTTTACCACGATTCCCGAGCAGGCCTTTAAGGAATGTGAACAACTTGACGACAAGGTGGTGGCAACGCTGCCGCCTTCGGTCAAAACTATCGACTATCTTGCATTCGCCTATTGCGGCGTGCCACAGTTCTATGTCTCGGACACAACAGTGCTCACCTTTACGCAGATCAACGTGCCGGGTACGGTGGAGCGGATTGAGCACTATGCCTTTGATGGGTGCTCGCATGTGTCGTCGGTGACGATCGGCGACGGTGTCAAATCTATCGGGGCGCTCGCGTTCGCCTCTCTTGATCCTGCGATTGCCGGCAAAGAGATTGTGCTACCCAAAAGCGTGGAAATGATAGAGTGGGGAGCTTTTGAGAACACGAGATACGGAAACGAGACGAACCATAATGCCGTTGCCCTGCGCGTGATGAACCCCGATCTTCAGTTTGGTGAGGCGGGCTATCCGGGCGACTATAATGAGCGCGTGACAATCGATGGCGTAACGTATGCGATTCCCTTTAGTGAAGGCCAGACCATCTATGCCTATGCGACCGATTCGGCTGGCAACCCCTCGATGGTCAAAAAGCTTGCCGATGCCGTGGCCGATCGCAAGGACTCCGTCGATTCCTCGAAGCCTGCCTACACGTTTGAGTGGATGGGCGAGGCCGCCCAAATCACGGGCAAACTTCCCCAGGGCGCGGTGGCCGTGCTCGTGCAGGCGGGGCAGTCCACGCCGTTGCCGGTTGGCGATGACGGCAGCTTTTCAGCGGACGCTCTCTCCAAGACAGCAGCCACCCTGCGCATTTCGCTCAGCGGTTACTATGACATGGTGCTGGCGCGCCCGGGCGACCAGATGACGGGCGCATGGAATATCGGAGAGATTAAGGCGGAGGACTTTACCAAGATTCCGGCTTCGCGCGCGATTGAACTTAATGCGGCCTATCTCGAACCGGTCGCAGGCCAGGATAAGACCGAACGCATTGAGCTCGATAGTCTCGATAACATCGATCTGACGGTGAAGAGCGGCGGCAAGACGCTCAAACCTGCCAAGGGCGACAAGGAAAACGACTACCGTATCCAGGGTACAGCGCTCGTGGTGTCGCAGGCCATTGCCGACGCGGACCAGGATCTGGAGATAACGCTCGAGCCCAAAGACAGCCTCAAGCTGGGTGGGGCGACGGCGACGGTGAAGCCTTCGGCCGGCAAGGTCGATATCGACTTGAAGCCTTGGGGCACGGCGACGGTCACGACCAAGGGCGACTACCAGGGAGCCAACCGCGTGCTGGTGTTCCGTACGTCCGACGGCAAGCTGGTCGCCGACGGCGTCACCTATCTGATGGGTTACGAAGACGATGGCACCACGCCTATCATGAAGGCCGAGACGCCGCGCCTTAAGGCCGGTTCGTACACCATCGTCGCCTTTAACAAGACGAGCTACGACATCCAAGCGACGAGCTATTCCACGTTTAGCCGCCTAGGGCTGACCGTGGGTAAGCATATCGCGCAAAAGCAGGTGAAGATTGAGGACGGCAAACAGCTCGACGTGACGCTCGACGTTCCCGCGTTTGACGTGGAGACGTATCGTGTCGAGCGCGGGCTGACGGCGGGCTCGGTTATCGCTGATTCGTCCGCGGTCGTTGGCGTGGAGACCGAGCTGCGCATTCATTACGAGCTCAAGGACAGCCAAGCTGCCAAGATTGAGATTCCGCTGGCCAAGGATGCCGTCGAGGATGTGTCCGCAGGCGCTCGCGAAGCCGGCGCCAGCTCCGATGCCATGTGGGCTGGCACAACTTGGGAGGGCGACAACCTCGTTCTCGATATGAAGAAGGGCATGGGCGCCGATGTGTTTGTGCGCTTTAAGCCTAAGGCCGCGGGCACCTATGCCATCTCGCCGCTCATTACGCTGGGCGAGGTGACATTGTCGCTGGGAAGCACCACACTCGAGGTTAGCGGATCGCGCATCGAGGTCGACAACACCAACGTCCATAGCTTGCTGGGCAATGTGGCCTACGTGTACGCAGCGCCCGGCAAGAGCGTGCAGCTTACCGTGGGGACGGGTGCCTCGGCTGCAAAGTACACCGGCAAGACCAATAAACTCGGCCGTGCCAAGATTGAATACGACCTGCCGCAGGATACGCTTGCCGCCGAGCGTGTGACGCTCGAAGCGCGCGTGGGCTCGACCGATGTTGCCGCCGCTGCTGCCGAGGTAACGGCTCGCAATTATGTGCGCTATGTTCCGGGCGCTTCGGTTTGGAACTTTGACGTGACGTATCGCGGCGGTACGCAGAACCTGGTTAAGGACGGCAAGGATACGGGTAAGAGCCTGTGGACCTTCCACCATCTGCCGCAAAAGAAGAACGCCTACTGGACGTTCGATATTACGCTCGAGGTGGGAAACGAGGAGGCCGCCGACACGCTCGACCTGTACGTGGACTGCGTGGATGGCAAGACGGTGACGATTCCTCTGACTCAAAAGTCGCGCGAGGGCACCCGTGTTCGCTATGTGGCGGAGTATGTGGACGAGGGTTACCTTAAGCTGCTCGATGAGTTTAACAAGGCGAATGACTCGACCTATGTGAACTGCGGCAACTTTGAGCAAATCTTTATGCCGCAGACCTACCGCATCTCCAATGCTCAGCTTATGACCATGCTGAGTTTTGACGCCAAAACTTCGGCCAAAAAGCATTCCGCCGCGGCCGAGGAGCGCCAGCAGGAGTTCTCGAATGCTGTGCAACAGTGGCACGAGTATATGATGGATAACTCGTTTAATGATGTCGACGAGGTCTTTAACGACGCGATTGACCAGATGGTCGCTGATGCGTTTGCCGAGGAGGACGAGAACGGTAAAGAGGACGAAGCCCAAGGTGGAGCTGCCCGTAAGGCTCGTCGCGCCCCTGCCGCCAGCGACGGCGAGGGTGATGGTGCTGGCAACGACGAGGCCGCGCAGTTTGCGGCTGAGCTCAAGGCCGCGGTCGGCGGGTCGGCGGCGCTGCTGACCCAGCAGGGCGACAGCTATGGCGTCAATGTGGACAAGATGATCTTTGAGGATGCTTACGGCACCAGCGAGGATTGGTATCAGGAACTCGCGGCGGCCCAGGGCGCGAACGCTGCGGATGCGGCCGCCATCAAGGAGCTCGTCGACCATGCATCGCGAGCGGAGTTTATTGCCCAGCAGGCCGAGGATCTGGTGGGCCAGTCGATGGGTATCGGCCAGCTCAACCAATACGGAAGCTGGAATGACGCAACCGCTGCAGCGCTCAACAAGTGTGCGGGCATTAAGGCCAGCGAGTACAACGGTCAGTCGACGAGCGGGTTTAACGATTTGGGCCAGGCGCTCGGCAGCTCGCTGAGCTACAAGGCGGCTGACGACGATACCGTCAAGGGCTTTAAGGTCGCCGCGCCCGATGGCGAGCAGACGGCCTATATCGAGTCGGAATTTATCGAGAACTCCAATAACAACAAGAACCAGGCGCTTCTGTTTAACTCGATTGCCATGCAGTGCGACATTCTGGACAACCTGTACGACAACTGGAATGTGGTCCATAGCCTCAACAACTCCAAGGTGCGCGGATGGCTCATGGCTTGGAGGCTCAACGGCGACGTGAGCGCCCATATGAAGCTCATCCGCACGATCCGTTCGCTCAAGAGCTATAAGATCGAGTGCGAGATGTTCGGACAGGTCTTTAAGACCGATGCGTGGAAGGCGGCCGGCCAGGCGTTTCCCGCGGCGACCCAGGGCATCGGCATCTTTACCGGCATTTACGGCGTGAACGATGCCAGCAAGAACTGGGAGAACGTGAATGTCCGTATGCAGAAGGTGAAGGGCGAGCGCGAGGGCTATGAGCTTCAGCATACACGCTTGCTTGCCAAGCCCGAGAAGACCGAGGACGACTGGAAGTGCATTTACGCGCTGCGTGACGCCATGGAGAAGGCGCGTGCGTTTGAGGATCTGCTGTATCGCCAGCTCTGCCACGACAGCACCGATGTGGCGGTGGGCTCCATTATGACAATCGCCGGTGTGCTTACGGCCGGTTCGGCGGGTACCGTGGTGGGCGCTGCCTATGATGCGGCTTCGACCAGCGTAGGTTCGGAGCGCGCGATTAAGCTGACCAATGCCGAATGCGCCTACGATGTTGCCTGCGAGCAGGTGGAGCGCGCGTGCCAGAATCGTATTACGGTCAACTGGGGCGAGCTGACCGATGCCGAGATCTACAAGGCCAACAAGGACGGCTTGATCTCGGACGAGAAGATGCAGTCGATTTTCGAGGCGCGTTATCGCAATGTGGCTGCCAAGGCAGCACCCGACCCTGCGGGCGTGGTGTACGAGGGCCTGCTGTCCAATACGGTTGAAGGCGCGACGGTTGAGCTGTGGAGCGCCGAGGATGCGGCCGGTACCAATGCAGTGCGTTGGGATGCCGAGGAGTATGAGCAGGACAATCCGCTTGCAACGGGTGCGGACGGTGCATACAACTGGAATACGCCGACCGGCTGGTATCAGGTGCGCGTGACCAAGGACGGGTATGAGGAGGCGCGTTCGGCCTGGTTGCGCGTGCCGCCGATTCAGACTGAGGTGAACATTGGCTTGATGTCGACGGCGGCGCCCGAGGTGGCCTCGGCCCATGCCTATACCGATTGCATCGAGGTTGAGTTTGCGCAGTATATGGATGCGAGCGACGATGCCCTGGCCGCGCTGGATGCGCAGGGGCTGGGCGACGTGACGTATACGTGGCTCGACAAACAGGACGATCCCAATGGCAAGCCGCTGTCGCGCGTGCTGCGTATTCGCTATGCCGATGCGCGTGAGGCGGGCTCGACGGTGGCGTTTGAGCTCGACGGTGCTCGCAACTACGCCGGCACGGCCATGGCGCGCTGGGCAAGTGGCGAGCTTGTCGTGGGCGTTCGTGCCGACAAGCTCAAGCTCAACGTGGAGCAGGCCGTGACCATGCTTGAGGGCAGTGACTTTGAGCTGGTGGCGCACGTGACCGATAAGGCGGGCAAGCCGTTTGCGGGTGCCAAGGTTAATGTTGGGCTGGAGTCCTCGGCTATCTGCTCTGTCGATGCCACCCAGGCCGTGACGGGCGAGGACGGAGCGGCGACGTTTGTGCTGCATGGTGCTCTGCCCGGTTTGACGACGTTGGCGGCGGCGGTGGACGGCACGGCGCTGTCCAAGCAGGTTGACGTTCGCGTGTCTGCCGAGGCGGTGCGACCGGCGCGACCGGTGGCGACGATTGGTGCGACGACGTTTGGTGCATGGTCGCCCAAGGAGAACTACATCACGGTGCCCAAGGGTACCAAGCTGGAGCTTTCGGCCGAGGACGGTTCGACTATTTGGTACACCACCAACGACACCTGCCCCTGCCGTGACGAAGGCCGTGTAAAGTACACCGAGCCCATTGCACTCGATAGCAACATGTATGTGCGCATTGCGGCACAGCGCCCTGGCATGTCGTACAGCGAGTATTCCGAGCGTCTGAACATTACGATTACGGTGACCGATGAGGCGGCGCCTGAGCCCAAGCCGGAGCCCGAGCCCAAGCCGGAACCCAAGCCGACGCCTGGCAGCGGTGAGCAGGGTGGCGGTGCGGATGGCTCTGGCGGTACCGGGGCTCCTGCGGGCGGTTCGACTTCGACGACGACCACGGTGACGACGGACAAGTCCAAGGGTAAGGGCGAGAACGGCAAGAAGACCGGCGGCACGGAGCTCGCCAGCACGGGTGACTCCGCCGCGATGACGGTCGCCGCTCTGGGCATCGCCGGCGCAACTGTCGCCGCTGCCGGCATTGCCGCGACCAAGCGCCGCAAGCGCTAGGTTTTGGCGACGGCGCCCATCCTCGGCTTTTGCAAGATCTCAATCTGTAACACCAAGCCTGATATTTGGGCTCCAGGTGTTACAGATTGAGATGAACTGTTCGGCCGCCAACCTAATGTCTCAATCTGTAACACGTAGCGAGGAATTTGGCCTCTAGCTGTTACAGATCGAGACAAAGCGGGGGCGGCTGGCGCAATATCTCGATCTGTAACAACTACAAGGCTCAACGGGCTCCAGATGTTACAGATTGAGACAAAACGACCGGGCAAGTCCAAAACCACCACAAAGGTGCCTGTCCCCTTTATGGTGGTCGGGCGGCCGGCATAGAAAAAGTCCCCGCCGGGCGTGTGCTCGACGGGGACTTTGCCGTTTGGTGGCTAGTGCTGCAGGTGATTACTCGCCCAGCAGGCTCTTGGTGATCGAAGCGGCGGCCTTCTTGCCGGCACCCATCGCCAGAATGACCGTAGCGGCACCGGTGACGATGTCGCCGCCGGCCCAGATGCGGGGATCGGTGGTCTGGCCGGTCTCCTCGTCGGCAACGATGTAGCCCCACTTGTTGAGCTCCATCTTGCCGCCGATCTTGGCAGCGAAGGGGTTGGCGTTGGTGCCGATAGCCGAGATCGCGACGTCGCAGGGGATCTCCTCGATGGCGCCCTCGATGGGCACCGGGCGACGACGGCCGGACTCGTCAGGCTCGCCGAGCTCCATCTTCTGGACCTTGACGGCGCACACGGAGCCGTCCTCGCCAGCGACAAACTCGAGCGGGGAGACGAGCGGCAGAACCTCGACGCCCTCGGCCTTAGCATGGTGCAGCTCGGCGCGACGGCAGGGCATCTCGTCCTCGGTACGACGGTAAGCGATGATGGCGTGCTCGGCGCCCAGGCGCTTCGCGGTACGGACGGCGTCCATAGCCACGTTGCCGCCACCAAAGACGACGACGTTCTTGCCGTGCTTGGTGGGGGTGTCGTACTCGGGGAACTTGTTGGCCTTCATCAGGTTCACGCGGGTGAGGTACTCGTTCGCGAAGAAGACGTTGGGCAGGTTCTCGCCGGGGACGTTGAGGAACTTGGGCAGGCCAGCGCCGGTCGCCACGTAGATGGCGTCGTAGCCCTGCTCGAACAGCTCCTCGGCCGTGGCCATGTTACCCACGACGGAGTTGTACTCAAACTTGACGCCCATGTCCTCCAGGCCGTCGATCTCGCGCTTGACGACTGCCTTGGGCAGACGGAACTCGGGGATGCCGTAGACCAGCACGCCGCCGCCGGTGAAGAATGCCTCGAAGACGGTGACGTCAAAGCCGTTGCGGGCGAGCTCGCCGGCGCAGGTGATGCCGGACGGGCCGGAGCCGACGACGGCGACCTTCTTGCCGTTCTTGGGGGCCATCTTGGGCGTGGAGGCGAGCTCGGGGCGGTCACCCAGGAAGCGCTCGAGCTGGCCGATGGCCACGGGCTCGGACTTCTTACCACGGATGCACTTGCCCTCGCACTGGTTCTCCTGCGGGCAGACGCGGCCGCAGATGGCGGGAAGCATGGAGTCCTCGCGAATGGTATCGAGAGCGCCGCCGAAGTCCTTCGCGCGGATCTGCTCGATAAAGCGGGGAATGTTGATGTTGACGGGGCAACCCTCAACACAGAACGGCTTCTTGCAGTTGAGGCAGCGCTCGGCCTCGGCCAGCGCCATCTCCTCGGTGAAGCCCTTGTCGACGGGGCGGAAGTCGCAGGCGCGCTCGGCAGCCGGCTCCTCGTTATCGGGGGTGCGGGGCGACTTCATATCGGCAACGAAACGACCGTTAACTAGTGGCATGCGCAGCTCTTTTCCTCATAGGCCTTGAGGGACTCGCCCTCTTCGGAACGGTAAGCGGCCTGGCGGGCACGAAGGTCATCCCAGTCGACCAGGGTGGCATCGAAGTCGGGGCCGTCGACGCAAGCGAACTTGGTCACGCCGCCCACCTCGACGCGGCAGCAGCCACACATACCGGTGCCGTCAACCATGATGGGGTTGAGCGACGCGGTGATGGGGGTGTCGTACTTCTGGGCGGTGAGGGTCGAGAACTTCATCATCGGAACGGGGCCGACGCAGAAGACCTGGCTCACGGCCTTGTCCTGCAGCAGACGTTCCAGCGGAGCGGTGACAACGCCCTGCTCGCCGTAGGAGCCGTCGTCGGTGGTGATGTGGATGTGGTCCTCGTCGAGGAGCTCGCGGAACTGGTCCTCCATGAGCAGGAGGTCCTTGGTGCGGGCGCCCATGATGGCGTGCACCTCGTGGCCGGTTTCGACCAGGTGCTTGGCGACCGGGAAGGCAATTGCAAGGCCGACGCCGCCGCCAATGACGGCGCAGGGGCCCTCGGCCATCTCGGTGGGAACGCCCAGCGGGCCCACGACGTCGCGCAGCGACTCGCCGGCCTCGTAGGTGGACAGCATTTCGGTGGTCTTGCCGATCACCATGAAGATGAACTCGACCCAGCCCTCGTCACCGTTCCAGCCGGCCAGGGTAAACGGGACGCGCTCGCCCGTCTCGTTGGCGCGAACCATGAGGAACTGTCCAGCGTGCGCATGTTTGGCGATTGCAGGCGCCTCGATGCGGAACTTGAACACCTTCTCCGAGAACTGCGTCTTCTCCAGGATCTTATACATAGAACCCCTCTCTTGTAAGGGCTGCCGAACCGTGCCTCCACGGAAATGGACGGCCGCCCGAATAAAACCGTACGTGCACAGGCGCTGTGCAGACATACGGTGCAAATTATACCCTCATGGACATGCTGTTTACGTGTGTCTTCGGCAGGTGGGAAAACGGTTTATCCCGTCTGGCCTACCAAAAGGGGACAGGTTTATTTTGGTCGGTTTTATCAGGCAAAACGGCAAGGGGGGCGGCCTCGCGTTTGCGGTGAGGCCGGCCCCCTTTGGGGCGTTGCGTATGTATGGCGGCGGGTTGCTTATCGCGATGCGGCCGTTGTGGCGTTTCCGCAGATAAAACCTTCCAAAATAAACCTGTCCCTAAATGGTAGGTTTTAGTGCTTGCCGTTGGCGGAGGCGGCGCCGTTGACATGGTCGCGGGCATAGACTACGCCGTGCACAATCGCCAGGCCGGCGGCGTCGGCCGCGCGGGCACAGGTGTCCTGGAAGTCCTCGGCCTCGCGGGCGCGCAGCTGCTTGAGCACGTAGTCGGCGACAGCCATCTTGCCGGGAGGGTTGCCGATGCCGGTGCGGATGCGGCTGAAGTCGCGGCTGCCCATCTTGTCGATGATGGAGCGCAGGCCGTTGTGGCCGGCGTGGCCACCGCCTACCTTGACGCGCACGTCGCCGGCGGGAATGTCGAGCTCGTCGTGGATGACGAGCAGCTCCTCGGCCTTGATCTTGTACTCGCGGCAGAGCTTGGAGATGGGACCGCCCGAGGTGTTCATGTACGACTGCGGCTTGACCAGCACAATCTGGCGCTTGCCGCCCTCTTCCTCGGGGTCGTTGATGTTGATGAGCGCGACCTCGGCGCCGGCCTGGTTTTTCCAGTACGTGACGCCGGCCTGACGGGCCAGCTCGTCGATTGCTTTGAAGCCAGCGTTGTGGCGGGTTTCGGCATACTCATCGCCAGGGTTGCCAAGTCCGGCAACCATGCGAATCTTAAGCGGCTGTGCAGCTGCCATGTTTGTCCTCCGTTGCATAAGTAGTTCAGTCAACGACAAAGGCTACCACGCCCGCCGAAGGCGAGACTTTGTTTCAGCGAAATCCCACCAGACAAAAGCGCGGCCGCGGCAGAGCGAGCCGTCGAAACAGAAGAAGCCCCCGCGCGACCTTTGCGAAGCAAGGGGGAGCGCGGGGGCTTCTTCTGTTCCGACGGCGAAGCGCCGGGTTGCAAGGACGATGCGACTACAGCGCGAAGTCGCCGCCGACGAGCGTAGAGACGGGCTCCTCGTGGTAAACGGCGGAGATGGCCTGAGCGAACTCCTCGGCGACCGAGATGGTCTTAATCTTGCCGCCGACCTCGACGGGGATGGCATCGGTGACGACGCACTCGACGATGGGGGCATCGTTCAGGCGCTCGATAGCCGGGCCGGAGAAGATGCCGTGGGTGGCGCACACGTAGATGTCGCCGGCGCCCATGGCCTTGAGCTCCTTGACGTTGGCGCACAGGGTGCCAGCGGTGTCGATCATGTCGTCGTTGATGATGCAGGTCTTGCCCTTGATGTCACCGATGATGCCCATGACCTCGGCGGCGTTGTGGCGCGGACGACCCTTGTGGGCGATGGCAAGGTCGCAGCCGAGCATGTCGGACAGCTTCTTGGCGGCCTTGGCGCGGCCCACGTCGGGGGAGACGACGACCAGGTTGTCGGTGTCGAAGTGCATGTCGTTGTAGTACTGGCCAAACAGCGGCAGTGCGGACAGGTGGTTAACCGGGATATCGAAGAAGCCCTGGATCTGGCCCTGGTGCAGGTCGAGGGTGATGATGCGGTTGACGCCGGCGCGCTCGAGCAGGTTGGCGACGAGGCGGGCGGTGATGGGCTCGCGCGGGCCGGCCTTGCGGTCCTGGCGGGCATAGCCGTAGTGGGTGATAACGGCGGTGATGGAGCGGGCGGATGCGCGCTTGGCAGCGTCGGTGGCGATGAGCAGCTCCATGAGCATGTCGTTGACGTTGCCGCCGGCCACGGACTGAATCAGGAAGACGTCGGCGCCGCGGACGGTCTCGTCGTAGCGGGCGTAAATCTCACCGTTGGCGAACTGCTTTAGCGTAAGGCCCGAAAGCTCGACCCCAAGGTACTCAGCGATCTTCTGAGCGAGGGGACGGTTGGAGGAACCGGAATACACGCGGATGGACTTGCGCATATTCTCCGACTTCTCGGGATCATTAATCGGCATTACCCTTCTCCTTTATACATCGAATGCCATATAGATGCCTTTTTGCATTGTAACCGTGCGGCGGGGTTAATCGGGTCTTGATAACGTCTTTACCGTCAACGGACACGAACCGACCACTCATCCGGTCGCGCAGGTCACGATAGAAAAAGGAGCCGTCCCCATGGAACAGCTCCTTTTGTGCTTGGCGAAACGTTATGCCTCGTCGTCCTCGTGCAGACGGCGGCGATAATCGGCGGCCCAGCCCTCAATATTTACCTGACGGGCGCGGCCCAGACCGAGTGCGTCGGCCGGGACCGGCTCGGTGATGACGGAGCCGGCGGCCACGAGCGCACCGTCGCCAATCTGGGCGGGCGCGACCATCATGGTGTCGGAACCGATGAAGGCATCCTTGCCGATGACGGTCTTGTGCTTGTGGACGCCGTCGTAGTTGCAGGTGATGGAGCCCGCGCCTACGTTGACGCCGGAGCCCATAGTGGTATCGCCGATGTAGGACAGGTGGGGCACCTTGGAGCCCTCGCCGATCGTGGACTTCTTGATCTCCACGTGCGTGCCGGCCTTGGAGCCGTCGAGCATATGGGTGCCCGGGCGCAGGTAGGCGCGCGGGCCACAGTCGACGCCGTTCTCGATGACGGCCTCGATGGCGATGGTCTCATCGATGATGCAGCCGCTGCCGACGGTGGTGTCGGTGAGGCGGCTGTTGGGGCCGAGCTGGCACTCCTCGCCCACGGTGACGTGACCGATCAGATGCGTCTGCGGCCACACGACGGTGTCGCGGCCGATGGTGGCGTCGGGACCGATCCAGGCCTGCGTGGGGTCGATGAACGTGACGCCTTCTGCCATCCAGTGCTCGTTGATGCGGTCGCGCGCGATGGCGGTGAGCTGCGCGAGCTGGATGCGGCTGTTGACGCCCAGGCCGTCGCGGTAGTCGTCACAGTGGAAGATGGAGACCGCCTGGCCGTGACCCTTGAGGATTTCGAGCATGTCGGGCAGGTAGTACTCGGACTGCGCGTTGTCGTTGCCGATCTCGTTAATGTGGGCGGCAAGCTGCGCGCCGTCGAAGGCGTAGCAGCCGGCGTTGCACTCCAGCAGCGTGGCGGCCTGCTCGGGCGTGCAGTCCTTCTGCTCGATGATGCGCTCGATCTGACCATCGGCGCCCAGCTTGATGCGGCCGTAGCCAAAAGGATCGGGCGGGGTCATGGTCATGACGGTGCAGGCGAGCTCGCCGGTGGCGACGGTCTGCGCGAACTTGGCGACGGTGTCGGCGGTGATAAGCGGCAGGTCGCCGTTGAGCACGACGACGGGGCCTTGCGTGATGCCGCAGGCCTCGAGCGCGACCTTTACGGCGTGGCCGGTGCCCAGGCGCTCGGTTTGCTCGACGCACTCGACCTTGGTGGCGCTGTTGGCGTAGGCGCCGTCGATAAGGGCGCGCATCTCGTCGGCGTGGCTGCCGATGACGACCACGACGCGGCTGCAGCCGGCCTTGATGGTGGCGTCGACGATCCACTGGACCATGGGCTTACCCAGGATCTTGTGCGAAACCTTGCAGTGGTTCGACTTCATGCGGGTGCCCTCGCCGGCGGCGAGGATAATTGCGGTTGCGTCCATGTGATCTCCTGTTACGTTATAGAGACGTGTGTTTGGAAACGATACACGGCGCAATATGATACCGCAGGCATATGATGAGCGCGTAACGATTGATGCGCGACGGCCGATGTCGGCGCCGCCGGCGTGGTGTTTGCGCTGGTTGAGTATGGCGGCGGCGCTGCGGCGTTGACGTTTGAGCGAGGGGATGGGGGTGCCCGTGGATATCATGCGAGAGGAATCGGGCAACGAACCCGTCGCGGCATTTTCCATGTCGCATCCGGCGGTGCCGGCGCTCTACATGGTGCTGACGTTGGGGCTCACCATGTTCTCGATGCAGCCGGTGCTGATTGCGCTGTCACTTGCGGGCGGGTTGGCGTATGGATTTGCGACGCGTGGGGCTGCCCGCACGCTGGGCGCATTCCGCTGGCAGCTGCCGGTGATTTTGATCATCGCGGTGCTCAATCCGCTGTTTAGCGCCTCGGGCTCGACGGAGCTGTTCCGTATTGGCGTGCGCGCGGTGTATCTGGAGAGCATGGTATACGGCCTGTGCATGGGCGGGCTGTTTGTGGCGAGCGTGCTGTGGTTTGAGGCCGCGGCATCGATGCTCGGCTACGACAAGGTGCTCGCGCTTTTGGGTAACGCCGCGCCGGTGATTGCGCTCATGATCTCGATGTGCATGCGGCTTATCCCACAGTTTTTGCGCCGCGGACGCACGGTACTGGCGGTGCAGGATGCGATTGATGTACCGGGGCGTGCGCCCACCGATCCCGTGCGATCGCGCCTGCGGGCGTCGAGCGTGCTGATGGGTTGGGGCATGGAAGATTCGCTTGAGCGCGCGGACGCCATGCGCTCCCGTGGGTGGGGCGCCGCGACGCGTCGCACGACGTACGCGCGGTATCGGCTGGGGCGCAGCGACGTTGCCGCGCTAGTCGGGCTCGCGCTGTTTGGTGCTGCCGCGGTGGCGGTGGCGTGGACCGCGACGACGCAGTATTCGTTTTACCCGCAGCTTTCGGTGCCCGCGCCGTGGCTGGGCTATGTCGTGTACGCTGCCTGGATGGTGCTGCCCTGCGTGTTGCATACGATTGATGAGAAGAGGCTCGGCTGATGGCTCGGTTGGATAGTGGCCCGGTGTCGGGCGCGGCGTGCGGCCCGGATATGCCGGCGATTGAGGCGCGGAGCCTGAGCTTTGCCTACCCCGGGGCTGACGCTGCGGTGCTCGAGGGACTCGACTGGTCTGTTCCCCAAGGTGCATTTGCGCTGCTTGTCGGCGGTACCGGATCGGGTAAGTCGACGCTGCTGTCGCTGCTCAAGCCCGAGATTGCTCCGGCGGGCGAGCGCACTGGCGATGCGCGCGTGCTGGGCGAGAACGTTGCCGACATGGACGTGCGCGCGTCTGCGGAGCGCGTGGGCTACGTGTTCCAGGATCCCGAGAACCAGATTGTGTGCGAGACCGTGTGGCACGAGATGGCGTTTGGCCTAGAGAATCTGGGTGTGTCGCGCGACGAGATGCGCCGCCGTGTTGCCGAGACCAGCTATTTCTTTGGTCTGGAGGACTGGCTTCATCGCGATACCGATACGCTTTCGGGTGGCCGCAAGCAGCTGCTGTCGCTTGCCGCCGTTCTGGCGCTGCGTCCGCGTGTGCTGCTGCTCGACGAGCCCACGTCTCAGCTCGATCCCGTTGCCGAGAAGAATTTTCTGCACGCGCTGTTTCGCGTGAACCGTGAGCTGGGCTGCACGGTTGTTGTGGCTACGCATCAACCGCGGCCGATGCTCGAGTATGCGACGTGTGCGTACCGGATTGAGGGCGGTCGCGTGCGCGAGGTGGCGGATATGGCTTCTTTGGGACGCCGAGAATCGCTGTTTTCCGATGACATGTTGGGGTGGGGTGCCATCCGATGTGCAAAAAACGGAGTATTCAGCAGGCGTGAGGACAATTTGGGCTCTCTGGAGCCGCCCGGGGACGTATCGAGCGCGAAAAAAAGTTCGGGATTGGACAAATCGTCCAAATTTGTGGCGCAAACGTTGCTCGAGAACGGCTCGGAAGCCTTTCCGCGCACTGATGGAAGCAGAATACTCCAAAAAATGCACGGCGGGTCGGCTACCACCCTGTCGGAAGGCTGGTTTCGCTACGATCGCGCGGGCGGTTGGGTGCTGCGCGGGCTCGATGTGACGTTTTCGGCCGGCGCGGTGCATGCGGTCGTGGGCGGAAACGGCTGTGGCAAGTCGACGATGCTCTCGGTGCTGGCCAAGACGGCTAAGCTGCAGCGTGGCCGCATGGTGCGTGGGGCGGCTTCGGCGGCTCTGCTGCCACAGAATCCCAAGGCATTGCTGGTCGCCGAAACGGTGCGCGACGAGCTGATGGAATGGGCTTCGATCTGCGGGTACGACGAGGCCGCAGTACAGGAGCAGACAGCGCGCCTGGGCCTAGCGGGCTTGGAGGCGCGTCACCCGTACGATCTTTCGGGCGGTCAGCGCCAGCTGCTTGCGTTGGCAAAGCTGCTGTTGATTGGCCCGGAGCTGCTGCTGCTTGATGAGCCCACCAAGGGTTTGGACTTGGCCAGCCGCCGCATCATCGCTCGCGCCCTGCGTGACCATGCGAATGCCGGCGGTACCGTCATCATGGCCACGCACGACTTAGACTTTGCCGAGCAGGTGTCCGACGACGTCGCCATGATGTTCGACGGCGAGATCGCCTGCATGGAGCCTCCTGCAGATTTCTTTGCCGACAACGTGTTCTACAGGGCGTGATGGGATGACGGATCATCGCGCCTCGCGCCTACTCACAAAAATGGAGATTCCGCTGCTCCTGGCGGTGCCGGTAGTGATGACTGCGGCGTTGCTGGCGGGCATTGAGCAGACGGCGCTTGCCATGCTGGTTGTAGTGGCGCTCGTGCTCGCACTGTTCTTTGCGGGCTACGAGACCTCGCGCCCGGGCCTGCGCCAGATCATGCCCACGCTGGTGCTGGCGGCGCTGGCCGCGGCGGGGCGCATCCTGTTTGGGCCCATTCCCGATTTTAAGCCCGTGAGTGCTATCGCCATTATCGCGGGTGCGACGCTCGGTCGTCGTAACGGCTTTATGGTCGGTGCGCTGGCGGCGCTGACCAGCAATTTCTTTTTTGGACAGGGCATGTGGACGCCATGGCAGATGTATGCCTGGGGTCTGGTTGGCTATGTTGGCGGCGCGCTGGCGCATGCGGGCGCGTTTGACCGCGCCGATGGAACCGTGCGATTGCCGGCGCTGTTGGCGTATGGCTTTGCGTCGGGCCTGCTGTATGGCGTCGTGATCAACGCGTATGACATCATCGGTTTTGTGCAGCCGCTCACGTGGGCGGGCGCTGTGGCGCGTCTTGCTACGGCAGTGCCATTCGATATCACGCACGGCCTTGCGACCTGCGTGTTTTTGGCCGCCCTGTATAAGCCCTGGTGTCGCCGCATTAATCGCGTCGTCGTGAAATACGGACTGTAGGGTCGGTTGCACCGGGGCGGGAATCAATACGGCCTTGGTGCCATATCAAAACTATGCCGGTTTACGGGGCTGGATTGACGCAGACCGACCATACCGGCATTTTTCGAAAATAGACGAGCCGTCTACCTGCGGCTTTATTATTTCGGAATTGCGTATGGCTGGGGGTTCGCGGTTCAGCCCCGTAAACCGGCATAGTTTTGAAATGGCCGGCATATATTGCTGTCGTCACTGATCTCAGAGGGCCGAAAGGATCCGTTTCCCCGTCCCTAAGCGGTCGCTGGGGATGCCCGCCACGAAACCAGCCCATCTACTACGTTTAACCCGATACCTCCAACCATACCCGCGTTTTATGAAAAACCGCAGGCTCTCTACCTGCGGTTTTCTTTTTGCGTTGTTCGCTGTGGTTGGGGGTAGTGGCTTAAACGTAGTAGATGGGCGCTTTTCGTGGCAGATGCATTACGCAGGTATCCTCGGAGAGCCAAAATGATCCGTTTTCCTCCGTCCCCAGGGGATTAGTTGGGGCTAGAGCTCCAGGGCGAGGGTGACGGGGCAGTGATCGCTGCCGAAGATGTCGCCGCGGATGCCGGTGCCGCGTACGTTGCCGGCGATTACGTCGCTTACCAGGAAGTAGTCGATGCGCCAGCCTGCGTTGTTCTTGCGGGCATTAAAGCGGTAGCTCCACCAGCTGTAGACGCCCTCGACGTCCGGATTGGCCGCACGCCAGGTATCGGTAAACCCGGCGTTGAGCAGCTCGGTAAACTTGCCGCGCTCCTCGTCCGAAAAGCCTGCGTTGCCGCGGTTGGACTTGGGGTTCTTAAGGTCGATCTCCTCGTGAGCCACGTTAAAGTCGCCGCAGGTTACGACGGGCTTGCCGGTTTCGCGCTCAAGCGCGCTCAAAAAGCCGCGGTAGGCATCGTCCCAGGCCATGCGTACATCGATGCGCGCGAGCTCATTTTGGGCGTTGGGCGTATAGACGTCCACAAACCAGAACTTGTCGAACTCGAGCGCGCAGACGCGACCCTCGGTTGCGGCTTGGGCGACGAGCTCGGCAGCCTCACCCTCGCCGGCGTAGGGCAGCAGTGCATCGGCGCGCAGTACGCGCAGCGGTTCCTGGCGGCTAAAGACCGCGGTGCCCGAGTAGCCCTTGCGCTCGGCGTAGCTCCAGGTTTGGTGATAGCCGGGCAGGTCGATATCGACCTGGCCCTCCTGCAGCTTGGTCTCTTGCAGTGCCAGAATATCGACATCGAGGTCCTGGGCGATCTGGATAAAGCTCGGGTCCTTTTTGAGCACGGCGCGCAGGCCGTTGACGTTCCACGAGGCGAAAGTGTAAGTCTGAGGCATGGTGTCCTTTCGACGGGGTTGGCAGGCTTAAGATTAACGCAACAAGAGCGGGGCGGAGTCCGCGAGTGATAGTGCGAACGCCGCCGTCCCTAAGACACGGACGGAGGACATATATGACGCAGGCAATATCGGACCCCAAACAGGCCTCCGCCGCGCTGGCGGAGCTGTTCGAAACCCATAGCCACGTGGTCTTCTTTGGCGGCGCGGGCGTTTCCACGGCAAGCGGCATTCCCGATTTCCGTAGCGTGGACGGTCTGTATCACCAGCGGTTTTCCTATCCGCCCGAGACTATGCTCTCGCACAGCTTCTACGAGGCGCATCCGGCGGAGTTTTTCGACTTCCACCGGACCAAGATGATCGCCCTTAACGCCAAGCCCAATCACTGCCACGCCAAGCTGGCGGAGCTGGAGCGCGCCGGCAAGCTCGACGCCGTGGTGACGCAAAATATCGACGGCCTGCACCAGATGGCCGGCTCGCGGCGCGTGTTCGAACTGCACGGCTCGGTCCACCGCAATATCTGCCAGACGTGCGGCGCGGTCTACAGCGCCGAATGGATTTGCGCGCGCGAGCACGAGGATGCCGCGGACGTGCCCGTGTGCCCTGCGTGCGGCGGTCGCATCAAGCCCGATGTGGTGCTCTACGAGGAGCCGCTCGACGAGCATGTGCTTACCGGCGCCGTTGTTGCCATCGCCGCAGCCGACGCCCTCGTCGTGGGCGGAACCTCGCTCGTGGTGTATCCGGCGGCGGGCCTCACTCGTTACTTTACTGGCGATACGCTGGCCATTTGCAATTTGGCGCCCACCGATCGGGATGCAAATGCCGACCTGCTGATTTCTTGCGACATCGCGGCCGCGTTTGCGTTCTAGCCCGCGCGCGCGGATACAATAGAAAGACTGATTGCAAAGCGACCCCGCCGCCAGCGCCCGAGCGCGGCGGCGTGGGCATTTTAGGAGGATGTTCATGGCGAACGACAGCAAGACATGGCGGTGCGGAAAGTACGAGCTCAGCTTTGACCGTCCGCGCATCATGGGCGTCCTCAACGTGACGCCCGATTCGTTTAGCGACGGCGGTGAGCACTTTGACCAGGATGCCGCTATCGAGTACGGCCTGGCGATGCTCGATGCCGGCGCCGACATCATCGACGTGGGCGGCGAGTCCACGCGCCCCGGCTTTACCCCGGTCAACCCCGACGAGGAGGCGCGTCGCGTGCTGCCCGTCGTGCGCGCGCTCGCCAAAGAGGGCGCCATCGTCTCGATCGATACGCGTCATGTGGCGGTTGCCAAGGCGGCCGTGCGCTGCGGTGCTTCGATTGTCAACGACGTGACGGGCTTCACCGATCCCAAGATGGTTGAGTTCGTTAAGACGAGCACCTGCGGCGTCATCGTAATGCACGCCGGCGAGGTTGCTGCACCCGCACGCACGCACGCGACGGTGCAGCTCGATACCTCGGCTGCGGCGTTTGTTGCCGAGAAGGCACGCGAAGCGGCTGCCGAGGCCGCGCGCGAGGCCGAGAAGCCGGCCCGTCGCCGTCGCGGCAAGTTGCTGGGCGAGCCCAAGGTTGAGGCCAAGCTTCCGGGCGGTGTGGTACAGCCCTCGCTGCCGTTTGGCGAATCGGAGCCCGCGCCCGAGTCCGAGCCAGAGACGCCGGCTGCCGAGCAGACCGCTCCTGCCGCCGCTGCGCCCGAGACCGTGTCCGCAGCTACCGAAGCCGCACCAGAGCCCAGCGACCACCTGGCCGCCATGATGCGCCGTAGCGCCCGCCGCGAGGAAGCCTACGTGCCCACCTCGCAGCTTCGTCGCTTCACCCTGCCCGATTCGGCGCCCATCATGCGCCGTGTTATGGGCTTCCTTTCCGACCAGGCACGCACGCTCATCCATGCCGGCGTATCGCGCGACCGCATCTGCATCGATCCCGGCCCGGGCTTTGGCAAGTCGGCCAACGAGGACATCGTCATCCAGCGCGAGACCGCCAAGATGGCATCGCTGGGCTATCCGCTCATGTGTGCCGTGTCGCGCAAGCGCTTTGTGGGCGCCGTCTCGGGCGTGACCGAGGCCGCCGAGCGCGATGCCGCCACGTTTGGCGTGTGCCTGGGCGCCATCCAGGCCGGCGCCAACATCGTGCGCGTACATGACGTTGCGGGCTTTGCGCAGTTCCTGAACGGTTACTGGGCCGTTGCCAAGCCGCAGCCGCGTCGCGCGTTTGTGGCCGTGGGTTCCAACCTGGGGCATCGCTGCGACAACATCCGCGCTGCGCGCGACATGATTGCCGAGATCCCGCTCACCTGCGTGTCCAACTGCTCGCGCATCTACGAGAGCGAGCCGGCCTACGAGACGCGCCAGGACGCGTTTGCCAACGCCGTCATCGAGATCAAGACCGAGCTGGCGCCGTTGGTGCTGCTCGATGAGCTTATGAAGATCGAGGCCGAGCTGGGCCGCGACCGCTCCAAAAAGGCCAAGGCAAACGGCCCGCGCACCATCGACTTGGACCTGCTGTGGATGGACGGCGAGATCCACGGCGGCAAGAAGCTGCGCCTGCCGCATCCGCTGATTGGCGAGCGCGACTTTGTGCTGGTGCCGCTCGAGGACCTGATGCACGACCCGGCGCGGTTCTTCCGCTACAACGGCGTCGAGGTCAAGGAGCCCGAGGATCGCGTGGGCCATATCGTGGGCGAATTGGGGCGCATGTAGATGATCGAGATGAATGCTGTTGCCGCCGGTACCGAGCTCGGCGCGGCGCGTGACGCGGGCCGCGAGGGCATGTCCGCGGGTTGGTGCGCGTGGAGCGCGGGCGACGCATCGCTGACGTTTTCGCTGGTCGTGCGCCCCGATGTGAACATGCACGCCTTCCACGGCCTGCCGTTTGTGGCCGCAATGGGCATGATGGACGCGCTCGCGGGCACGGCCGCAACGCCGGGCCTGGGGCTTGCCGGCAAGGTGGGTATCCAGTGGCCGAGTGACATCGTGTGCGGCGCGCCTGCGTTTGAGACGTCGCTCGCGCGCGTCGCCGTCAACGGCGGTGCCGGTGCCGCGGGCATGTTCGGTGCCGTGACGGTGGATATTGAGCGCGCGGCGCTGGGCGAGCTTGGCGTGGATGTTGCTGACGAAGCGCTGGTCGAGGCATTAGCCACCGCCGTGTTGACCCGCGTGGACGCCTGGGCGGTTGTCGCCAACACGCCACAGGGTGCTGCCGGTCCGTTGGCTCCCGTGCTGGGCGAGTACTTCGACATGGTGCCGCTGCTCGGTCGCCAAGTTGCGGCGGTGTCGCCCAACGGCCTGCCGCTCGCGGTCGGCGTGTTTGCGGGTCTGGACATCTGGGGTCGCGCAACCATTAAGACCGACGCCGGCGAGCAAGAGTTTCCGCCCGAGGCCGTGCGCATTCGCGGTCTGTAGCGCAGGGCGCCAGCGCCCAAAGATAACGATGACAACGAAGCCCTCTTCGGCCTGCACCGGGGAGGGCTTTCGCGTGACTGCAGGGTGGCATCTCGGTCCTATTCCTCAAAACTGAAAATCTTTCGATTTTGAGGAATAGAATTAAGCCAGCTCGGCCTTTAGCGAGGTATATTCGTTACAGAGTCTATTCCTCAAAACTGAAAAATTTTCTTTTTTGAGGAATAGCGATAAAAGACCGCAGGGAGGCGTCAATGAAACTCATCAATAGAACGTCATATATGGACACGTTGACGAGCCTTATTGGCGTGCCGGACATCAAGGTCATAACGGGCATTCGCCGTAGCGGTAAGTCAAAATTGCTCGAGGCCCTCCGCGATTACGTGGAGGCAAATCTGTCCAATTCGAATGTCATCCATATCAATTACAACCTCGACGAGTTCGAGGGCCTGCTCGAATATCATGCCCTGCTCGCCTATGTAAAAGAGCATCGAGTGCCCGACAAGCAAAACTTCCTGCTTATCGACGAGGTTCAGATGTGCGACGGCTTTGAACGTGCGATCAACAGCCTCCATGCATCCGAGCAGTACGACATTTTCATTACCGGATCGAACGCCTTTTTGCTGTCGAGCGATCTGTCGACGCTCTTTACGGGGCGCACGTTCGAGATCGAGGTTTTCCCATTCTCGTTTGAGGAGTATCGTCTCTATGGCGACGAGGGCGAGGTCGACCGCGACTTCGATGAGTACGCGAGAACCGGCGGTATGTCCGGCTCTTACCCTTATCCACTGCAGGAGCAGCGCTATCAATATCTCTCTAATGTCTTCAAAACGCTCATCGTGAGGGATATCGTGCAGCGGCATAACGTGAGAAACGAATCGGCGCTGCTGCGCATTGCCGATTACATGATGGACAACGTTTCCAACATTACGTCAGCACGCAACATTACGGATGTTTTGAATGCGGATGGGCTAAAGATAACGAACAAGACGGTCGGCGCGTACATGGGGTACCTGTGCGATGCGTTTGCCTTCTATAAAGTTCGTCGATATGACATTCGCGGCAAGAAATACCTTAAGAGCGGCGAGAAGTATTACCTGGCAGACCATGCGTTCAAATACGCCCTGCTCGGTACACGCGATATGGACTGGGGTCGCGTGTACGAGAACATGGTGGCCATCGAGCTGCTGCGCCGCGGATATGAGGTATACGTCGGCGTACTCTATAAAAAGGAAATAGACTTTGTAGCAATCAAGCGAAGCGAGAAGCTCTACATTCAGGTGAGCGACGATATCAGCTCGGATAAGACATTTGAACGCGAGATTTCACCACTGCTGAGCATTGGCGACGCGTACCCCAAGATGATTCTCGCCCGCACGCATCACGAGGCCACGGACCGCAATGGGGTGCAGATCGTGGACCTGGCGAGGTGGCTGTGTGACGAGACCTAGCAGAAAGCCCTATTCCTCAAAACTGAAAAATATTCGTTTTTGAGGAATAGGACCGATGCGTTGCCTAGTTCGCCCCTCGCGCTCGTGCTTAGGTCCCCGTCCTACCCCAGCTCCTGCATGCGGCGGTAGATTTCGCAGATGCCCTTAATGGTGAGCTGACCGTCGACCACGTCAAAGGCGTCGGTCGAATCGGCGACGATGCTGGCGAGGCCGCCCGTGGCGATAACGGTGGCGTCCTCGCGCCCCAGCTCGCGCTTCATGCGCGCGACCAGGCCCTCGGCCATGGCGGCAGCGCCCGTTACGGCGCCGACCTTGATGCACTCCTCGGTGTCGCGGCCGATGGCGTGCTCGGGCGCCTCGAGCGGCACGCTGGCGAGCTTGGCGGCTCGGGCGGCAAGCGCGTCCATGGAAATGCGGATACCCGGCGCAATCGCTCCGCCAATGTAATAGCCGTCCTCGTCGATGACGTCGATATTGGTCGCGGTGCCAAAGTCCACCACGATCGCCGGTGCGCCGTAGAAGGTCTCGGCAGCGACGGCGTTGGCGATGCGGTCGGCACCAACGGCCTGGGGGCGCGCCGCCCGCAGCTTGGTCACGGCCGCCGTCTGCGGTCCAATGACGATGGCATCTGCCGCGATGCGGTTGGCCACGGCGTGCCACTCGCGCGAGAGCTGCGGCACCACGCCGGCAAAGGCGATCGCGTCGACCGCGCCGAGCGAGAGGTCGTACATCTTAAAGAAGCCCATCAGGCGCACGTGGATCTCGTCGGCGGTAAAGGAGCGGTCGGTGGGCATACGCCACGACTGCACCAGCTCGTCTCCGTCAAACAGGCCCATGGCCGTCTGCGTGTTTCCCATATCGATAGCGAGCAGCATGTCTACTCCAGGTGTCGGCGTAAAAGGACGCGCACCATTGTATACGCGCCGCCGACGGCGCTCGGCTGCGATTCGTTTACGCTGATATGGACTGAGGGGTTTAAATATGAAGGAATTATGCTCTACGAGATTTTCCTTGCCGTTTACCGAACTCCCACGTAATATTCTTTCTTGCGCACATGAGGCGCCCAGACATTGCGGGGTGGAGCAGTCTGGTAGCTCGCCGGGCTCATAACCCGGAGGTCGTAGGTTCAAATCCTGCCCCCGCGACCAAGAATTTGCAGCTCGTCGGCCTAGCCGGCGGGCTTTTTTGTTATTCCGGGACTGTTTTCTCAGCCCAATTCTCAGCCTCCCAAACAAAATCTCGATCTGTAACATCTAGACCCGATTTGGACGGCCAGGTGTTACAGATCGAGATGTTTCGGCAGGACGGTCTTCGTTTGTCTAAATCTGTAACACGAGGGACGGATTTTGCCGAGTTGTTGTTACAGATTGAGATCTTTCGGCAGGCCAGATTGGTTTGTCTCGATCTGTAACAGTAAGGGGCCAAAAGTCGGTCTAGGTGTTACAGATTGAGATGTTTGGTCGGACCGAATTTGTTCGTCTCGATTTGTAACATCTAGGGTCGTTTTTGGCCTGTAGGTGTTACAGATCGAGATTTTCCGACGGAACGCTTCCGTTTGTCTTGATCTGTAACAGGTGGAGGCCAAAAGTCAGTCTAGATGTTACAGATTTAGATTGTTGAGAACGGGCCGAGGGGAATGTCTCGTTCTGTAACAGTAAGACCCTATTTTGCCGAGTAGATGTTACAGATCGAGACAAACCGGCAGCCGGCCCCGCCCGTCCCCATCCACCAGTCCTTACCTGCTATCCGCCGATTTCAGCTGCGGCCCCGTACCCCATGTAATATCCTTTAGACAACTACGCGGCATCATCGCCGCCGCGCTTATCAGAGAGGAATGTCCATGACCGCACCTGCATCCAAGCTGCTCCAGCCCATTACGGTTGGCCCGCTCGAGCTCAAGAACCGCATTATGTTCCCGCCGCTGACCACCGGCTACGAGGAGCGCGACGGTTCCATCGGCGAGCGCAGCCTGGCTTTTTACGAGCGCCTGGCCCGTGGCGGTGTGAGCTACATCGTCATCGGCGACGTCGCTCCCGTCATGACCGCGAGCCCCACGCCCAAGCTGGCGACCGACGCCCAGATCCCCACGTTTAAGGCGCTGGCCGACACCGTCCACAAGCACGGCGCCAAGGTCGCGCTGCAGCTGTTCCACCCCGAGTACGATGTGCCCGGCGTCGGCCGCATGGTCATGGGCTCCATGGCCGCCGCCAAGGCCGCGCAGGAGGCCAAGGCCGCCGGCGACGAGGAGACCTTCGCCGCCAAGATGGCCGAGTCCAACGAGATTCGCAAGCAGGCCTACGCCAAACTGCACCACGACATGCAGCACTTTGTGAACGAGGCCACCGTGGAGCAACTCACCCAGATCAAAGAGGCCATCGCCGCCTCGGCCGCCCGCGCGCAGCAGGCTGGCATCGACGCCATCGAGGTCCACGGCGACCGTCTGGTGGGCTCGCTGTGCTCCGCGATCCTCAACAAGCGCACGGACGAGTACGGTGGCTCGTTCGAGAACCGCGTTCGTTATGCGCTGGAGGTCGTCGCGGCCATTAAGGAGGCCGCGCCGGAGCTGATGGTGGAGTACAAGCTCCCCGTGATCATGGAGAACCCCGACGGCACGTCGCGCGGCAAGGGCGGCTTGCTGCCCGACGAGGCCTGTGAGTTCGCCAAGCTGCTCGAGGGCGCCGGTATCGATATGATCCAGGTCGCGCAGGCAAACCACACCGGCAACATGGGCGACACCATTCCGCCCATGGGCGCCATGCCCTACAACTGGACGCTGCCTGTGGCCGAGCGCGTTAAGGCCCTGGTCTCCGTGCCGGTGGCAACCGTCGGCCGCGTTGTTTCGGTCGAGGCGGGCGAGAAGATCTTGGAGGATGGCTCGGCCGACATCATCGCCTATGGCCGCTCGCTCATGTGCGACCCCGACATTGCGCTGAAGGCCGCGACGGGCGAACCCATTCGCGAGTGCCTCAACTGCAACAAGGGCTGCGTCGACGCGATTCAAAACCGCAAGTACATCTCGTGCGTGCTTAATGCCGAGAACGGTGACGAGGCGACCATCGCCATCAAGCCGGGCGAGGGCGACAAGAAGATCGCCGTGGTGGGCGGCGGTATTGCCGGCCTGGAGGCCGCACGCGTGGCGGCCAAGCGCGGCTACGATGTGACCGTCTATGAGGCGAGCGATCATCTGGGCGGCCAGATTGTGCTGGCGGCCGCGCCTCCGCGCAAGGACGAGATCATGCGCTCGGTCGAGTACTACGAGAAGGTTCTGCCTGGCCTGGGTGTGAAGGTCGAGCTCAACCATGCCGCTACCGCTGAGGACCTCAACGTCGCCGACGCCGCGATTGTGGCCGTGGGCGCACACGACGTGGTCATTCCCGTTCCGGGTGCCGATTCGGACAAGGTCGTCTCGAGCTGGGACGTGCTGGCCGGCAAGGTGGAGCTTACGGGCCGCGTCGCCGTCATTGGCGGTGGCCTGGTGGGCACCGAGACTGCCGAGTACCTGCTGCAGCACGGCTGCGAGGTGGCGATCGTGGAGATGCTCGACAAGATTGCCGCGGGCGAATCCGAGACCATTCTGCCGCTGATCATGAGCGACTTTGCAGAGCACAACGTGGAGCAGCACGTGAAGACCCGCCTGACCGCCATTACCGACGAGGGCGTGGAGGCCATTCGCACCACCGAGGACGGCGCCGAGGAGCCGGTGAAGATCGCCTGCGATTACGTAGTGATGGCCGTGGGCTCCAAGGCCAACGCGTTTGACCTTGACGGCGTGACGGTGCCCGTGACCTGCGTGGGCGACTGCTCGGGCGAGCGCACCGCCGACATCGCGAGCGCCATTCGCACGGCGTATCACGCGGCCAACGAGCTGTAGGCAAGAAAGCTTTCGCGCACGTTTGAGTGGGCGGGGAGTGCCGTTATCGGTGCTCCCCGCTTTTTTGCCAATGAGGGTACTCTGACCCCTTTGCACCAAGGGCTTGACTTTTAAGACATCATTAAGGCTTGCGTTGTGGAGCAAACCGCAGGTCAATGCTATTCTTTAACCTTATCGTACGGTGTTGTATTCTGCCTGAATACTCCCCCTGCGATCAACGGATTACGCGCGACCAAGCGGAAAGGATGGCACGCCCGCAAGCAGGGCAAACGCAAGCGATGAGTGGCATGGACCGACATAGCGAGCCCCAGCAGCACAAGACGGCGGCCGAATACCGTCAAGCTGCCGACGAGCACGTGCGGACCCTCAAGGATTTCTGGAAGGATTTCCTGGTGAGCGGTCTGTTTGTGCTGGCCGCCATCGTTGCCATCTTTGCATGCCTGGCCTGGTTTGCCGCCAACAATCGGGTGAGTGCCACGGGAAGCACGATCGGGGCGAAGGCGGATCGGTACACGTTGACCGCCGCGGGCGAGGGCGAAGCCAACGCGCACGTGGGCTATTACGAGCGTGATGGGCGCACGGACGAGGAAGAGAAAGTCATCGACGGCCTAGATACGACCGACGCCATGACAGTAACGCTCACCTCTAACCTCAACAACGAGACCGCCGGCTCCTTGTATCCGGGTGCCCGCGGCCAGATCACGTTTACGGTTACGCCGCGCACGGATAACCTCGGCGATATCACGATCAATCTGTCGCGCGTGCTTAAGGTTACGGGCATTGGCGTTGTTGAGGACGGTGGAACGCTGACGAATGACGCGCAGACGCTCCTTGGCTTGATCAAAGGTCACTTGCTGTTCTTTACGAGCTGCAAGAACGGCTATTACTCGGGTCGCGTGGTTGATGGCAAGATCGAGATTCCAAAGAGCGAATTTTGCGAACACGGCAAAACGACCAACCCCACAAACAAGTCCCGTACCGTCACCCTGTACTGGGTGTGGCCGGAGTACTTCCAGAACTTCGTCCTTACGGGCAACACGAATTACTACAAAAATCTGTTCGCGGCAGAGGGCAAAGACTACGACGCTCTAAAAACAGACGTGAACGACAAGAAAACGAACTACTTCTACGACCCGTCGAGCACCGTCGCCGTCTCCGATCCCTACGCCAACGTGGACGCCTACTCCGCGCTCTACAACAACGCGGACGAGAAGATCGGCAACGAGGTCATTTCCATCCAACTCAGAATAACCGCGCAGGAGGGTACCACCAATGGATAACATCCGCGCACATATGACTGCCGTCCACGATTGGGTCGAGAACCACCGTGCACAGACACTTGCGGTTTTGGTGCTGCTCGCGGCCATCATTTTTATCATCGGCCTTACCATGACATGGTTCGTAAGCAGCAAAAGTCTGTCTACGGTGGGCAAGATTCAAACGCCCGCACAGCTTAAGATCATGGGTCCCAACCAGACGAGCATCGAGCCCATCGAGATTTCGTATGACGAGTCACGGGGCGATGTGAAAAACTCCAACGGTACCGTGGCCATTCGTCGCGCGTTTTGCGTAAAGAGTAACAACGACGAGAGCAATGACGGTGGCCAGGCATTTGAGCTGCAGGTGGCAAATACCACCAATATCAAGGGCCTCGATATTAAGGTGTACAAGGTAAACGATACGACGGAGTCGGGCAAAGGCGATGTTGCCGGTCTGGATGGCGCTGGTAATAGGTATGCGTGGACCAAGGCTGCAGAGGTAACGCCTTTTAACCTGATCAATGCGGATCAGACGGATGCCTCGCTAGCCAAGGACCTCGAAGAAAACGACCCCACCTATCAGAAGTACAAGAACGTTCAGAAAAACGCTCTTCCGCTGTATCGGTACTACAAGTTCGATAAGAGCGAACTCGACGGTTACAGCGAAGCGACCAAAAGGGCCAACGACGCCACGAACTTCATTATCGAATGCACGTGGAACCCGGGCGTTGTGACCGAAGGCAACACCAAGGTCTCAAACATTAAAGAGACCGACATGGTTTACCTAATCGCTCGCGGCACAAGCGGCAATTAACGCAGGAAGGGAGGACGTCACATGACAGAGGACAAGAACAAGCAGCTCGACAATGCCGAGGACTTGGTTTGCGACCAGTCGGATCGGACGGCCGCGCCCGAACAGGTGCCCTCCGCCGAACCCTCCTGCCGTAAACATCCGTTTTGCCTGGGATCCAAAGTGCGCAAGCGCCTGTGGGCAGTTGCGGTTCTGCTGTGCATCGTTGTGATGGCGACGGGTACCTACCTTACCTACACGGCGTTTTTGGGCGGCGACTTCCTTAAGTCGGTTGTTGTTTCGGGCACGTCGCAGGCGCTGTTTGCCTCGGACATGCTTACGGGCTATACGAATGAGGTGGCGGATGGGAAAATCGCCACGAACACCATCATTGTCGACACGAGTAAGGATACCTGCTCCTTTACCTTCCGCATTTACAACCATCTGCTGGGCGACAAGAACAAGGTTAACGACAAGGATGTCAACGCGACGCTGAGCGTGACGGCGAAGGGGACGGACAATTGGAGCATAAGCGGTGAGCCCGAGCTGAAGACGGGCGGCACAGTCGATCTTCCCTTTCCCGCCAACAAAGCGACGATGTATACCTACACGGTTACGTTTGCCAAGACGGACCTCAATAAGGCGTCCTTCCTTGTTAAGGCCAAGGTCGGCGCCAATAGCCCTGGCACCAACCTTAAGCTGCTCGCGGCCAATATTGCGCCGGCCGAGCGCGCGGAGGTAACGGCTTCGGGCGTTTCGGGCGAGTGGGTCGATAAGAACTCGGATGATACGAATGTCGACAAATTCGACGCCTACAACTATCGCGTGACCGTTACGGGTGCTACGACCAGGGTAAAGCTCACGTGGCGAGACGGAGTCGAGCTCGATCCGTTCTTTACGACGAACCACAAAAGCGGTGACAAGCAGGCGACCGTCAGCAGAAACTCGGGCACATGCTCGGTCGAATACGACGCATCTCCCGGCTCGGAAATCATCACCTTTTATCGGAAGGACGATTCGAAGCCGACCAGCTTTGGAGACATTGGCGTTTCGTGTTCGCCTGCGACGAACTAGCCGAAACGAGCCGCAAACATAGATTTTGAGCCCCGCACGGGGCATGAGATAGAACGAGGTAGGACCAGATGAGAACGGCAAAGCGCATAACAACCGCATGCCTGACTGCGATCATGATTTTCCAGGCGCTCGCGCCCTCCACAGAGGTGTTCGCGCAAGAGCTCGACGCCGTGATGGAGGCGTCCGTCTCCGCCGCGCGCGCCGCGGGCCACACGGCACGCTCCGTACAGGATGCCGTGGCCACCGCTTTGGAAAATGCCGACCAGGCTACATCTGATGATGCCGCGACGACTCCGGGCGCCGATGCGGGTGCTACCGAGGGCGGCAACGGTTCTACCAACGCCGACGGATCGCAGGATTCCACGACCGACGGAGCCATCAGTGGCGATGTCTCAACGGAGGGTGATGCGTCTCAAGACGGTGCGACTGTCGGTGACAGCGCCACTGATGAGGAGCAGGCGGATGACGCGGACGCAGATGTTGATGCTCAGGCGGATGTCAAGTATAAGTACAACACGGTTGAGGATCTGAGGGAAGGCGGTGTCACGGGCATTACTACTGGGGAAGACGGCTCCGTTACGAAGATCGAGTTCAACGAAAGCAGCGATCTCATCAAGATTTCGCAGACCAATCCCTCTGTTTATCAGAACGCGGTTATTACAAGGGGCGGCTTGTCGGGCGCAAGCTTTGATTTGAGCGGTTCCAATGATTTTCAGGGATTCGGAGCCGATAGTGCTCCGTTCAAGGGTTCGCTTGAGCTTAATGGCAGCACGCTTTCGGTAGAGAGGACTCTCTTCAACAACATTGTGCTCACTGGTGCCAATAGCACCGTCGCGGTGACATGGAAGGGCGCGGACGCCCAGCCCATCGTGGCAGCGAAGATCGCAGGCGGCGGACAAACGCTGAAGGCGAACGTCACGGTCGGCAGCACGAATTCCAGCGCGAACACTATGACACTCGCCTCCCCGCTGCTTGGTGAGGTCTCGGGGGACCTTACGCTCGACGCGACGTATGCGACCGATGGCAATAAGCCCCTCGCGGTGAACATCTGTTCTGACAAGGGCAACATTGGCCTGCTTGTGAATACCGTTGCGTCGGGCTCTTTTACCATCAACAAGCTTGAGGGCCTTCCGGCAACTTATGAGGGCACGCCGACCATCAAGACGACCGATGCCAAGTCCAGTGCCGGTGGCATCATCGGCCTCTGCAAGGATGGTGTGACGGTTTCCCTCAGCAACCAGATTGACCTCTCTAAATTCACCGTCATCGGCAAAGCTGCCAGCGGCGGCCTCATCGGTAAGGCGACCAAGCTCACGCTCGGCACGGACAACAAGAAGTTCACCTGTCCTGCCAACGTCGGCAATACGAGCAGTCAAAGCTCCGGCGGTTTCATCGGCGATGTAAGTTTTGCAAGTTCGGTTGAGTTTGCCAACAACGACCAAATCGATACGGGCGCGGGCGTGAATCTTGGTCAAAGCGATGACGCAGGCGCAGCAGGTGGTGTGTTTGGTCTTCTGGATACAACGAACGGCGATGTCACAATATCGGGTGGCTCGTATACCAGCAAGCTGGTGGAGGGCTCCAACTCCATCTATGGCGGTCTGGTCGGTAGAGTTCAAGATATGACCAGCACCAGCACGTCGAACAATACTCTTCATATAAAGACGAATGATGCGGGCGAACGTTGCTCGGTCGATGCTACGTGCGGTGTCGCGCCACGACTGGCAGGAGGCCTGGTCGGCTGGGTGGCAAAGAGCGCCAACACTGGAGGCGTTGTAATCGTTGACGGCGCAGGTGTCACATGTCATTCTCCGAATACTACTGGAAAGAACTGCGGCTTTGGCGGTGTTGTTGGCGCCCTGGATAGCGGCTATAGCGTGGGCGGACGCTCGCGTTTTGGAGTTTTGGATTGCGGGGACGTTCGCGTTACAACCGATAAATCAATCGTATGTGGTGCTGGAATTGTGGGCTCGGCATGGAACGGTGTTTTGCGTTTGCGTGGGACTACAAATTTGACTGAGTGCAAGCTCGACACCAACGGTAATACCAACCAAATTCTTAGATCCCTGGATGGATGCGCCCCATTGGTATTTGCTTTGGGTTCAGGCTCGGATGCTGAGACGACGAACAATAATTATTGGCTTTACAAGCGCCCCGCCGCGGCGAAGATCGATGACCTGACCTATAACCAGGTCATTCGTCTAACCGGAGAGAAGGGCAAGCTCAGCAAGGATCTTATTAAACTTGATAAGGACACCTTTTATCAGCCGTTGTGCAACCTGAAAGATGCTCCAGATGCTGGCGACTATGCGGGCTATTCTTGGGGTCATCAACTTCGGTCCCAAGATGGTGACGGGAAGTCGGGTACATACGTTATTAAAGATGTGGACACATTTGCATGCGTTGCCATGACGGTTCAAACACACGGCTACTTTGGCGGGGTATTCGGTATCGGCACAGGCAACAGCCTTAAAAATTGGTATGGTAGTAGCAGGAATACTTTCTCAATTGCTTCCAACATTGACCTGCGGGGTACGGGTCTTGAGGGCCTTTCATGCGATGGGGCCAGTCAGGTTAATACCTTTGGAGGTACTGTCGAAGGAAACCAGCAAACCGTTACCTTGGCGATTGGCGAACCTTACGGTACACGCAATGACGTTGATCTCGGCGCAAGCGATTCGTCTGAAGGCAATGGCAAGATCTATCGCCACAGCCGCATGGGCCTTTTCGATGCCATTGGTGGCGGCGCGAAGGTAAACAACCTCACCATCAATGGCGTTATGAACTTCGATAACGGTCTGGCCGTTGACGCCGGCTCGCTTGCGGCGACCATCAAGGGCACTGTAACGCTCAGTGGCGTTACATGTGTGTCAAAGATTACCTGCGGCGACACGTTCGGCAACAATGTCAACATTGGCGGTATTGCAGGTAGCATAACAGGCGCCGGCACGGTCGAGTTTACGAACAACACCCAGGCAAAGGCGCCAATTAGCACGGGCAATAATACCCTTAAAGGCAGCGCTCGAATCGGTGGGGTCGTCGGTTATGTGGGCGACACAGCCGTAACAATCAACGCGTCGGGCATCACGGTTGGCAGCTCGATTGCGGCTGGGGAAAGTGCGTCAAGCAAAAAGATTGCCCAGGTCGGTGGGTTTATCGGCTGTATCGCGCAGGGCAAGCAGGGAAACGTTGAAAAGAAGATCAACGTGAAAACCGTCAACATCACAGGGCTCTCGTTTGACTCATTTGAAATGACCGTGGGCCAGAATGGAGACAAGAGGAAAGGTGCGGGTGGCCTTCTGGGCTACAGCTGGGGCAATGCGAATGTCACAATTGGCGATACCGCCAAGAGCAACAGCGACGATACGTATGCCTTGAAGACAAACAATGCGAAGATCACCGCAAATAATGCTGAAGAGCTCGGCGGCCTCGTATATGCCGCAAGCGGCCACTGGATTATCGGCGGCCATGCCATTGACCTTTCGGGTACGACCATCAAGGCTGGCGCCGCCACGACGCTCGGCGTACTTGTTGGTCGTGGCTGCAAGGTGGACAACACTTCAACGTATGGAGTCGAGAAGTACGCAGGCCTGTACTTGGAGGACAAGTCCCCGTGGAAGACTGCCTATAAGGTTGAAGGCATTAACATTAATGCTTCCAATGTGAAGACCTTCGACGAATGGGTCGGCAATGGTGTAAAGCCCGGCAGCAAGCTCATGGACGCCGAGTGGAATACGGTCGTCTCGCTACACACCGAGGCCGATACGCTAGACATGAGCGGCGCTTCCGAAAACGATAACAGTTATCAAAACCGCTCGACTTTCGGTCTAAGTCACAACACTAACGGCAAGACCCGTTATTACTACAATCTAGACAGGGCCTATACGGAGGTTGGACAAGGTGGCTCCGCCATCTCTCAAATTGATACGGCGGGAAAGCTGCTCTTATGGTCTGCTTACCGTTATGCGCCAGCCGCAATTCGCCCGATGATTGTGCCACAAGCGTTCAAAGACGCCGTAACCATCGGCGGCGGAAGCGGCAAAAGCGTCGATATTAATTTGGTGGGCTATAGCTACTATCCCACCCAGCCGAACGGAAAGGTAACGGTTAATAATGCGACCATCACCTTCCATTACTCCAACATCAAGGCCGAGCAGAACGGCAACAAGTCCAACTCGAAGGCTACCCAGCACGAGAACATGCACTGCGGTCTTTTTCGAACTGTAGCAAACGGCGATCTTACGGTGAATACTGTCACTTTGAGTGGCACTATTGGGCCTGTTGTCAATGACGAGAAAAGCAATAATGATATTACCGCCGCGGGCGGAAGCTCTTCGGGTGCGCTGGTGTGTCGCTACGTGTATGGGTCTAGCAACGGCACGACCACCACAATTAGAAAGATTTCGATCGACGGTCTTACGCTCAACAATTTGACCGTCGACGGTGCTAGCGAGGCCACGGGTGCTAATGCTTATATGCCTTTGCTCATAAATGAGATGCAAACCTACGTGGACCTGAGTGCGAAGAACATCACGACCACCGGATACGCAAGCAACACCAAGGCGGCGACATCGCTATTTGGCAAACTTGGCGTGGGCAGCGCGGCGGATCAGGTGACAGCAACATTCAATCAAATTAGTGTGCCGAGCGCATCGAACAATACCATTTTTACTCGTGCAAGCTTGCTCGAGAGTTTCGGCTACGGCGAGGGCAAGACGGGCTCCGCGGTCTATACGTTTTTTAAGGCAGATCAGAATACTGATCAGAGTAAAAACAAGGTCACGTTCGGTAGCGAGATTGACTCGGAGGGTGAGTACCCCGGCAAGCAGCTCTGGTACTACGATGAGAACGGCTATGGGACCGATGACAACCTGGTGACCGTTGACAACAAGATAGCGGATAAGACAGGCAAGGCTCCGCAGTTCGGCGACTATCTTCCGTATGTGAAAAAGGGCAAGGCAAACGAAGACAACGTCCAGTATCACGAGATTAAGGTAAACCAGCGTGTGCCCAAACTCACAGTGGGCTGCGGCACCTATGGTGATCCCTATGCTATAACCAAGGCTTCCGAGCTCAACACGGTTGCCAGGTACATCAATACCCAGAATGCAGGAGACGGCTGGGAAGTTACAATTGCCAAAGACCAGGAGCAGCTGTGCCAGCGTCGCAATGGCGGTAGCACCGATAACGAAATCACCTACGTCTATAATCAGGCGAAAAAAACTTGGGAGAAGAAGACGGGGAATAACACCACCGACCCCAAGGACACGCTTGATGACGCGACGATGCATAGCTATCTCCAGAGCGCCTACTACAGCATCGAGCCGGTGAATGATAAGGGAGAAAGCATCGACACGCTAGAGCTCGACACTGCCGATTTCCAGGGTTTGGGTAATAAGGGTTACCCGTTCCGCGGCGTTATCGTTGGCAATCTGAGGGGCTCGTCGCAGGCGACTGCGCAAGCGACCATCAAGATTAACAACGCTAAAGAAACGAGCAAGCTTGCGGGCTTGATTCGGTATAGCTACGGTAGCGTTGTGAGTAGCCTGAACATTGAATACTCGGGCAAGGCAGCCTCTATTGCGCATGAGAAAGTAGATGCCTCCGGTGTGCCGGGTGCGTTCTTTGGCGGCGTGATCGGCTGTATCATGGGCGGCGACAATATCATCGATGGCGTGTCGGTGAGCGCGAGCGGTGGCTTTAGCGTTGCGGGTACGGCTGGCGATAAAGGCGCACACCTTGTGCCCGTTGGCGGATATGTGGGTGCCATTGCGGGTGGCGGTGTTATCTTCCGCAACTCCTCGAACGTGAGCGGCGCGCTCAACAAGTGGCATAACGCCGGCGCTTCTCTCTACGACAACCCATATGTTGGCCGTGTAATCGACGGCTATGCGTTCAGCGAGCTTGCAAAAGGGGCTCAGGACCTGGACAACACTGGCCGCAATTACAAGGTGAACAATCTGGACACTAAGGATACGAAATGCATCGAGACGGGTGATACACAGGGTCGTTATAGGGGCGACGGAACCACGAACAACCTCGCCATAACCACGAAGGTCAAGGACTCGCAGGGCCTGCTCGTGCTCTCGGCCATCATCAGCAGCGGTTCGGCTGGTGGTTCGGCGAATACGAAAACAACCAACGATTCATACGGTACGTATGCTGGGTCGTTCGCATATCTGGGCGGCAGTACGTCGACAAAAACCAAATATCAGTTTGGCAACCAGAATTACGGCAAGGTGCGTAATGCGAGTTATAAGAATGTCGGCCAGCCGGCGAGCGCGGCGAGGGATTTTGCCATTGCAACTAAGGACGACTCGCTGAGCCCGGGCAGCCAAGACACTGGCGCGCTCGACCAGACCGATGGCTCCAAGGTAAACTCTCCCTATCTAGTGTCGAAATACGCCACGTGGCAGACGGGCAACATCTGCGCCGCGCAGGCGTCGGGCATGGATTTGCAATTAGTGGACACAGCTAATAAGAAAATTGACTATGACATGACGCCTTACGGCACGGGTTACACGGGCCTTTCGGGCCGCTATTACTCCAACGCGTGCGCATCCAATAAGGGCGCCGACCGCGACCGCATCGTGCCGCTCATCGCGACCATCAACGGCAACGGAGCGACCATAAGGGTTGGCAGCAACGGTAGCGATGGCGGCGAGAAGAAGCCATACGATATCAAGGAATACGCCGACGACGACTACAAACTCACCGGAGTGGGAGCCCTCTTCGGCACGGTAACGTACACTTCGGAAAAAGTATCGGGGAGCATCGGCACCCAGGCAACGGACAGCGCTGCTGCCACAGGCAATAGCGGCTACACAGTCCAGAACCTAAAATTTGACGACTGCAATATTTCGTTGAGCTACAAGAAATATAGCGAAATCGCTACCGGCGACAACAATACCGCAGTGACTCCGCCGAACACCGCTAGTGAGGTCGGTGTCGGCCTACTTGCAGGCACTACGGCAAACTCGAGCTCGCTTGAGAGCTATGGCAAATACGGCACCGTCGTCATGACTAACAGCAAAGTGGAAGGGCCCAACAATGTCGGTGGCCTGCTGGGAGCCTCCGGCTACGGAAGCCGCAAGACCGACAAGAATGACACAACCTTCATGGTGGACCAAACGACGAAGCAGCCATCTCCGGTCAAGCTATACGACTGCTCGTATAGCGGCATGACCGTTTTGGGAATCAAGAACGTCGGCGGTTTTGTTGGCAAACTTAATAGCAACTCACAGGGCGGCGTATGGACAACGAGAGACATGGATATCGCCAAGGATTCGGTGATTTCATCAACGGGTTCGAGCGCCCGAACCGGTGGAGTGCTCGGCGTTAACGGCGACCTGTTCTGTGTCAACGTCAATCCAGATTCAAAGAACAAAGAGGTCAATGCTGACGGAATTGCAACTATCAAAAATGTAAAAATTACCGCGGTCAGTTCAGAGGGCGTTGGCGGTCTTATCGGCAAGGTCGAAAACAGCGTGTATGCGCACGGGCTTTGTGTGTCGGGGTCCGATTCCTCCACTTCAAAAACGACGATCGGTGCGGCTGGCCTTGAATCGATCGGAGGAATCGCTGGGTTCGTTACGGGCGGAGATGTGTTCAAGTTCGATGCTTGCAAGGTTAAGAATATCGATCTGAGATCAAAAGGGTGCTCTGGCGGCATTGTTGGACAGCTGAAAGTTGCTTCCAAGCGATTGATTTGCAATGGGGTCGAGCTGCGAGGCCTGACCCTTAACGGAAATTACTCTGGTGGCATATTCGGCAACTTGCAGTATCAGATCACCTCTCCATCATCGATTGAAATCACCAACTCCGTAATCGCCGAGAATACTATTTCGGGTCAACATTCCGGTGGCATATCCGGTGACGGTAAGGGTATTTACAAACTAGTGAATGTCCTTATTGACAGCAATAAATTCAATGCATCCAACAAACAAGGCGTGCTTTTTGGCGACACGGCGACAAATACCATGTATGCGCTCTATGCGGCGGGTTTGGACGTGAAGCCGGGAGAAGGGAAATCAAACAAAGATCTCCCCGCTTTGATGAATGTTGATTGGAACAATAAAGTTGAGGACGTAAACAAGAAGTCCTACATCGCATTTGCTGATTACAACGACACGCTTACTGCGCCGGACACAACGCTCTACAGCGACGAGGTGAATGAGGACGGAAGTCAAAAGACGGCCGAGGATGCCTCTCCCTACGTGACCACGAGACCGGTGAGTAGCATCGCGGTGCGTTCATCCGCCAATGATGTAACCGATCGCTATCTCTTCGGCGACGGCGCAAACGTCGGCACGGCGGCGACTATCAAAACGCAGGCAGGTACCAACATCGCAGGTCGCTACACCTACAACAACATTGGCGGCAGAAATGACGCCGGCGAATATCGGAGCACTGCGGACAGCTTCAACGCGAAAACGTCAATCGGAAAGTTCAACTCCAACAACAGTGACGGGTCAAAACGGGTTGCTGATGACAGGGACTTCGACACTCTTGTCCTTTCCGGCGGCGATACCACGACGGTGGAGAGCTATCTCAACATTGTGACAAACGGTGGCTATTCGGATGCGAAGCGCCTGAACCCCGCCACCAAGAGCGGTGCCGAGCATGTGACCGCCACAACCGAGGTGTTCACGCTCGACGCGAGTAAGCGCTTCGTCAAGGACACGACCGCCACGCCGACGATTTCCGTGCGGGGCAACGGCACATCTGCCATGAGCTTCAGCGTGAGTGGTACCGATTGGGACAACGAGAAGGGCCGCTTCACCCTTCTGACCGTCACCTTTACCGAGGCGGGACAGAGCTACAAGGTCCAGGTGCCCATCATCGTCAAACGTATGCTCGAAACCGACTTCACTGCCACCTACATCGAGGGTTCCAACTTCAAGGCTGCCAACTACTCTGAGCGCGGCAAAGATGCGCACGTGCTTATCAGTAGCGGCGAGAGTATGACGGGCCTTCTGACCTGGACATATAACCAGGCATATGGAACCCCCACTGAGTATGGCTGGAATACCTACCTGGCGAGCGGCGGCGCTATGAAGCCCCTGCAGAAGGAGGTTACGTTCAAGGGCGATAAAGGGAAGGGTACGTTGCCCAAGGGCACGCAACTCACGCTGGTAGACAAGGCGAACAACAACAAGGAGTACCACTACACCGTGCCTGACGGTGGGGCGACTTCGGTCAAGCTGACCGACTTTGAGGATGCTGTCGGCGTGAAGTACGTCGAGCCGTGGCTGAGCGAGACGTTTGGCGTGACGGTGTCTGAAACCGGTACGTGGGTTGTGGCCGCCAACGTTACCGAGGCCACCGCCAAGGTCGGCGGTACGTATTACCGCCCCAAGACCAAAGCTGATACCGATGCCAACAAACAGACCTTTACGCTGAGCGCCCCTAATGAGAAGCCAAAGTCCGAGGACTTCTATCTTGTTGTTCGTACGCCGAACGGCTCGGTTGGCGTGAACGGCTGGACCGCCACGGCGTTTGGAAACAGTGATCTCAACACGCGCATTAACTACAAGCTGCGCCCCGATAATTCTAAAGATGGGAACCAGAACACGGCATCGACGTACAGTATCGCGTCGAACTATACGCATAGCTTGGTGGACAACGAATCCGGCACCAACCAGATGACCATGAGCGGAACGACGTATCCGCTCTATATGGACGTGAGTGACACCATTACATTTGACGAGCAGGAGTACACAAGCTCCGACGCGCTGTACTACCAGCTGGATTCCTCGCTGGTGAACTATGAGGGCGGTAATGCCGCAGGTGCGCACGGCTATCCGACTGGAACCCTGGGCACGTATTCGTTCTACGTGAAGGTGGGGGACAACTACTACGCTCCGCATGCCTCGACCGAGAACGACAAGACAAAGTGGGTATGGGAGAAGACCACCGCTGAAGATCCTTGCGCCGCTACGGGTGTATGGACTGCGGACGGTACGGACATGAAATTGACGCTGGCTGACGCAAATCTTGGGGCAATTGACCTTTCCGGCATTCGCGAGATTGCTAAGGAACATGACAAAGAGTTCACCATCACCATGAAGGCGAGTCTCACAATGACGGAGCCCGCGTGCCAGGCTGGTATTATCACTTCGCAGAAAAGCGGCAACGACAAGTACACGAAGCCTAACTACCGCGCATACCTTTCCACGCATGCCGATACGCTCAGCACCAGCAGCAACTCGGCATACAACGCTGGTGGAGCTGGATACTACCGCGCGGACGTCGGTTCCTCGACCATTGCGCTCGTGGCTTCACAGAAGTCGCAGCTGGGCATCAATATCGATGATCTCAAGTCTGCCGACGTCGAGATCGCTCTGGTGGGGACCTATGATTTCTCAAAGCTCAGCGGTGCCGATGCCATGATTTCCAGTGCCGATACGGTGACGTACACGTTGAGCTTGCAACAACGCCAAGACGACGGCTCGTATAAGAAGGTCGATGGAATCGGCAGCTATATTACGGAGGCCCGCAGCGACAAGCTGGGTGCGGCTCCATTGAGTACCGATGGTGCCAGCTACGTATTTACTGATAGCAAGGGGGATGGTGGCACATTCGCCACGCGCGACGACAGCAGCCTTGCCTTTGCGCATAGGTTCCGCGTTAAGGTGAACACGGATGTTGAGGGTGAGAAGAAACAAACCTACGCTAACTACCGCTTGGTGCTGACGGCCAATATGATGACCGGTGGCAAAGTCATAGACGCGCCGGTCAACGTTAGCAACCTTGATGACTATGCGCACTCCGACTACGTGACGTACACGCTAGCGCGCATCAACACCGGGGGCATTCAACACGGTTCCACGACCAACTAACCTCGAGAAGGGGGCGGCAACCATCCGGTTGCCGCCCCCTTCTTGTCCGTGCGAACCCGTTCGGAGACCCCGCTGGACAGCTAGTTCAGATACGCATGATCGCGCCTTAAATCTCAGAAAACAAATCTAAAAACTGCGGCATCGATTTCACTTCGCCAGCCGCATTACGGCGCGAGAACATCTAAGGGAACAACTTGGACTCCGCGGTCGGTAACATAGGCCTGTGAACCAAATCCAATGATTGCTACTTTGGAAACCGGCGGTGTGTTTCCGGCGGCAACCATACGCTTCTCGACGGCAACGAGACTGTCCGACGCCTCTTCGATTTGCGCGGAACTGAGTTTGACCTCAACGGGAATCCACATCCCACCTGGAGCCGCTATGACAGCGTCGACCTCAAGATCGCGGGAATCGTGATAGTGATAGAGGCCCATTCCGTTTGCCCTCGCATAGACCCATAGATCATGGAGCGCCAACGATTCGAAAAGCAACCCAAGTGCCTTGAAGTCTGACAGCAATGTCTCCACAGTGGCCCCGAGCGCAGCCGCTGCAAGCGACGGGTCGGCAGAGATGATGCTTACGCGCTTCCCTCAAATGCACCGGAGATCTCATCGCTGGATTCCATGCGGTGATATCGCAGACGAAACTCAATCTGGTGAGAAGAGATATGTATGATGCCGCGGTTTGCCTCGATACGTCGCCACCCAAATCGGCCACAAGCGTCTTGAGCGTTGCCAGAGTTGATTCGTTGCGCGCTAACGACGCGATGACGGCTTTCACTTTCTCAGGATCTCGTCGAGAGCCATCGACACGGGGGATGTCTTCCTCGGCGACTATCTCGATATATCGCTTTGCCGTCGCGGACGCAATTTGCGCGTCACGCCCAATCGACGCCGGCCATCCACCGCAAACGATGCGCTCGGCGATCTCGGCAGAATCCAACGATCCGAAGGCGCCACTGAACTTTTCGCCAGAAATGATGTCCGACAGCTTAACCGCACCGCTAGATTTCCCGAGTTCGAAAAGCGTCATCGTGTCCATGCGCTATTTTTTGGCATAGTTTTCACCATTGATTACCAGCGCATTTAACCAGATTTACGCATTTCAGTTAACGAAACAGATTAAACATGAATGAGTCAAACCAGGTGAAAATCACCTACTCGACACCGTGCAAGAGCTCCGAAATAGTGATGTGAAAGCAGTCGGCAATCTTCTTGAGATTTGAAAGACTGACATCGCCCGCCCGACCTCAATGCTCGCGTAGTAGGAACGATCCGTCTCAATCAAATTGGCGGACTGCTGACCCCGCTGGACAGTTAGTTCAGATACGTATAAATCCAAGTCCTGACAGACGGTCTTAACGCTCGTTTTGAAGAAAAAAACAGTCCAAAACTAAGGTTCGCTAGCTGATCCGGGCGCAATTCACGATCAGTAGGGTCCCAACAGAGCCTTTCGGGAGGTTCAGACGCGGTTTTGGCGCGGCAATTTATACGTTTCTGAACTAACTGTCCATCCACCGTTAGAAAAGGGCGCTCCAACTTCCCACTTAACATTCCAACTTTCCACTTAACTTACCACCTAAGGTGGAAAGCTGGAAAGTTAAGTGGAAAGCTGGTAAGTTAGGTGGAAAGTTGGAAAGTTGGGAGGTTCGACATGAATGAGGAGTGGTTGGCGCAGGTCATCCATCATCTGCGGGCAATAGGAAACGACACCCAGCAGTACGAAGTAAAAGAGGCCAAGGGCGCACTCCCCAAAAGCATCGTTGAGACGCTTTCGGCTTTTTCTAACGCGCAGGGCGGCTTTGTAATCCTCGGCATTTCCGAAAAGAGCGGGTTTGTGCCCGTCGAGGGTTTTGATGCCCGCAAGATGCAAGACGCCCTCTCTTCTGCATGTGAAAAGCTGACGCCCGTCGTGAGGCCCGACATCCAAGTGCTCCCCTTCGAGGATAAGCTGGTGCTTTGTGCGCGCATCAAAGAAATGCATCCACGCGATAAGCCTTGCTGCATTGCGGCACGCGGAATGTACGATTCGTCCTTTATCCGTACGGGCGACGGCGACCGGCGCATGACTCCCTATGAGGTCGATCGCTTTATGGGGGAGCATGCCCAGCCCACATACGACGACGAGCCGGTCGAAGGTGCCACGCTCGATGACCTCGATGCCGACCTTCTCCAAGGGTTCGTTAAGCGCCAGCGCGAGCTGCATCCCAGGATTTTGGGCAACAGGAGCGACGAGGAGATTCTTCTGGACCTTCATGTGACCAAAAGGGTGGACAACGCGATCGTGCCGACGCTTGCTGCCATCGTCGCAATGGGGCGGTTTCCGCAAAAGTTCTTCCCACGTCTCAATGTGACCTTTACGGCGTACCCTGGGACTACAAAAACGCAGCGAGTAAGCGATAACAAGCGTTTTGTGGATTCTCAAACCATTTTGGGTCCGATCCCTTTCATGATTGAGGACGTGCTTGCCGCCGTTGCGAGAAACACCCGAAATGCTGCGGTGATCGAGGGCGCGTTCCGCAAGGACGTACCCGACTACCCGCCCGTGGCGCTGCGCGAGGCGGTGGCAAATGCGCTCATGCATCGCGACTACTCTTCTGCCGCGCGCGGCTCACAAGTGCAGGTCAACCTGTATATCGATCGCGTCGAGATTCTAAATCCCGGCGGGCTTTACGGCGATGTCACGGTCGATTCGCTGGGGACTTCGGGAGTTTCGTCGTCTAGAAACCAGTTCCTTTCCAATATCCTCGAAACCACGCCGTACCCAGGCGGTGGGTACGTGGTCGAAAATCGCGGTACTGGTTATCAGGAGATAGGCGAGCAGCTCGAGCGGGCAAACATGTTGCCGCCCGAACCAAAGAACTCGACGGTTTCTTTTTCGCTGACATTCGACAAGCGAAAGATAACGCAGCGTGAGCAGGCGACGTCCGCGGGGAATGTGGACGAGGCAATTTTGGATTATCTGGCGACGCATTCTTCGGCTTCGAGCAAGGAGCTCACGGACGCTTCGGGTTTGAGCAGAAGCGCTGTTTCCAACCACATAAAAGGCTTGATTGCTGCGGGCAAGATTGAGGCCATGGAGCCCCCGCGCAGCCCGAGACAGCGGTATCGGCTTGCGCGATAGGCCGGTTGTTGCCCCTGCGTCAGCTTTCCAGCTTCTCACTATCTTCCCAACTTTCCACTTAACTTAACACCTCATGTGGAAAGCTGGAAAGTTAGCTGGAAAGCTGGAAAGTAAGTGGAAAGCTGACATGTTAGATTCGGGCTGACGAGGGGTTAATAATTGCACAAACCATACCAGCCAAACAAAAAGACACCAATCTGGTTGGTAAAACACCGTCAATGAGCCGCGAGCCAACTAGCTGCGTAAATAAAACCTAAAGAACTGTTGCAAATTAATGGCAAATGCCCAGATGCCACCGTTGCGTTTTTCAATTAACTGCTACGCGGGAACAGCAAAATGCTACTATCTAACATGCACGTAAGAAAGCAGATTAACGGTTAAGGCTAAGAAGTGGCAGGTATGTCGGAAGCAACTAGGACTCGTACGCATGCGCCCGAGGTTAGGCAGCGCGCCGTCGAGATCCTCCAAGAGGGGGTCGGTCACCGCGCCCTCGCCGCAAAGCTTGGCATTCCCCAGGCCACGGCTCGTCAGTGGGCCCGCGCATATGCCGTGGGCGGTGCCAACGCCGTGCTCAACGCGGGCGCTCACCATCACACCTATTCGTACGACGTAAAGCTCGCCGTGGTTAAGGACCGTTTGGAAAACGGCCTGACGGTTCGCGAGGCCATGATCAAGCACAAGATTCCCAGCGAGTCTTCGGTCAAGGCGTGGTGTCGTCAGTACCGAGAGAGCGGTGAGTCCGCGCTGGTTGATAAGCCGCGCGGTCGCAAGCCACGCGTTAAAAAGGCGGAATAGCGAACGGGATGGTGCGCCCACAGGGGCGCATTTTTCTTGCCGCCCCTCTACTCCAAAGCGGACGTGCCCTTACCCCGTACGCCTAAAACTCCCCAGTTGACCGAAAACCTGCCGCCGCTACTCCTCAATTGAGCTATAACGTTAAACAATTGCAGCGTTTTTGCATGGGGGAGTGATGGTATGACGCTACTGTATTTCCTTACCCTGTTTCCGCTGGTACCGGCGCTGGGCATGCTGCTCGCGCGCGGTGACCGCGCCCGCGATGCGGTGGGGCTCATAGGCTCCGGCATTATTATGGCGGTGACGGTTGTAGTCGCCGTCATGTTTTTTGGCACGGGTCCGCAGAGCTTTGAGGTTGCCCCCGGCACCTCGCATGTGCTCTCGATCATCAGCTCCGTCATCGACGTCATCCTGTGCGCCGTCATCCTGTACAACGCGTACAAATATAGGAACGCGCTCACCACGGTGCTCGGCATAGTCCAGCTGGTGGGCTCGCTCGCCTTTGCAGCCATGACGCTGCCCGCGGCCGAAGCCGTCACGGCAACGCCGCTCTACCTGGACTACATGAGCGTGATCATGGTCCTCGCCGTCGGCATCGTCGGCAGCCTAATCTGCGTGTATGCCCTGGGCTACATGAAGGACTTCCAGGCCCATGACGAGCACGAGGCCGCGCTGCGCGGGCAGACCGCGCCCGACCGTCGCCCGCAGTTCCTGGCGCTTATGTTCCTGTTCCTCTCGGCCATGTTCGTCATCGTGACGAGCGACAACCTTGAGTGGTTGTTCTGCGGCTGGGAAATCACCACCGTGTGCTCGTTCCTCATGATTGGCTACACGCGCACCCCCGAGGCTATCAAGAACGCCTTCACCCAGATCATCCTCAACATGCTGGGCGGCATCGCGTTTTTGGCCGGGCTCATGTACCTGCACGTTAACGGCATGCCGCTGACCATCTCGGGCATGATCGAGCTTTCCGGTGCCGGAACCGCGCAGTCCGCGCTACTGGTGATGCCGGTCGTCCTGCTGTCGCTCGCCGCACTCACCAAGGCCGCGCAGATGCCGTTCCATACCTGGCTGCTCGGTGCCATGGTTGCCCCCACGCCCACGAGCGCCCTGCTGCACTCGTCAACCATGGTCAAAGCCGGCGTGTTCCTGATGGTCAAGCTCAGCCCGCTCTATGCCATCTATCCCGTGACCGGCTTTATGGTCACGAGTGTGGGTGCCATCACGTTTTTGCTCGCTGCCCTTATGGCCATCTCGCAGAGCAACGCCAAACGCGTGCTCGCGTACTCCACCATTTCCAACTTGGGCCTCATCAGTGCTTGCTTGGGTGTCGGCGCGCCCGAGGCCGTATGGGCCGCCATCTTCCTGATCCTGTTCCACACGGTGGCCAAGTCGCTGCTGTTCCTGTGTGTGGGCACGGCCGAGCATCATATCGGTAGCCGCAATATCGAGGACATGGACGGTATGTTCAGCCGCATGCCGCACCTGACGCGTCTGATGATGCTGGGCATCATGGGCATGTTTGTGGCGCCGTTTGGCATGCTCGTGTCCAAGTGGGGCGCCCTGGTGGCGTTTGCGCAGACCGGCAACGTGCTCATGATCATGGTGCTCGCCTTTGGCTCGGCCGCGACGTTTTACTTCTGGGGCAAGTGGCTCGCCAAGCTTTCGGGCGTCGACCCCACGGCTCAAAACGTTGAGGTCAATGTCCATAAGACCGAATGGATGGCGCTCAACACCATCGCCGCGCTGCTGATTCTGTGCTGCGTGGCGTTCCCGCTCATCTCGAGCGGCCTGGTGTCGCCTTACCTCGCCATGGTGTTTGGCCGCGTGCCGTACGTTATTGGCAAGGACGCCATGTATCTGATGGTGGTTATCGTGGCGTTTATCGCCGTGGTGCTGCTGACTTCATTCCGTGTGAGCAATAAGCCGCACGTCAACGTGTACCTTTCGGGCGTGGGAACCGATAAATATCGCCATTTCCGCGGCTCGATGGGACGCGAGGTGAAGGCCGAAAAGCGCAATTGGTACTCGGAGGACGCCCTTGGCGAGAAGCGTATTGGCCCCGCGGGTAGCGTCGTGTGCTGCAGCATTATCTTGTTTGCGCTGCTGTGTTGCGCGTGGATTGGGCCCGAGCGGCTTGCCATGAGCGCGCCCTCGGTGCTGCGCGGCAAGTATTTCGAAGGCTCGGGCGTCGTGGGCATCTTTATAGGCACCGTGGCGTTTGCCTTGCTGGCGCCGCTTCTGGGCGGTCTGATCGACGGCATCGATCGCAAGCTGTCCGCCCGCATGCAGGGCCGCGTGGGCCCGCGCCTGCTGCAACCCTTCTACGATGTGGCCAAGCTCCTGCGCAAGGCCCCTGCCAGCGTAAACACCATGGACGATACCTATATGGCGTGCGCGCTCATCTTTACCGTCGTGGGCGGCGGCATCTTTGTGTCGGGCTCCAACACGCTGCTGTGCGCTTTTATGGTTACGCTCGCTGCGATCTTTGTGGTGTTGGCGTCCGCCTCGACGCAAAGCCCGTTTGCCCAGGTTGGTGCCGACCGCGAGCTGCTGCAGGTTATGAGTTACGAGCCCGCCGTTCTGCTGATGAGCGTGGGTCTGTACCTTGCCACCGACAGCTTTGATTCCATCGCCGTGACGGGGCAGTCGGCTCCCATCATCGTGTACAGCGCGCCCATTTTCCTCGCGCTGCTCGCGGTGCTTACCATCAAGCTGCGCAAGTCGCCGTTCGATCTTTCGTACTCGCATCACGCGCATCAGGAGATTGTCCAGGGCTTCGCCACCGAGATGAGCGGCGGCACGCTGGCCAAGATGACCCTTATGCACTGGTGCGAGACCGTGCTGTTTTTGATGTGGGTGGGCATGTTCTTTGTTTGGGACAACCCGGTGAGCTGGGTGGTCGCCCTGGTCGTGATGGCCGCGACGTACTTCGTCGAGGTGCTGATCGATAACACCTTCGCACGCAGCACCTGGCGCAGCTGCTTTAAGCTCGGCTGGGGCGTGGCGCTGGTGTTTGGCCTGCTCAACCTTATGCCCATCCTCGTCGACGTGTTTATTTAGGAGGCGGCATCCATGGATCATAAAATGTCGCGCTCGCCGTGGGTTATTCATTACGACGGTTCGAGCTGCAACGGATGCGATATCGAGGTGCTGGCCTCGCTCACGCCGCTGTTCGATGCGGAGCGGTTTGGCGTGGTCAACACCGGCAACCCCAAGCATGCGGACATCTTTTTGGTGACGGGGTCGGTCAATGCCCAGAACCTGCCCGTCGTGCGCCAGATCTACAACCAGATGCTCGAGCCCAAGTGCGTGGTGGCCTGCGGTATCTGCGCGTGCTCGGGCGGCGTGTTCCGCGATGCCTATAACGTGATCGGCGGCGTGGACCGCGCGATTCCCGTGGACGTGTACGCGCCCGGGTGCGCCATTCGTCCCGAGACCGTGATCGATGCCATCGTGGAGGCGTGCGGCATTCTGGACCAGAAGGAGGCCGTGATGCGCGCCGGTGGCGATCCGCTTACCGTGGGCGGCGCTGCTACCTGGGACGGTGGCGTTGGGCTGGGCGAGGACGGGTTTGTGGCTGCTGCGGGGGCCAGCGACGCGACCGCCGCTGGCGACGCACCTGCTGAGACGCCCGCCGCTGCAAAGGAGGCCGAGTAATGCAAAAGGCTATCTATACCACCGTCGGGATCGATGGGCTCCTGTCGCATGTCCAGGCGCTCAAGGGCGTCGGCGCGCGCTTTGTGCAAATGCACACCGAGCGCAACGTCGACGACGGCACGTATCGCCTGCTCTATACGTTTATCAACGTTCGTGCTGCTCAGGAGCAGATTGCCCAGGACGGCAACTATGCGATCGAGAACCTGGTAGTCGAGGGCATCGACCAGCACCAGGAGATCCCGTCCATCAGCTCGTACTATCCGGCGGTGTTCCCGTTTGAGAACGAGGCACACGACCTGTTTGGCCTTGCCATCACCGACATGCAGATCGACTTTAAGGGCTTTTTCTACCAGGTTTCGACTGCCGAGCCCATGAGCGTTATCACGCCCGAGGTGAAAGCCGCGCGCGAGAAGGCCATGAAGGTCCGTGCCGCCGCCGAGGCCAAGGCGCGCATGGCCGCGGCCGAGAAGGCCGCTGCGGCTGCGGCTGCTGCGGGGGAGGGCGCTGCGGGCGCCGGCGATGTCGCGGGCACCGCTGCTCAGCCCGCTGCGGCTGCCGGCTCCGATGCTCAGCATGACGAGGCTGCTGCCAAGGCCGCGCTTAAAGCCGCCGAGATGGAGGCAAAGCTCGCTGCCATGGATCCCGAGAAAGCGGCCAAGGTCCGCGCGGCGCTTGCCGCCAAGGCCGCCCGCGACAAGCAGAAAAAGGAGGCGTAAGGTCCATGGCACATCGCTCCGTTATTCCGTTTGGCCCGCAGCACCCGGTGCTGCCCGAGCCGCTTCATCTGGACCTGGTGATCGATGACGACCGCGTCATCGAGGCAATTCCGCAGATCGGCTTTGTGCACCGCGGGCTCGAGAAGCTCACCGAAAAGCGCGACATGCATCAGTTTGGCTACATCGCCGAGCGCATCTGTGGCATTTGCGCCGTGGGTCACAGCTGCGGCTATGCCACAGCCTGCGAGCGCATGCTCGACATCGAGGTGCCCGGCCGCGTGCAGTATATCCGCACCATTTTGCACGAGCTTTCGCGCATCCACTCACATCTACTGTGGCTGGGACTGCTCGCCGATGCCTTTGGTTTTGAGGCGCTGTTCTATCGGTCGTGGACCCTGCGCGAGCAGATTCTCAAGATTTTCGAGAGCACGTGCGGCGGGCGCGTGATCCTTTCGATTAACGAGATCGGCGGCCTTAAGCACGATATCGAGGACTCCGAGCTGGCGGGCATTGTCCAGACGCTCGATGCCATGCGTCCTGACTACGAGGCTCTAGTGCATACGTTTTTGGAGGACAACAGCTGCGGCGAGCGCCTGCATGGAGTGGGCGTGATCAGCAAGAAGGACGCGCTGGAGCTTTCGATGGTCGGCCCGTTCGGTCGCGCCTCGGGCGTGGACTACGACGTGCGCATGTTTGGCGATGGTGCCTATGCGGACCTGGCTGCGTTTGAGCCCATCGTCGCCACCGATGGCGACTGCTATGCCCGCTGCCAGGTGCGCTGTGCCGAGGTCACGCAGGCCATGGACATCATTAAGGAGCTTGTGGGCAAGATTCCGCACGACGGTATCGGCGGGCGCACCAAGCTCACGCCGGCCGACGGCGCACGCGGCGAGGTTGTGATTGAGCAGCCGCGCGGCGAGGCGTATTACTATGTGCGCGGCAACGGCACCAAGAACTTGGACCGTTTCCGCGTGCGCACGCCGACGTCGCAGAACCTGGTGGGTCTGACACATGCGCTGCAGGGCGTGCTCCTTGCCAACGTGCCCATGATTATCCTGACCATCGACCCCTGCATTAGCTGCACGGAAAGGTAGGCACGGCATGAGTTTGCTGACATTTGCCAAGACGGCCTTGGGTTCCATGGTCAAACAGCCGGTAACGGTGTGCTATCCGCAGGAAAAGCTCGCGGCACCCGAGCGCTTGCGCGGACATATCGTCAACGATATGGACGTGTGCATTTGTTGCGGCATGTGCGCGCGTCGCTGCCCGGCGGGTGCGCTGGCGGTCGATCGCAAGGGCGGCACCTGGTCGATCGATCCGTATGCCTGCGTGGTGTGCGGCGAGTGCATCGAGAGCTGCCCCAAACATTGCCTGACTATGGACACCGCCCGTACTCCAGTCACGGCGGATAAGACTCCCACGGTAGAAACGAAGCCGGAGTAGCGTTGGTATAGAGCTGGAATAGAGCTGGAATAGGGGCCGGTGGGGCAAAAATGCCCCACATGCCCCGCGCTTAAACGCGCGGTTGGACCGCCGCGAACAAAACTATGCCGGTTTACGGGGCTGGATAGCGAACCTCCGACCATACAGAAAATCGCAAAAACAAAACCGCAGGTAGATAGCCTGCCGTTTTTCAAAAAATGAAGGTATGGATGAGGGTCCCGACTTTAGCCCCGTAATCCGGCATAGTTTTGAAATGGCACCATATCCGTAACAGCCTTTGATCTCCCGCGGACAGAGGGAAACGGATTATTTTGGCCTTGCGAGGGCTGCCACGTGACCCGTCTGCCACGAAATGGGCCCATCTACTACGTTTAAGCCGCTACCCTCAACCATGCCAAAAAACGCGAAAACAAAATCGCAGGTAGAACGCCTGCGATTTTTCATGAAAAGCGGGTATGGTCGGGGATATTGAGTCAAACGTAGTAGATGGGCCGATTTCGTGGCGGGCGCCGTCAGCCGATCTCCGCGGGCGGAAGAAAACGGATCATTTTGGTCCCGTGAGGCTTGCGGAGGCACTCGTGCAGGGCCGCCCGAACAAAACTATGCCGGGGCGGTTGACCGTTGGGCGCCTATCCCCGCAGGTAGGCGATGGCGATCTGCGTGCGGTTGCGCAGGCCCATTTTGGCAAGGATCGAGCTGATGTGGTTGCGCACGGTGCCTTCGCCCATATAAGCGGTGGCAGCGATCTCCTTGTTGTCGAGACCGCGGGCGATGAGCTCTGCGACTTCGAACTCGCGGTCGGTTAGGCTGGCGAAGGCCGCGGGCCGGCGGGTCGTGCCCGCCTCGATACCCGTTCCGTCAAAATCGATGTCCTCGATCGCCTTACCCTCGAGCACGCGTTTACCGTCCATAACCTGCGCCAACGCCGGTGGAATGGCGGCGACATCGGTTTTAATCAGGTAGCCGCGGGCGCCCAGCTTGAGTGCCGACACAATATACTCGTCATCCGAGAATGTCGTCAGAAACACCACGCGCGCCGCAGGGTCGCGCTCAAGGATCTCGCGTGCCGCCGAAAGTCCGTCGCGCTCCGGCATCTGGATGTCGAGAAGCGCGATATCGGGTGCGTGCTCGGCGTAGAGCGTCACCGCATCGTCGCCATTGGCGCCGGTGCCCACCACTTCGATCTGCGGCTGGGCGCCCAGGATAATCTTGAGCGAATCGACCACCAAGCGGTCGTCGTCGACAACGATGAGCCTCATCGGCCCTCATCTCCTTGCTGTTTGGGAACGGTGGCAAACACGCGCCAGCCGCCGGCGCTGGCACGCGGGCCGGCGGTGAAGGTGCCGCCAAGCGCCTCGATGCGCTCGCGCATGGAGGCGAGCCCCATGCCCTCTGCGGCGCAGCGGCCGCTTGCTTGGACTCCGCCCACGCCATCGTCGGTGACGATGAGCTGGTAAAACGATGGATGCTCCATGCATCGTACAGTGACGGTCTGGGCACAAGCATGGCGCATGGTGTTGGAGAGCGCCTCGCGCAGGACCGCCGCAAAGCAGTTCGCGACGTTTGCGGGCGCATGTTCGGTCATAACTTCAAGCTCAATCTGCGGGCCGCCGTCCGAGCGCGCGCCTTCAACAATGCGTTCGAGCTGCACGGAAAGGTCGACGGCGTTGTCGTTGAGCGCGTGGACGCTGGTGCGTACAAGCTGGAGCGCCTCGTCAACCGTGCGTTTGACGTCGGCAAAATCGGCGGCGACGCCGGGCTCGTCGGCGTGGACCACGCGCAAGGCTTCGGCTTGCAGTGAGGCGCGCGTGAGCTGGTGCCCGACGTTATCGTGGATCTCGCGCGCGATGCGGGCGCGTTCGGCGAGCGTCGCGAGCTCGACTTCGTAGTCCTGGCGGTCGGCAAGATCGCGGTTGCGCGCCTCGAGCGCGAGGGCCCGTTCCTGCAGCCCGTCGCGGATACGGCGCATGCGCTGCTGCTCGCGCTCCAACTGGGCGGTACGTAGCGATAGCAAGGTGGCGGCAACCGAAAGGATGGCGGTCAGCAGGAGCGTTCGGGCGGTGAGCGCGTCGGCGCGAAGGTCCGCGACGAGCGCAAAGACAAAGGCGACGCCAGTGCCCAGCGCGACCCAGACGTGCTCGCGGCGCACGCGTCGTGCGATGTCATAGAGGGCGAGAGGCGCAAACGGCACAAATGGCGGAACGAAGACGGCCGCGATGATGTAAGCGTAACTCGCGGCCTCGCTTACACGGTGCGTGCGTTCCCCCTGTGCGACCTCGGCCAGCGAAGTGGCAATAACGCCAAGGCAAAACGCCGCGACCAGGCGGGCGTCCACAGCAAGGCCCACGGCGGCTGCGATGCAGCACGCCAGCACAATCGATTTGTCGAAAAGCCTGTTCATACGGGTATTGTACGCGAAGCTGCGCGTGGTGGAGGGGCCGCCCGGGGCAACCGTGACATTCCTCCCGTGCGGCAAAGCGGCGTCGATCGCTCGCGGGAGCGGGGTTTCGCCTCCGCCCCCTCGCACTCGTGACAAAGCTCACTGGTGCGCGCCGGCGGCTCCTGCGATGATGCAATCGTACCGGGCCGCAATCAACGGAAGGGCCGCCTCATGACAGACATCGTCCACGTCGAAAACCTCGTCAAGCGCTATGACGATCTTATTGCGCTCGACCACTTTAACTTGAGCATCGCCCCCGGCGAGATCTTTGGCCTGCTGGGCCCCAACGGCTCGGGCAAGACTACGTCCATCAACTGCATCCTGCAGCTGCTTGCCTACGACAAAGGCACCATCGAGCTATTCGGCGAGCCCATGACGCCCGCCCGCTACGACCTCAAGCGTCGCATCGGCGTGGTGCCGCAGCAGGTGGCGGTGTTCGACGAACTCACCGTGCGCGAGAACATCGACTATTTCTGCAGCCTTTACGTTAACGACCGCAAGCGCCGCCGCGCGCTGGTAGACGAGGCGATCGACTTTGTCGGGCTGGGCGACTTTACCAAGTTCCGCCCCGGCAAGCTCTCGGGCGGCCTGGCGCGCCGGCTCAACATCGCCTGCGGCATCGCGCACAAACCCGAGCTCATCTTCTTTGACGAGCCCACGGTGGCGGTCGACCCGCAGAGCCGCAACGCCATCCTGGAGGGCATCTGCCGCCTGCGTGACGAGGGCGCCACGGTGGTGTATACCAGCCATTACATGGAGGAGGTCGAGCAGATCTGCAGCCGCATCATGATCATGGACGGCGGCCGCGTGCTGGCGCAGGGCACCAACGACGAGCTCAAGCGCATGATCCAGATGGGCGAGCGCGTGACCGTCGAGGTCGGTGCCGTCGAGGCCGCCACGGTCGAGCGGCTGCGCGCCCTCGAGCACGTGCTTTCGGTTGAACTGTCCGGCGGCGAACTCGTCTGCACCTGCGAGGCGAGCCCGCACAACCTGGTGGACATCCTCGACACGCTGCGCGCCGCCGACGTGGCGCTCGGCCGCGTGTGGAGCGAGCCGCCGACCCTCAACGACGTGTTCCTCGAGATCACCGGCCGCGAGCTGCGCGACTAGGGGGCGGCCATGTTCAACACCATCATCACCACGCTCAAGACGCTATTGCGTCGACCGAGTACATGGGTCTGGGGCGCGATCTTTCCCATTGCGCTTTCAACGATGTTCATGTTTATGTTTGCGAATCTGAGCTCCGACGGCAAGGTCGACCCGGTGCCGGTAGCCGTTGTCGCTGACGAAGCTTGGGACGCTTCGACCTTTAAGGACGTGGCGACCTCGCTTGCCAAGGAGAGCGACGATCAACTGCTCGAGATTCACGAGTGCGAGGATGTGACCGCCGCGAACCGTGCGCTCAAGGCCGGCGAGGTCGCGGGCATCTACACGGTCGATGCCGCGGGTACGCCCAAGCTCACGCTGCTTTCGAGCTATGACAGCTCGCGTGCTTCGTCCGTGCTCACCGACCGCAGCATCCTTGAGACGGTGGCAAGCTCGTATACGCAAAATGCCGAGCTTATGGCCCAGATTGCCCAAGACAACCCGGCCGCCCTTGCCGACCCGGAGGCGGTTGCGCGCGCCCTGTCGCTCGAGGGCGGAACCCGTCGCGTGAGCCTGACGCGCACCACGCCCGACGGCACGACCATTTACTACTACGCGCTTTTTGGCCTGGTTGCGATGATGTCTGCCGAGTTTGCCGCCTTGAGCGTCGTCGACCTGCAGCCCAATCTGTCGGGCCTTGGCGCGCGCCGCTGCGTGGGCGGCCTTTCCAAGACGGCGTCGCTGGCCGGCATCTTTGTCGGCTCGTGGCTGGTTTCCTTTGCCTCGATGGCGGTCGCGATTGGCTACGTGCGCCTAGTCGTTGGCGTCGACTTTGGCGGGCGCGAGGGGCTGTGTCTGGTGGGTGGCGCCGTGTCCGCGCTTGCCGCGACGGGCCTGGGCCTTTTTGTGGGCACGCTGCCCGTTAAGGGCGGCAAGGCGTCCAAGTCAGGCATCCTCACAGGCTTTGCCACCACGTGTGCCCTGTTTGCCGGGCTCTACGGTGAGCCAGCGATGGCGCTTGCCGACGACGTCGCCCGCGCCTGCCCGGCCGAGTGCTGGCTCAACCCCGTCAAGCTCATCTGCGACATGTTCAATCGCCTGTATTTCTTTGAGGACCTGGGGCCCTTCGCTGTCCGCGCCGGCGCGCTCGTCCTGATGGCCCTGGTGTTTGTCGCCGCCGCTACGCTGATCTTTGGAAGGAGCCGCTATGAGCACCTTTAAGACCGCGCTTCGCATGGCGCTGGCGCACCCGTTCTACCTGCTCATCTATACGGTGTTCATCTCGCTCATGGGCGTATTCATCGCGGCCTCGGTGAGCTGGAACTCGTCGCAGCTTACCGAGTACAAGCCCTACGACACCAACGTGATCGTGGTCGACCGCGACAATAGCGACCTTTCGCGGGCGCTCACCAAGCATCTGGGCTCACGCTTTGACCTGGTCACGGGCGTTGGTGACGACACGTACGACCTTGCGGATGCGCTCGCCAAGAGCAACAGCGCCAAGGGCAGCGCCGACTGCGTGTTCTTTATTCCGGAGGGGTTTGAGGACGACCTGATCGCGGCCGCCCGTGCGGGGGAGGCCCTGCCCAAGCTCGATGTGACCTACGGCGCCGGCACCATGGCGGCAGCGCTTTCGTCTGCCGAGGCCTCGCGCTGGATCTCGCTCGCGGGTGCTGCGGCGGCACTTGAGTCAGCTGCCTCCGACGGCGATGTCGCCAAGGCTGCTGAGCATGCTGCCGCCAAGCGCGCCGAGGTCGAGATCGAGCAGGTCAGGGTCGACTCGACTGCCGCCGCCACGCTCGAGTCGTATTTCAACTTTGGCGCGTACGCGATCATCTCGTCGGTCATCGTGTCGGTGGGATTGGTGTTCTCGGGCATGAACGAGCCTGAGCGCGTGCGCCGCATGGAGGCCGGCCCGGTCTCCGAGCGCCAGCGTTCGCTCGCCGTGTTCGCGGCCGCCGCCGTGCTCACCGTCTGCATTTGGCTCGTGTCGAGCATGATGGGCGTCGTGGGCTTTGCCGGCGCGGTTGCCGAGGTCGGCGTGGGTCGTGTGTGTCTGGCGCTGGCGGCAACGTTTGCCCTGGCGTGCACGCCGCTGGCCGTTGGCTTTACCCTTTCGAGCCTGGGCGCGCGCGAGGAGCTGCTCAACGGCGTAGGTAACTTACTCGGCATGCTCATGACGTTTTTGGGCGGCGCCTGGATGCCGCTGTCGCTCATGGGCTCGGCCGTGCAGACCGCGGCGCATTTTGTGCCGACGTATTGGGTGAACGACGCGATCAGCAAGGCGCTCGCCGCGGACCTGACGTCCGCCGTGCTGGGCGACATCGCCTGCGATCTGGGCGTCACGGTGCTCTTTGCCGCGGCCATCGCCGCCGTAGGCCTGGCCCTCGCGCACAACAAATCCCACGCCTAGCCACCTATCCATTGGGGACGTTCTTAAACGACTAGTCATCGGGGACAGTCTTTGCCGATTCGCCGGCCGGGCTGTCCCCAGCTGACGGCAGAAAGGGAACGTCCCCAACTGCCGGGTGCCGGGTGGCGAAAGAGCGTTCCTGGCGGCACTCATTTAAGTCTGTCCCCAATGAGTGGTTTCAGTCATTTAAGTGCGTCCCCAATGACTAGTCTGAAATAAAGTCCGGGCCTCGCTCCAAAAATAGTTCACCATGGTTTACTATTACTTTAAAAAAGTAGTAGAAGGCTAACAATGGGGGATGACATGGCAGCGCAGAAAGCCTACGTCCAGGTCAACGGACTCAAGAAACACTACGGCGACGGTGATGCGCGCCTTACGGTGCTCGACGGCATCAACACATCCATCAATCGCGGCGAGATCTGCGTCATGCTGGGGCCTTCGGGTTCGGGCAAGTCGACGTTCCTCAACCTGATCGGCGGCCTGGAGGACGCCGACGGCGGCTCCATCATGGTGGACGGCTGCGACCTGACGACGCTCAAGCCCGCCGACCTGGGCGAGTACCGCCGACGCGAGCTGGGCTTTGTCTTCCAGTTCTACAATCTGGTGCCCGACCTCACCATCAAGGAAAACATCGAGGTCACGGCGCACCTGTCCAAAAACCCGCTCAATGTCGACGATCTGCTGCGCTCGCTGGGCCTCTACGAGCACCGTAACAAGTTCCCGCGCCAGGTCTCGGGCGGCCAGCAGCAGCGCTGCGCCATCGGCCGCGCGCTCGTCAAAAACCCGGGCCTGCTGCTGTGCGACGAGCCCACGGGCGCGCTCGATTACAAGACATCCAAGGAAATCCTGCAGCTCATGGAAGACGTCAACCGCACCTACGGCTGTACCATCGTCATCGTCACCCACAACGCCGCCATCGCCCGCATGGCCAACCGCGTGCTGCGCCTGCGCGACGGGCGCATCGTCGAGGACGAGCTCAACGAGTCGCCCGTCGCGGCCGCCGAGCTCGATTGGTAGGCGGCGCCATGTCACCTCTCGCAAAACGACTCCCCCGCGAGCTGCGCCGCAATATCGGCAAGTACCTGGGCATCTTCCTGCTTATGTGCGGAAGCATCGCCCTCACGTCGGGCTTTTTGCTCGCGGCGCACTCCATCGGCTGCCTCATCGACGACATGCGCGACGAGTACACGATCGAGGATGGTCGTCTGACCACGGCGTTCGAGGCCACCGACGACCAGCTCAAGGCCGCCGAGGACGCGGCCGAGGATGTCGGCGGCGTCACGCTCTACAAGAACTTCTCCATCGACGCCATCATCAAAAAGGCGTCCGGCGACGACGGCACCAAGCGCACGCTGCGCACCTACGTGCGCCGCACCAAGGTCGACATCGCGTCCTACTGCGAAGGCAAGCAGCCCCGCGCGGACGACGAGGTGGCCATCGACCGCGTCTTTGCCACCAACAACGATCTTGCCGTGGGCGATAAGGTTGAGCTCGAGGGCCGCACCTACACCATCTGCGGCATCATGACCCAGCCCGATAGCCAAGCGCTGTTCCTCAACAACTCCGACTTTACGGTCAACACCATCACCTATGGCGTTGCCGAGGTGACCGACGCCGGCTTTGCCGCGCTCGAGAACGCCGGCGGCGCGCCCGCCTACACCTACTCCTTTACCTTCAACGACCGCGACCTCTCCACCGCGGATCGCATCGATGCCGAACAGGATATGGTCGAGGCGCTGACGGATGCCGATGCGCGCGTGGATGACCTGACCGATGCCGACTCCAACCAGGGCATTGGCTATGCGAGCGACGATGTGGACGGCGACTCCGTGATGTGGACGACGCTACTCGACATCATCATCGTGATCATGGCGTTTGTCTTTGTGGTGCTCACCGACGCCACCATCGAGGAGGAGAGCGCCATCATCGGCACGCTGCTCGCCAGCGGCTATCGCCGTCGCGAGATCGTGCTGCACTACCTCGCGCTTCCTGCCATCGTGGGCGTTGTCGCATCGCTGCTGGGCACCGCGCTTGGCGTTGCGTTCTTTACCGAGCCCATGCGTAGCCTCTATTACGGCTCGTACAGCCTGCCGCCCTTCCAGGTGTACTGGAGCTGGGAGATCTTTGTAATGTGCGCCGTGGTTCCTGCCTCTGCGCTCATTCTCATTACGCTGGTGGGTCTACTCCGCAAGATGGGAAAGACCCCGCTGCAGTTCCTTCGTCACGAGACGGGCGGCAAGTCGGGCACCAAGCGCGGTTTTCAGCTGCCGGAGCGCATGGGCTTTGTCTCTCGCTTCCGCCTACGCATCTTCCTGCGCAACCTGGGCAACTTCGCCACGCTCTTCGTAGGAATAGCGTTTGCGTCGCTGCTGCTGCTCTTTGGCCTGGCGATTCTGCCCACGATGACGCACTACGCGGATAACCTGGAAACGAGCCTGGTTGCCGAGCACCAGTACACGCTCAAGGCGCCGCTGGAGCTTGAGGGTACCGCCGAGGAGCGCGAGCAGTGGTCGGCGCTCGAGCGCTTGCAGTCGGTGGACGGTGCGCTCCTCACTGCCGCCCAGGATGCAGATGACGAGCTTGACGACGCGGTCGATGCCGCGCAGACGGCCGCCAATGCCGCGGCCAGCGCTCCGTCTGCGGAGAGCCTGACCGCGGCGCAGGACGCGCTCGTAACGGTTCAGGACAAGAAGGACGCTCTCTATGCGCGCCTCGACGATCTTGCCGATGCGCTTGGCTGCGACCGCGACGAGACCATCGACCTGATCGAAAAGGCCTCGAAGATCGATACCGACAACGACGACATTCATCCCGTCAATACGACCGACAACGGTGCGGGCAAGATTGCACAAGCCGAGAAATACGCCGTTTACCAGCTGCAATACGACCGCGGCGACGGAAATGGGCAGGAGACGATCTCCATCTACGGCGTCTCGCCCGATTCACGCTACTGGAAAGGGCTGGACGTCGGCGATGGGCGCGTTATCTTTGGCGGCGGCCTGCTCGACAAGTTTGGCTGGAGCGAGGGGCAGAAGGTCACGCTCCGCGACAAGTATGAGGGCAAGGACTATTCCCTGGAGTACGCGGGCAAGGACGCCACCTGGGGCTCCAAGTCGGACATGAATATCTACATGAGCATCGACGACTTTAACGAGCTGTTTGGCAACGACGCCGCTTACTTTAACGGCTACGTGAGCGACGAGAAGCTCGACCTCGATGCGCGCTACTTTGCCGGCGACACCACGCCCGACGACATGCGCGCCGTGGGCGATCAGTTTATCGGCATGATGAGCGACATGATCGGCATGATGGTCGGGCTCGCGGTGTTCATCTTCCTGCTGTTTATGTACCTGCTGACCAAGGCCGTTATCGACCACAGCGCCCGCTCGATCAGCTACATGAAGGTCTTTGGCTATCGCGACGGCGAGATCTCGCACCTGTACATCCGCTCGATCACGCTGTGCGTGGCGGCGTCGCTCGTGCTGAGCCTGCCTGTGATCATCGGCTCGCTCACGGCCATCTTCCGCTCGATGCTGCTCGCCTACAACGGCAATATCGAGATCTACGTGCCCGCTTGGTCCATGGCGGCGTGCGTGGGCATTGGCTTTGCGACCTACCTGGTCGTGGCGCTGCTACACACGCGCTCTATCAAGCGCGTCAGCCTGGCCGAGGCGCTGAAGGTGCAGGAGTAGTCATTTAAGTCTGTCCCCAATGACTAGGTGCCGTACTTGACTTTAACTCTGCTTCAACGGGTACCATCCTCTATGTCTGTAACGCCATATAGACCGAGGGGATAGATCTATGACCGCAACTGCACCCGCAGCACCCGCTAAGGTGTACTTCACCAACCTGCGCACGCATGCTCGCGAGAGCCAGCTCGACAAACTCAAGCGCCTCATTCGCCGCGCCGGTATCGAGCAGATCGACTTTGAGAACAAGTTCGTCGCCATCAAGATTCACTTTGGCGAGCTGGGCAATCTGAGCTTTTTGCGCCCCAACTACGCCCGCGCCGTCGCGGATGTCGTCAAGGAGCTGGGCGGCAAGCCCTTCCTCACCGACTGCAACACGCTCTATGTCGGTAGCCGCAAAAACGCGCTCGAGCACATCGATACCGCCTACCAGAACGGCTTTACCCCGTATGCCACGGGTTGCCAGATCATCATCGCCGACGGCCTCAAGGGCACCGACGAGGCGCTCGTCCCGGTCGAGGGCGGCGAGTACGTGCGCGAGGCCAAGATCGGTCAGGCTCTCATAGACGCCGATATCGTGATCAGCCTCACCCACTTTAAGGGCCATGAGCAGGCCGGTTTTGGCGGCGCCATGAAGAACCTGGGCATGGGAGGCGGCAGCCGTGCCGGCAAGATGGAGCAGCATGCCGCCGGCAAGCCGAACGTCGCGACCGAGCACTGCGTTGGCTGCCGTGCCTGCGAAAAGATCTGCGCTCACGACGCTATCTCGTTCGACGACACCCGCGAGCGCGAGCTTGCCAACGGCAACACCCGCACGGTTCACGTCGCCGCTATCGACCACGATCGCTGCGTGGGCTGCGGCCGCTGCATCGGCGTGTGCAACCAGGACGCCATCAAGCCCGGCTATGACGCCGCGGCCGACGTGCTCAACTACAAGATCGCCGAGTATACGAAGGCCGTTGTCGACGGACGCCCGAGCTTCCATATTTCGCTTGCCATGGATATCAGCCCCAACTGCGATTGCCATCCCGAAAACGACACGCCCATCGTCAACGATATCGGCATGTTCGCGAGCTTCGACCCGGTCGCCATCGACCAGGCCTGCGCCGATGCCGTCATGGCGTCCGAGCCGCTGCCCAACACCGAGCTCACCGATAGCGCGGCCAAGATGGAGCACAACCACGAGCATCTGGAGGGCGAGCAGGCGCACGACCCCTTCTGCATCACGCATCCCGATACCGACTGGCGCGCGTGCATCGCGCATGCCGAGAAGATCGGCCTGGGCACGAGCAAGTACGAGCTCATCGAGGTCAAGTAACGCCTGACTATTGGACAAAACAAGCGCTTTTGTAGCGCAACGTTAGCAAAAACTGCCTGTGAGCACGGTGCTCGCAGGCAGTTTTTCGGAAGTATGCGGCAAATTCTGAGACTGCCGAGCACACGACGTTTTTTGGCAACAAAACCCCTGATAAATTGTTGGTAAAACTGCGGTCTGGTCGGCAGTTCCAGATTTTGCCGCATACTTCCGAAAATAGGGGGCCAGATAAAGCCCCAGACGTTGCTTTTTACCTAAAAATACTCGTCGAGGAAGTTGTCGACTGTGTTCCAGTAGAGCTCGGGGTCAACTTGCGCACTCTTGGCGTGGGTGGCGCCATGGATGGTGAGCTTCTGCTTGACCTTGCTGGCGCACGCGTCGTAGTTTTGGTCGAGCATGTCGTACGGCACAAAGGTGTCCTGGTCGCCGTGGATAAACAGCATGGGAACCGTCGCGTGTTTGAGTTGCTCCACACTGCTCGCCTTATGAAAGTCGTAGCCTGCGCGCACGTTGCACACCAAGTTTGCTACATCGAGCAAGGGAAAGCTGGGCAGGCCGAACACGTCCTTGAGCTGCAGAGAAAACTCGTCCCAAACACTCGTATAGCCGCAGTCCTCGATAATGCATTTCACGTTTGCGGGCAGAGATTCCCCCGCGACGTTCATGGCGGTTGCCGCGCCCATCGACTCGCCAAAGACCAGGATGCGCGCCTCGGGGTCAGCCTGAACGATTTGATTGATCCATGCGACGATGTCGAGGCGCTCGGGCCAGCCCATGCCGATATAGTCGCCGCCGGAGCGCTCGTGGGCACGGGCGGCGGGTGCGAGTACGTTCATGCCGCGGTCATGGAATCGTTTGGCGTATCGGGCCATACCGATGGGCTCGTTGGTATATCCATGCAGGCAGACGGCGTAGTCGTGCGTGCTCTCTGACGCAGCAAAATACCAAGCGGCAAGCTCGATTCCGTCATCTGCGGTGAGGCTGCTGCTCTTGCGATTCTCTTTAAACCACGTCCGCGCCTCGGTTTCCTCGGCATCCGGCTGCTCACCTTTTTTGTCGTTCTTGCTATCCTGCATCATCTTCATGGTGTACGGCGCTTGGGGGTTCAGGGCAAAGTCAAACAAGAAGTTGCCGGCAAATCCGAGCAGCGCAACGACAACCACCAGCGCAACGATGCCGGCTATCTTGAGCTTTCGATGGGAATGTGCGTTTTGAGCCATGCGGTATTCTCCTATAAGATGTTAATACATCAACATTTAAAACAAGCGCATTATGGATGTTCGCCGTTGATGCGTCAACAGGCAAAGAATGGGTAAACAAAGGGTCACGTATGGTGCAAATTTCGCACGTACCCAGACGCTTTGATATAGTGTTGAGAACTCTTTACGTTGGAGGATGTAACCGGCATGTCCGATTCGAGCGACAGTTCCAAGCCGCGACCCAAGACCGCGGCCGTTCCACACTACACGGTGGGCGAGGAGATCATGAACTCCGTCACCCATGGTGTCGGCTGCCTGCTGGGTATCGCGGGCCTGGTGCTCCTGATCGTATTCGCTGCCCTGCGCGGCGGAGGCCCGGCCCACATGGCCGCGGCGATTGTCTATGGTGTCAGTATCATCCTCGAATACTTGGCCTCCACGCTCTATCACGCGATTCAGCCCGCTCGCGCCAAGCGCGTGTTTCGCATCATCGACCACAGCTGCATTTACCTGCTCATAGCCGGCAGCTATACCCCGTTTTGCCTCATCACGCTCGCAAACGACGGCGGCCCTGCGCTGTTCTTTGCCGTGTGGGCCATCGCCATCATCGGCATCGCACTCGAGTGCTTTTTGCGCGAGCGTCAGCCGCACTGGGTAAGCGGCCTGGTCTACCTGCTGATGGGCTGGCTCGTCGTCTTTAAGCTGCCCGAGCTCGTGTCGCTGCTCAACCCCGTGGCGCTTGCCCTGCTCGCCGTTGGCGGCGTGTGCTATACCGTGGGCGTGCCGTTCTATATCGCCAAAAACGTGCGCTATCTGCACAGTGTTTTCCACTTGTGGGTGCTCGCTGGCAGCATCTTCCAGTTCATGGCGGTGATCCTCTTCGTAATCTAGCGACCGCGCCCACGGCCCCGCTCGCGCGGGCGACCGGCGCAATTGCCGTATCCGCCACCAACGTTTTAACTTGACGTCCCGAATCTTGGAGGTTCGAGAAACTCCCGATGGACATAACCATCTCCCTTATTACCACGCTCGTCCTGACGCTTATCAACGGCTACTTCTCCATGTCCGAGATGGCTCTCACCACGGCTAAGCGCGCCGTGTTGGAACACGATGCCGAGGAGGGCGATAAGCGCGCCGAGCGCGCCGTTCAGCTTGCCGCCGATTCCGACCAACTGCTCGCCACCATCCAGGTCGCCATCACGCTCGTGGGCTTCGCCTCGTCCGCCGTCGCCTCGACGAGCCTGTCCGACCCGCTCGCCACGTGGCTCATGAGCTTTGGCATCGCGCCGCTTTCCGCCATCGCGCGCGGCCTGGCGCCGGTCATCATCACCGTCGCCGTCGCCTTTGTGTCCATCGTGATCGGCGAGCTCGTGCCCAAGCGCATCGGTCTTGCTAACGCAGAGGGCGTATCCAAACAGGTCGTGGGACCGCTCTCCGTGTTTCAAAAGATCGCCCGCCCGCTCGTGTGGCTGACCGGTGCTTGCTCTGACGGCCTGGCCCGCATCCTGCGCATCAAGAGCGCCGATGACCGCCAGAATGTCTCGGAGGAAGAGATCAAGTACATGGTCTCGGAGCAGGACGACCTGCTCGACGAGGAAAAGCGCATGATCCACGAGATCTTTGACCTGGGCGACACCGTTGCCCGCGAGGTCATGGTGCCGCGCGTGGACACCACCATGTGCGAGGACGACGAGACGGTCGCTGACGTGCTGTCCACCATGCGCCAGACCGGCTTTAGCCGCATCCCCGTCTATCACGAGGACCCCGACAACGTCGCGGGCATCGCGCACATCAAGGACCTGATCCAGCCCGCGCTCGACGGCAAGGGCGACCAGCCCATTGCCGATTACCTGCGCGATGCCACCTTTGTGCCCGATACCAAGGACATCCTGCCGCTGCTGTCCGAGATGCAGACCTCGCACGACCAGATCGTGGTCGTCGTGGACGAGTACGGCGGCACGGCCGGCATCATCACCATTGAGGATATCGTCGAGGAGATCGTCGGTGAGATCGAGGACGAGTTCGACCCCGACAACAAGTACCTCACGCGCCTTTCGCGCCGCGAGTGGCTCGTCGATGGGCGTTTTTCGTGCGATGACGCGATTGAGCTTGGTTGGCCGCTCGAGGAAAGCGATGATTATGAGACCATCGCCGGCTGGATTTTGGAGCTTTGCGACTCAGTGCCCGACATCGGAGAGGTGTTTGAGGTCGCAGGGTACAAGTTCAAGGTACAGTCGATGCGCGGCCAGCGCATCTCGCTCATTCGCGTGATCGCTCCGGCCGAAACCGATAAGAAGGATTCCGAGTCCTCGGCAGAGAAGCCGACGGCGTCGGGCGCGGGTTCTGCGGACCCGCACGACGGCGACGAGTAGGGCAAGGAAGAGTAAGGGAGAGTTATGGCAGGCCTGTTCAACATCCTTAAGGTCACCGTCAGCGAGGACAAGATCTGCGCGCACGTGCTGGTGAACCCCGGCATGCCGCTCATGACCTCGGAGGATATCGAGGCCACAGCGCGCGTGTACTACCTGGTGCCGGCGATTGCCAAGCACCTGTGCCTGGGCGATTCGGGTCGCGAGTTCCAGGATTGCATGGGCCAGACCGAGCTTTGCCACCTGCTGGAGCACGTGACGGTCGAGCTCATGAACGAGACCGGTCTTGCCGGCAGCATCTCGTGCGGTCGCACACGCGTGAGCGAGCATGACGAGCGCGTCTTTGAGGTTGAGCTTTCGTGCCCCGACGACGCGCTGGCCATTGGCGCGCTGTCGTCGGCGACCTTTATGATGGATTGGGCGTACCTGCACGCCGACCAGCCGGCCCCCGATGTGGACGGCACGGTCGCGGGCCTGCGCAACCTGGTGCTGGGCATGCGCGCCGAGGCCGAGGGCAAAGATCCGCACGAGGCCGTCGCTGCCGCGAATGGCGAGGACGTGGCGGAGGATGCGGCCGAGGGCGACGCTCCTGTCGACGCCGACACCGAGCCTGCTGTCGATGCCGCCGCCGAGCCCGTTTCCGCCGAGCCCCAGGGCGTCCCCAGCTTTGACGACGAGCCGCAGATGGCAATCGATACCGAGGGCGCGGTCGCCGAGAACCACGAGGCCCCCGCTGCCGTCTTTGGCGGCGCGGCAACGGCTCCGTCCGGCTCGGCACACGAGGGCGGCCTGCCGCTCGTCGACGGCGCCGGCGAGGACCCGGCCGCCACGATGGCCATGGCTGCCATGCCCCAGGAGTAGGTCCACGCATTTACTACCGTCATGTACCTGCGCTTTTACCGTACGCAGATGAGCGGGACGGCAAGTGTTGCGCTGCGGGTATAATGGACAGCATTCAAACGGTGGGCATCGAGGTGCCCGCAGGAGAGGAATGATCATGGGAAAGACTTTCAGCTTTGTCTCCGGTGCGCTCTTTGGTGCTGCTGCCGGCGCTATCATCGGCGTTGCCCTGGCTCCGCGCTCGGGTGCCGAGACCCGCGCCATGGCTGCCGATATCGCCAACGACGCCTGGGACAACATGCGTGACACCTACGAGCACAGTGCCGAGGAGGCTCGTGCCGCGGTCAACGACTTTGGTCCGATGGTCGACGCCAAGACCGATGACCTGCGCGCCAAGGTCGACCTGGCCCGCGAGCGCATGGACCAGCTGCGCGAGCAGCTCAACGACGCCATCTCGGGCGGCAACGTGACGCCCGCTGCCGACGTCGTGGTCGAGAACGCCACCGAGGACGATACCGAGGCCACGGAGCCCTCGACCGAGGCATAATGCGCGCAGGGGATTTTGTCGGCGTCAAGGTTTATCGCAAGCCTGCCGAAGACAAGCGCACCAAAAAGGACGGCACGCCGCGCAGCCCTAAAAAGCTCGGCAAGATTCACTTTCCCGTTTTTACTCCGGGCGGCACGCGCGTGGTGGGCTTTATGGTCCGCCAGTCCGATATCGCGGGCATGATCGAGCGTCCCGACCGCTTTGTGGCGCTCGATGCCATTGGCGTCTACGAGGGCGCTGTCGCGGTCGACGACGTCAAGGGCACCTACGATGCCGCCGCGGCCAAGCGCCTCGATATCAACCTGGACGATTGCATCATCTGGGTCGGCATGGACGTGCGCACGGAATCGGGCGACGCCGTGGGCTATTGCTCGGACGTTGAGTTTAAGCCGCGCTCGGGCATTGTGCAGGCGTTCTATGTGACCGCCGGCGCCGCTTCGAGCGTGCTTGTTGGTGACACACAGGTGCCGCCGACGATGCTGCGCGGCTACGCTGACGGCGCGATGATCGTCTCGGACGAGGTCAAGTCGCTCGGGTATTCGGGCGGTGCGGCCGCCAAGGCTGCCGAGGCCAGTGTCGTGGTGGGCGATAAGGTTAAAAAGGGCGCCAAGGTGCTCGATGACAAGGGATCGGTCGCCGTGGACAAGGGAAGTCGCGCGCTGGGCAAGCAGCTCGGCAAGACGCGCGGCATGTTCAAGGCCTTTAAGGACGAATATCAAAAGGCGAGCGGGGGCTCGTCAAAAGCTAGCAAATAGCGACGTACCAAATGATGGGAGGCGAGCCGGAGACATGTTGCTCCGGCTCGCTGTGTTTATGGGGGAGGGCACATGCGCCAAAACGGATCCAACTTAAACGGGCGCTCCGGTGCGCGTCCGACGGCTCGCCGCGACCTGGGGCAGCTGCCCAGCGGTCAGCGTCGACGTCGCCGTAAGCCCGGCGCGGTGTACCTCAACCATAGCCGTGGGTTTAGCGACCGCAGCGCGCGCATTGGCAGCGGACGCACGCCGCGCCGGCCGTCCCGTCTGCCCTATGCGCTCATCGCCGTGGGCTGCGCGCTCGTGCTGTTTATCGCTGCCGTCGTGGGCTACGTCAACCGCAGCGTGGACGTGGAGCTCAACGGGCAAAAGACCGCGGTGCGCGTGGGTTCTACGCTGCAGAATCTTATCGACGATCAAAGCCTGACCGAAACGTACGACGCTGGCGACCTGCTGGCCGTCGACGACAGTGTTCTCAAGCGCCATGGCGGCGAAAAGCTGTCGGTGAAGGTTGACGGCAAGCGCGTGAAGCAGGGCAAATGGGATAGTCGCGAGCTTACGGGTGGCGAGAAAGTGACGGTCAAGGACGGCCGCAACACCTACGAGAAGCACGAGGTCCAGGCCACGACTATCGAGCCCAAGCTGAAGGTCGAGGGCACGGGTGCTATTGAGTATGTCAAAACCTGGGGCGTTCAGGGTCGCTCCGAGGTGTGGGTCGGTGAGCAATCGGGCAAGACGCAGGACCGCGGCGAGGTCGTGCCCGCTACCGACTGCGTAGTCGAGTGCGCAAGCGTGGCGCCCAAGGGCAATGAAAAGTACGTGGCCCTGACGTTTGACGAGGGTCCGAGCGGCGCGACCAAGCAGATCTTGCAGGTGCTCAAGGAAAAGGGCGTCACGGCGACGTTCTTCCTTTCGGGCGATGCCGCGGAAGCCTCGCCCGCTACTGCCAAAGCGATTGTCGATGCCGGGTGCGAGATCGGCTCCAACAGTTACAGCGATGATTCGCTCAAGGGCGAGGATCGCGAGACGGTGCGCAAGCAGATCTCGAGGGGAACCGACGCCATCAAGTCGGCAACCGGCGTCAAGACGATGCTGTTGCGCGCCCCCTACGCCGCCTTTGACGAGCAAAATTGGATTGACTCGATGGACCTGGTGTCTGCCGTGGTCTCGTGGAATATCGACTCGGGCGACTGGTTGCTCAATGGTGCCGACGAGCAGGTCTCGACGGTGCTCGACTCGGCGACGCCGGGCAACATTGTGCTGCTCACCGATAGCGACGAGTGCGCTGAGCAGACACTCGAGGCGCTGCCGCAGATTATCGATGGCCTTGTTGCCGACGGCTACAAGATCGTGACGCTCGGCGACCTGGTCAAGACGGACACGTCGCTCAGCAAAAAGCTCACCTCGCTCACGAAGGTCACCATGCCCAAAAACGCCGTATTCCCCCAACTCGCCGAGGACGACGACACCACGGAGTAGCCATCGGGGACGTTCTTAAACGACTGTGTCACGGATACGTCAACGTTTGGTATGCCTGCAATGTGCAGCGCATAAATTCGGTGCTGCAGCGCAATGCTGATGCTATAGTTACTGCGGTTAATGAGGGTCAAGAGAAAGGCTACAGGTGAAATCCAAACCTCGACCATACAGTCGATGACCCCATGCAGGTGCTTT